>JANXLQ010000127.1 GCA_025355085.1 Rhodopila sp.
TCTCGGCGGTGGTTGCGCTCGTATCCGAGAAGGTGATGAGCGTGCTAGTTCCAGCGCCTGCGGTGAAGCTGAACGTGTAATCGGCCAGTGCGGCCCCCAGGTTGTTGGTCGAAAACGCCGAAGTCCCGAACTGGGTGACACCGTCGATTGCAACAGAGATCGACTGCATCGCGGCAGTAAAACTCGCGTCAGGCCCGACGGCCCCATAGCTGAAGGACAGGTTATAGATCTGTCCGACGTCAGTCGCGATGGTCTGCGACAATACGCCGTTGGATGACACGTCGGTCCTGCCGAAGGTGGCGAAAGAATTGGTGGTGGTATCACCCCCGGACAAGCGGCCATAGGAGCTGCTGTCGTAGATCGCCACGTCGCCGGTGTTGGTCCAGCCGGTGAAGGCGTTCTCGAAATCGCCGTTAACCAGGATCGTATCGGCGTGTGCGCTTGCCGCACCCAACGTCATTGCCGCTACGCCAGCCAAGATAAGTTTACGCATGGTCATACCCCTAGGTTTCACGCTCGCTGCGGATGGTTGGATCAACGTACCGGTCGAGCTGTGTCACAACTTAAAATTGTAAGCAATTACCGTGCCATTGGAAAACATTGTTAGATATTACATAGTTACAACTTTTGAGTTTTGCGGAATTTTTCAATGTGTAAAGTATTCCGACACCTGAACTGTGGATTACCGGTCGGCCAGACGACAACAGCGCGGCAGGCGGATGCCGATGAACGCGTTCAAGGCCTCGCACGCCCTGGTTGCGCCGAGCAATCGTCGGACCCGCGCACCGGTGGTATCGCGGCGGCGTCGATGATCGCCGAACACGGGGCGCCGAACACGGGGCGCCGAATTGGCAGATCGGCATGTCGCGGCGCGTCTGCGATGACAAAAATACCGCCGTGGTCTATGACGCTGGCCATCACGCAAGATGGAACCGCCACATGGACCTACAGCTTAAGGGGAAAACCGCCCTGGTCACCGGTGCCAGCATGGGCATCGGCCGCGCGATCGCGAAGGCGCTGGCGGCGGAGGGTGTGCAGGTGGTGGCGGCAGCTCGCCGGATCGAACTGTTGGAGGCTATGGCTGACGAAGTTGAAGCCGCGCAGCACCCTCGGCCCATCCTGGTTAAGCAGGACGTGATGGACGAAGACGCCGCCGCTCACCTCGGCGGTGCGGCCTTGGCGGCGGTCGGGCACATCGACATCCTGGTGAACAATGCAGGCGGCAGCCGCGTGCTGCCGATCGATGCGCCGGAGGAACGCTGGACGGAGGCAATGACGCTGAACTTCACGCGGCCCCGTCAGCTTACGCATGCATTGCTGCCGAAGATGATCGAGCAGAAATGGGGCCGCATCATCAACATTACCGGCAAGAGCGAACCCGAACACCTGAATGGCGCGTTCGCCGCCAAGGCGGGCATTCACGCCTGGGCCAAGGGCCTGTCGCGCGAGGTCGGGCAATACGGCATCACGATCAACTCCATCCCGCCCGGCCGGATCATGAGCGAGCAGATTCTTCGCAACTATCCGCCCGATTACCGCAAGACATTCGCGGAAACCGAAATCCCGGTGCGGTTCTGGGGGGAGCCGGAAGATCTGGCCGTCATGGCGGTGTGGCTTGCCTCGCCGCTCGCACGTTACATCACAGGCACGGTGATCCCGGTCGATGGCGGACTGCGGCGTTACCAATTCTAAGGCCGAGGCGGCTTGGCGGGCCGTCCTTGTCCGCGATTCGTTCGATGCGGTGGCGTTGCATGGCCCGGGGCGGGCTGGGGTTCGGTGATCGAACGGGTTCGCGGGCGTTGTTTGGCGATGCGCGCCGCTTGCACCGAGCCAACGCAGATTAAAGCGGCCCGGCAGCAAGCACGAACTGGACAATGCCGCCATACGGTCCAAACTACCGCCAGTTCGCGCCACCGTGAAGCGCGCGGCAGACAGGAGACGGAACGAGATGCGGCAGATGGTCATGGTGGGTTTCCTGCAAGCCCAGAACTGCACCACGCTGGCGAGCGCGTGGCGGCATCCTGATGCCCGCTCCGACTTCACCTCCGCCGCGTATTATCAGAAGATCGGCCAGGTGCTGGAGGAAGGAAAGTTCCAGCTCGCCTTTTTCGACGACCGGTTGGCGATGCCCGACATCTACGGCGGCAATCCGGCCGAGGTCGTGGCGAACGGCGTCCGCGTGGTCAAGATCGATCCGGTCGCGACAATGATGGCGATGGGCTTCGGCACGAAGTATCTCGGCATCGGATCGACCGCGTCCACCACTTATTACGAACCGTTCGATGTCGCCCGCCGGTTCCAAACCGTGGACCACATGCTGGGCGGCCGCGCGGCGTGGAACGTGGTGACCTCGGTCAACGACGCCGAGGCGCACAACATGGGCCGCGTGGCGCACATGGAGCACGACCTTCGGTATGACCGCGCCGATGAGTTCATGGAGATCGTGCTGAACTGCTGGGACGGCTGGGAAGACGGCGCGCTGATCATTGACAAGAAAAGCGGCCTGTTCGCCGATCCGGCGAAGGTGCATCGCCTGGAGTATAAAGGAAAATTTCTGAATTCATCGGGGACGTTCACCGTGCCGCGCAGCCCGCAGGGCCATCCGGTCGTGATCCAGGCCGGCGCCAGCGCTCGGGGCAAAACGTTCTCGGCACGATGGGCGGAGACGGTGTTTGTCGCCTATACGGACCTGAAGGAAGGTAAGCGGCAATACGCGGAACTGAAGGCCGAAGTCGCGCGGCTCGGTCGCGATCCCGACCTGATGACCGTCAATACGATTGCCTATCCGGTGGTGGCGGAAACCCGGTCCGAAGCCGAGGACAAAATGGCGGTGATCGACTCGCTGTATAAAGAAGTCGATGGCCTGTCGCTGCTGTCCGAGGCGCTGAACTTCGACTTTAAGACCAAGGGCATGGACGAGGCGTTCAGCACGGAGGAACTCGGCGGCATGTCCGGCATGCAGGCCATGCGCGACCGGGTGATGCAGGTGATCGGCCACAACCCGACGGTGCGCGACTTCCTGGAAGTCACCCGCCGTGGCCGCCCGAGGGAGGCCATCGTCGGCAGCGGCAAGGACATCGCCGACCGGCTGGAACATTGGTTCACCGAACGCGCCTGCGACGGCTACGTGATCGCCGGCACCCACATACCTGGCAGTTTCGAGGATTTTGTCCGGTTCGTGGTGCCCGAATTGCAGCGGCGCGGCCTGTACCGCAAGGAATACACCGGCGCGACCCTGCGGGAGAACCTGGGGCTACCGGTTCCCAAACGGGGCGCCTGGCAGTTGCCTGCCGCGGCGGAATAGCGATTGACGTTTTGTTTTCATGATTGTTTTTTATGAAATCGTGGATTATATGAGGGGGGGTTAACTTCTCATTAAGGCTTGTCCGTTATGGAAAGCGCCATGGTCAGTGTTTTGGAAAATATCAAAGCCTCCGGCGGATTGCGGGGTGCGGACGTTGCGAACATTGCCGCCGTTTCGCCGGCGACGGTGTCGCGCTGGATGTCCGGTAAGGCGCTGCCGCATCCGAAGACGCAACTTGTGATCTCCGACCTGCGGTATGTCATCGATCGGTTGGCCGAATTCTATGCGCCGGACGAAGCGCGGATGTGGCTGTATTCCCGCCACCGGCTGCTGGACGGCAAACGCCCGATCGACCTGATCCAGGCCGGGCAGTCCGAAGATGTTCTCGGGGTGATCGAAAGCCTCGACCAGGGCACCTACACCTAACCGATGCGCCCGCACGACAGCGCCTTGATCGATGCGCTGGAGGATCGGGCGACCGAGGTCTTCCTCGGCGATGTCTGGCGTGTCACCCGCGCCGGGCGGGATGCTTTGATGGGTTCCACCGCGCCGGGGCGTTGGTCTCCGGGCGAAGACCGTCCTGTTCTTTACACCAGTCTTGAACGCGATGGCGCCCTGGCCGAGATCGGATTCCGCCTGTCGTTGGAAGCGGTTTGGCCGAGCCGGTTGATGCACGAGATGCACTGCGTTAAAGCGCAAACCAGCCGGACGTTGCGTTTCGCGGATGTGACCGCCCTGGTTCCGTTGGGCGTTGATCCGGCCCGCTGGCAGGGGTTTGGCTACGAGGCCACCCAAGCCATCGCCGCCGCTGCGCATTTCCTTGAATTCGACGGCCTGATCGTGCCCAGTGCTCGGGCCGTTTGCGCCAATCTGGTCGTCTTCCAGGGCAATCAGGATGGAGGATGCGTCCTTTCAGTGCGCCACACCCAACCGGTGGATTGGTCTGTCTGGCGCATGCGTTGATACCATCTGGCGGCGTCACTTTCACGCAGGATCGGCACCATGCCGATCAGGCGATTGGCCTTCCTGACGCAGCCGATATATCCTTGTGCAAAGAGGGATGGTGGCGATGATTCGTAAAACAGTACTGGTGGCTGGGGCAACGGGTCTCGTCGGTTACGCGGCGCTGAAGCATTTTACCCGGGCGCCGGACACCGGCGTTATCGCGGTTTCGCGCCATGCCCCACCCGAGATCGGCGCCCGGCATATTGCGCTGGACCTGACTGACGCGGCAGCCTGTCAGGCGGTTGCCGAAAGTCTGCGCGACGTAACCCACGTCGTTTATGCGGCGCTGTTTGAGTTGCCGGGCCTAGTCGAAGGCTGGCGCAACGAGCAGCAGATCGCCACCAACGGCCGGATGCTGCGGAATCTGATCGGTCCCCTGATGCGGGCGGCGCCGGGATTACAGCATGTGACGCTGCTGCAAGGGACGAAAGCCTACGGCGTGCATGTCCGGCCGCTGGCGGTTCCCGCGCGTGAGGGACGGTCGGAGATGCGCGAACAGCCGAATTTCTACTGGGCGCAGGAAGACTACCTGCGCGGCGCCAGGGCTGGGCAATCCTGGAATTTCACTATCCTGCGCCCGGTCCTGATCGTCGGGGAGGCGATTGGCGGCGCGATGAACCTGATACCGGCCCTGGGTGCCCATGCAGCAGTGATGCGGGAAAGAGGCCCGATCCTGCCATATCCGGGCGGAGCCGAACGCGTCAGCCAGGCAGTGGATGCCGATCTGTTGGCTCGGGCAATTGCCTGGGCCGGGGAAGCGCCTGCTGCCCGCGACGAAACGTTCAACGTCACCAATGGCGATGTCTTCTCCTGGCCCAATATCTGGCCGGCCATCGCCGAGGCAGTGGGCATGCGCTCCGGCCCGGATGAGCCTTTTCTGTTACAATCCCTCGGACATGCCGACTGGGATCGCATCCGCCAGCGGTTCGGGCTGGTATCCCCTGCCCTGGCGGAGTTTGTCGGTCTGTCGCTGGAATACGCCGACTATCAGATGCGGTATGGTCACACCGAACCCGGACCGCCGGCGATCGTTTCAACCATCAAGATCATGCAGGCCGGCTTCCATGAGGTCATGGACACCGAACTCATGTTCCGCAAATGGTTCAAACT
>JANXLQ010000177.1 GCA_025355085.1 Rhodopila sp.
GCGGTGTCGGGGATGATGATCCCGCCGGCAGTCTTTTCCTCAGCGGTCAGGCGCCGGACAACGACCCGGTCATGCAGGGGGCGGAAACTCATGTTTAAAAGCTCCTGAGTTCGTTCTCAGTCAATGATTGAACGGATGCCACAACCGGACACGGGCGCTCCGATGAGCATCCTGCCGATTGTTAGCACTCCCGGTGTGGGAGTGCCAGCGATCTAACCCTGCTTGGTTCGGCTGTCAAGCATTTGGCAGCACTCTTTGCATGAGAGTGCTAAGATATTGAAAAATTTGTGTTTATGGTTGCATAAGCCGGAATTTATCCGACATGATGCTGTCATCCCGCCGGGCGTGGGCAAACCGGCACACGCTTAGGCGAGGATGTGCGCTCTGAAAGGAAGCCGGAAAACCATGACCCTTGTTCGGCAGTTGCAAGATTATCGCATCACCACCGCTGAGATTCTGTATCGCCTGCCGGACCACCCCAACCTGTTGCAATCCTATATCTGGCAGGAACTGGACATCGCACCCCGCTTTCCGGTGCTGCACAAGTTTCTCGATTTTTGGAGTCGGGAGATCGAAGGCACGCTGCACTCGGTAAGGGTGGCTTCGGCCGGTATGATCAAGCCCGCGACCGTTGGGCATGCCGATGCGTTGCTGCTGATACACTGATCGTTCGAAGTGCGCCGGCCGGAGTGCCGGCACACCAACCGCCGCCGCCTGCGGATTCCCGCCGGCAGACGGAAATATCCCCGCTGGCGGTCGCAACACTTTTTTAATGCCTCGATCATGCCTATAGTAAAATGATGCCCTTCGACGTCCACAATTTTCCGGATGCCTCCCGCATGGATCGGGCCTCAACGCGCCAAAGCCGCCGCTTGGTTGCCCTTTGGCTGTTCACCGTGGCCGCCATGATCATGGTCATGATCGCGCTGGGCGGGGCCACCCGGCTGACCGGTTCGGGCCTGTCGATCATGGAGTGGGCACCATTGATGGGGGCGCTGCCGCCGTCTGGCGAGGCGGAATGGAACCGCCTGTTCGCTCTGTATCAGAAAATCCCCCAGTACAGCCTGCTGCATGAAGGTTTCGGCCTCGCAGGCTTCAAACAAATCTTTTGGCTGGAATGGACCCACCGCCTGTGGGGGCGCCTGATCGGCCTGGTCTTTTTGGTGCCGCTGCTGTGGTTGGGGGCAACCGGCCGGATAGAGCGCCGCCTGCTGCCCCGGCTGGGACTGCTGTTCATAATTGGCGGCCTGCAAGGCGCGGTCGGCTGGTTTATGGTTGCCTCCGGCTTCCTGCCCGAAACGACCGCCGTTTCGCCCTATCGCCTGGTGGTTCATCTGGTGCTCGCCCTGATCCTGTATGCGGCGATCGTTTGGACCGGGCTGACCGCGCTGTATCCTGTCCAGTTCGGAAAACTGGATTCGCCGCTGTTGCGCCGCCTTGCGACCGCCAGCCTCGGCATCCTGAGCCTGACGATCCTGGCCGGTGGTTTCACGGCAGGCCTGCATGCCGGCCTGACTTATAATACGTTCCCGCTGATGGATGGCCGGCTGGTGCCGGACGGTTACGCTTTGCTGCAACCGTTCGTCCGCAACCTGACGGAAAATGTCGCTGCGGTGCAGTTCGACCACCGTGCGCTGGCGACGTTCAGCTTGATCCTGGTCTCGATTCTGGCTGTCGCGGTCTGGTACTCGGACCTGCCGAAAAAACTGTCGGTCTGCCTGGCCACCGCGGTTGCCGGCCAATATCTTCTGGGCATCGCCACGCTGCTGCTGGTCGTGCCGGTGGGCGTGGCGACGCTGCATCAGTGCGGTGCGGTGATCCTGCTGACCGTCGTCCTGGTTGTGCTTCACCGACTGTCCGGGGGGGTTGGTCCGCGCGTCATGGCGTCCGAGGCATGACTGAATTGATGACGGTCTCGCTGGGGGCTGTGTTCGACGCGATCCCGGTCGGCCTCGGCGTGGTCGATCCTCAGGGCCGCATCGTCGTGATGAACCGAGCATTCCGGGAGTCTCTGGGGCTTCCGCTGGATGCTTTTCCGCCGGGAACTCTGGTTGAGGATGCAGTGCGCGCCTCGGCACTGCGCGGCGTTTATGGGCCGGGCGATCCCGATGCCCAGGTCAAGGCGGTCATGGCAGCGGACCGCACCCGGCCAGGCCGTCTGCGGCGCCGTACGTTCGCCGGCCGCAGCTTCGATCTTTACAACACGCCAATGGGGGACGGCGGCTACGTTGTCAGCGCGGTTGAGACCACGGCCTTGCTGGCCGCTCGGGCGGATGCGGAAAGTGCGCTCGCCCAGACCGCTGGTGCGTTGACCACGTTGCAGATCGGGCTGGCGGTATTCGACCCGCAGCGCCGGCTGTTGCTGGCCAATCCACGGTTTGCCGCTTTGCTGGCCCTGCCGCCGGACCGGCTGACTTCGGGATTTTCTTTCGACGCCATGCTGACGCTGATGAAAACGCGGGAAGAATACGCCAGCCCGGACAGTGCCGGCTTCATAGACTCGATGCGTGCTGCCGCATTCGGACCGTCCTGGACGACCAGACGGCAGCGGGCCGACGGCCGATCGATTGACGTGATGTTCGACCCGCTGCCGGACGGTGGCTGCACGATCGCGATCAACGACATCACACCGCAGGCCCGCGCCGAGGATGATGCGCAACGGCGGGCCAGGCTGTTGGATATGGTCCTGCTGAACGTTCCGCACGGGATTTGCGTTTACGGCCCCGACCACCGCGTGACGATGTTCAATGACGCCTACAATGAGGTGATGATCGATGCGCCGGTTTTCATCGGTGACTCCCTCGCCGAGATCATTCTTCGGCGTGCCAATGCCAGGGAGTATGGCGAGGGCGAGGCCGAGGCACTGGCCGCCACCCAATTAGCCTTCAGTTCCTCGCATCCGCATATCCGCCGCCGGGCGCGCCCGAACGGCACCACGATCGACATTCGCACCGCGCCGCTGCCGGATGGTGGCCATATCAGCGTCGTGACCGATATCTCCGCGCTGATCCAGGCAGAGGCGGAATCGCGTCAACGTGCCGCCGACATGACCACCATGCTGGGCAATATCCGCCATGGCATTATACTTTGGGGTGCGGACAGGCGGCTGGTCACGAGCAATCCGGTGGTGGCGGAACTGCTGGATTTTCCGGCGGATATTCTGATCCCCGGGCAGGCCGAATCCGAAGTTATCGCAACGCTCGTCCGGCTCGGTCATTTCGGCGAGGCGGCAGACGCGGGACCGATGGCGCGCCGGCTTCTGGCGATGGATCGAACCCAGCCGTTCGGGCGGGAGATGACAACACGGTCGGGGCGGCTGCTGTTCATGCAATCGAACCCCGCCCCCGGGGGCGGCTGGATCACCACATTCACCGACATCACCCACATCCGGAAGACGGAAACGGAGCTGCGGCAGGCGAAGGAACGGGCGGAGGCGGCCAACCAGGCGAAATCGCGGTTCCTGGCAACCATGAGCCACGAACTGCGCACGCCGCTGAACGCCATCATCGGATTCTCGGATGCGCTGGTACGCGAAAGCGGTATCGTGCCGGTAGAGTTGGTCAAGGAATTCAGTGGTCTGATCAACGACGCCGGCAAGCAGCTTCTGTCGCTGATCAACCTTATTCTGGATGTCGCCAGGATCGACAGCGGCCGGTTTGAGCCTGACGCGGAGATTGTCGATGTCGGCCGAGCCATCGAGATCGCGGTGCGCCAGATTCAGGGTGCTGCCCGGACCGGGTCGGTGACGATCGGTCTTTCGCTGCACGGCCCTCTGCCGAGACTTCGCGGCGATGGGCGCCGGATCGCCGAGGTGTTGTTACAACTTTTGTCGAATGCGGTAAAATTCACTGGACCCGGCGGCTGCGTTACCGTGGAAGCGGGCCTCAGCGCGGCGACCGATCTGCTCATCTCCATCACGGACACCGGGATCGGGATAGCGGAAGCAGAGATCGAACGGGTGTTTCAGCCGTTCACCCAGTTGGATGCCTCGCTTTCGCGGCAGTATCCAGGCGCGGGACTGGGACTTTTCACGGCGCGCGCGATCGTGACCGCGCATGGCGGCCAGATTCAGTTGGTCAGCCAGCCGGGTAAAGGCACAACGGTTCGGGTCGTCCTACCCAGCGCCCGAATCGTCAACGAGATGCAATCGTGATTTTGTCCGGTCGCAATCCTGCACTGGTGGTCAAACGCTGCCGGACCTACCATCTGTTTGTTCATATACATTGAAGGATCGCCCCATGAGCGCCATCGCCGCTACCGATAAACTGTTTTTTGAGCGTGCGGACGCTGCGCTGGATCAGGCCGCTGCCGCCCGGATCATCGATAAAGCCCTTCGCAACAGCGACGACGGGGAGTTGTTTCTGGAGTACCGGGAGAGCGAGTCGATCAGCCTGGACGACGGCCACATCCGGTCCGCCAATTTTGACTCGGGCCTGGGCTTTGGTTTGCGCGCCGTGGCGGGGGAGGCAACCGGTTATGCCCATTCCGGTGAAATTTCCGAGGAGGCGCTAAAGCGCGCGGCAGCGACGGTGTCCACGATTACCGCCGGACACTCGGGTGTTGCGGCGGAACCGCCGCGCTCGACGAATTCACGCCTGTATTCGGACGCCAATCCGCTGCGGTTGATGGATTTTTCGGCGCGCACATCGCTGCTGGGGGAAATCGACGCCTATGCCCGCGGCAAGGACCCGCGCGTCAAGCAGGTGATGGCCTCCATCAGCGGTGAGTGGCAGGCGGTGCAGATCATGCGCCCGGACGGCACCCGTGTTGCCGACCTGCGGCCTTTGGTGCGGCTGAATGTGTCGCTGGTGGTGGAGCAAGGCGGCCGGCGGGAAACCGGCAGTCACGGCACCGGCGGCCGCTTCTCTTATGACTTTGTCACGCAAGAAAGCACTTGGCGCGGCGCGGTCGATGAGGCGCTGCGTCAGGCGTTGGTCAATTTGGACAGCATTCCGGCTCCGGCGGGTGAGATGCCGGTGGTTTTGGGATCGGGCTGGCCGGGCATCCTGCTGCACGAGGCGATCGGGCACGGCCTGGAAGGTGACTTTAACCGGAAGAAAACGTCGGCGTTCTCCGATCTGATGGGCAAGCGAATTGCCTCGCCGGGAGTCACGGTGGTCGATGACGGCACGATGCCGGATCGCCGCGGCAGCCTGACGGTCGATGACGAGGGCACTCCGACCAGCCGCACCGTGCTGATCGAGGATGGAATTCTGGTTGGATACCTGCAGGACCGCCTGAACGCGCGGTTGATGGGGATGCGCGCGACGGGTAACGGCCGGCGTGAATCCTACGCCCACGCCCCGATGCCCCGCATGACCAATACCGTCATGCTCGGTGGCTCCCACACGCCGGAGGAGATGATCAGGTCCGTTAAACGCGGTCTTTACGCCGTTAATTTTGGCGGTGGTCAGGTGGATATCACCTCCGGCAAATTCGTGTTTTCGGCCAGCGAGGCGTACATGATTGAGGATGGTAAGGTCACGGCACCCGTTAAAGGCGCGACGTTGATCGGTAACGGACCGGATTCGCTGACCAAGGTGCAGATGATCGGCAACGATATGGCGCTGGACCCGGGGATCGGGACGTGCGGAAAGGGGGGGCAGGGGGTTCCGGTCGGTGTTGGCCAGCCAACGCTCAAACTTTCTGGGTTAACGATCGGCGGCACTGCGGCCTGAATTAACGTTTTCACGCTTGTAATTTCTGAGACTCGGTCGCCCCGCGGCGGCCGAGTTTCTTTTTGCGCTATGGATTGGCCGCACCTGTCCGATACGATTTCCTAATTATTGGGAATTATTTCGTGGCATGATACCGTTATCAAGTATTTGAGCGTCTTTTAAAGTATAACTGATACTAGACGCTAATTAATGATCTCAAATTATTTTGCCTTCATAGACTAATCATCGACGATTTCACGTTAACTTAACGTCAAAAAAACGATAATAAATTCTCATTCTGTGAATGTGTCTCCACCGACGGATCGCCAACAACTTCCTGAGCGGTTCGCCAACTGAGAACGTATTCATAGAAGGGTCACGCCAATGTCCACTTTCACGAACTCCGCTGCTCTGGTTTCCACCATTGATTCTGGCAAAGTCCGTCTTGGCGGGTATGCGCCGGCCCTTGCGACAGCCGATGCTTCTAAGGTTCGTCTTGGCGGGTATGCGCCGACCCTTGCGACGGGCGATGCGTCTAAGGTTCGTCTCGGCGGATATGCACCGGCCCTTGCGACGGCCGATGCGTCCAAGGTTCGTCTCGGCGGATATGCGCCGACCCTCTCCACGACCGATGCGTCCAAGGTTCGTCTCGGCGGGTATGCACCGACCCTTGCGACGGGCGATGCGTCTAAGGTTCGTCTCGGCGGATATGCACCGACCCTGGCGACGGGCGATGCGTCTAAGGTTCGCCTCGGCGGGTATGCGCCGACCCTGGC
>JANXLQ010000184.1 GCA_025355085.1 Rhodopila sp.
GCGCGAGGCCAAGCTACAAGCGCTACGCGATACCCTCAACGCCTCGATCGCAGAGGGCGACCCCGGCACCGACGATGACCTGACAGCAGCACTCGACGCAAAGGCAGCGGAGTTGGCGAAGGCCGGCTACTGAGTGCGCCAGCTCGTCTATCTGGCGTCCGCCCGCCGCGATCTGGCGGACATCCTGGACTATATCACCCGGACCAGTGGAAATCTCGTTATCGGCCAGCGCTTCGTTGGCGTCCTTCGCCAACACTGTAGCAAGCTGGCAACCCTATCCGCCACGCTCGGTCGCCCCCGCCCGGAGCTACGTCCCGACATCCGAAGTTTTGCTTTCCGAAACTACGTGATCTTCTTCCGGTACAAAGCTGACACGTTCGAAGTCGTTAATATCCTGGAGGGACACCGCGACATCGTAACCTATTTCCGTGATGACGAGGCCTAACCGATGCGGAACGTCCACCGTTATCCCTCTGGTCTAGCTTCGCAACCACCGGTAAAAGACCCAGGTGATGCCCGCCTGGCGGAATGGTAGACGCAGCGGACTTAAAATCCGCAGTTGGAAACGACGTACCGGTTCGAGTCCGGTGGTGGGCACCACTGACTCACTTTGCTGGCGTTAGCCAGCGGCCAGCACGACCTCCGGCACCCGCACATGGGCGGCAGCGCTCAACCGCACTACGATCGGCCGATGGTCGGATGTCTCCCGCAGCAGGGCCTTGGCCTCCAGGCACACCGTGCCCCGGATCAAACACCGGTCCACCCGCAGCGGCACCATGTCGCCTGCGATGTGCGTATGCACCCGCGGCCCGACATCGTGGAATCCCGGCAGCAGCGCCGGTCCGATCAGATTGTAATCCCCGACCACCGCCGCCCGATGCGGCAGCACCTTGGCGATTCGCCGCAATTGCCGCCGGTTCAGAATCTGCCCATGCGACAGATGCACGTTAGCCACGGTGATGGAGCCTAAATCCACGATCTGGCAAATCCGGTTGAACATCGCGCCGTTCTGCAACGCCATTACCACCGGCTTCAGCGCCAGGGGAATCGGGCTCCAGACTGCCAGCCCGTGGATACGGCCGGGCATCAGCGTCCGGTGGAATTCGCCGCCGACGATTCGGGCCAGCCCGTCGATCTCATGCGTTGCTTCCTGCATCAACAGCAGGTCGGGATCTTCCCGGCGGATCAACCGGACAACATCGTCAACGGACGCCCCGGTGAGGCGGAGCAAATTCCAACTGATGAGTTTGATCATTGCGCTCTATAAATGGGTTACGAGTTCGACGCGGCACAACCATGCTGTCTGCATGGCTGTCCCCCGCCGGAAAGGGTTCATAGGTAGGGCAGCATCAGCCGTGCGCCTGCATCGCGCAGACGCACCAGGAAAGATCGGGCATCCAGGTCCGTCAGGGTCAGTTCGGTGCTGCGGGCTTCCGTCATTACAGACGTCAACCGAGCAGCGAGTTCGCGGTCATAAACCTCCATACAGAGCTCAAAATTCAAGCGAAAAGAACGGATGTCCCAGTTGCAACTGCCGATCAGGCACCATTCGCCATCGACGGCCATGATCTTGGCATGTTGGAACGGGGGCGGGCTGAGCCACATCCGCACGCCGTCGGACAACAACGGCCGGCTGTTGGCGCGAGTCGCCCAATCGACCAGCCGGTGATTGCTTGCCTCCGGCACCACCAGATCGACCGCCACGCCGCGCATCGCGGCCAGGGACAGGGCGGTGACCAGCCGTTCGTCGGGCAAGAAATACGGCGTCATGACCATGATGCTGACCCGGGCGCAGGACACGGCCTGGAGGACGGCGAATTCGACCTTTTCGACATCCTCATCCGGCCCGGAGTCGATCACTCGCGCCAACGCTCCCGGGCCGGGGGCAATCGAAGGCGACCATGCGTTGCCTTCAAGGTCTTCACTTGCCGCCAGTGCCCAATCCTGCGCGAAAGCATCGCCCATCTGGCCGACAACCGGCCCCTCGATACGGAAATGCAGGTCCTGAACAGGCGCTACCGGATTTGAGGCCATCACGTTCTCATCGGCGATGTTCATGCCGCCGGTAAAGCCAACCATGCCATCCACCACCAGCAGCTTTCTGTGGTTGCGGAGATTGATGAAGGGCATGCGCCACGGCAGCAAAGAGTGCATGAAGCGTGCGGCGGTGACACCCTTCCCGAGCAATCGATGATAAGCGGGCGACCGTAGCCAACCGCCACCGATCCCGTCGATAAGCACGCGCACCGCTACGCCGCGATCGTTGGCGTCGCCCAGGGCGTCAATGAAATGTGCGCCCGATCGGTCGTCGCGAAAGATATAAGACGACAGCCCGATGCTGCGTTTCGCCGCTGCGATCGCTGCCAGCATGGACGGGTATGCCTCGTCGCCGTTGCGGAATGTTTCGACGGTTGTTCCGCTTAACAGCGGCCGGGCGGTGATGCGGCCGATGCCGCGTCCAAGGGCGGCCATGTCGCCAACAAGCGCCCGGGTGGGGCGGGCAGGTGTTTCGCCGGAGCTGCCGTCCCGGGTGCGGAACAGACGGGCTCGGCGTTTGACCCGGTTGACGCCGAACAACAGATAGATCGTCGCGCCGAACACCGGAGCAAACCAGACCAGGCCGATCCAGCCGACGGCGGATGGAACCTCCCGCTTCTTCAACAGAATGTGGATGGTGACGCCGATGGCCAGAATCAGGCTGATTGCCAGCGTAGCGCCGGCCCGGTCTTGCAGCAGGGCTTGCCAGAGGTCGTTCACGGTGTGGGATACGTTGCTTTGGGCTGGCTGGTTCGCGCCAAATGCCGAATTCCCGTTGATTGCGGGCGGTGGAGCGTTCCCGGAGGGGGGGGATTACCGTCAGCGCCTAAGCGATACGGGGGGCCATTGCAACTCATCCGTGAGTGCAAGACCGGTATGCGCAAAGGTGCTTCAGGTTTTCAATCGTCCCTTCAGCGCCGCCGCCCGCTTCACCACCGACCGCGCGCGGTTCACCACCGGAACGTCGATCATCGCGCCTTCATACTGGACCGCGCCCAAACCTCTGGCATAGGCGTCGTCATAGGCGGCGATCATCTTCTCCGCACGTTCCACCTCGGCCGGATCGGGGGAGAATTCGTCGTTCAGCACCGACACCTGCAGCGGATGCACGGCGCTGGCGCACATGAACCCCAGGCGGCGGGACCGGCGCACGATGGCGCGGAAGGCGTCCTGATCGCGGAAATCGGCGATGGACCCGATGAAGCCCATCGGCATGATCCCGGCGGCACGGGCCGCGAAGATCGCCTGCTGCTTGGGGTAGAACAGGCCCTCGGGTTCCGACTGCATGCCGACATCGGCGGCGAAATCCTCCGATCCCAGGCTTAAGCCCACGACCCTGGGGTGCGACTTCGCGATTTGCTCGATCCGGAAGAACCCGACGGCGTTTTCCACCAGGGCGATGAATTTCATCCCACCCGGGGGCAGGCCGCGTTCGGCTTCCAGTTCCGCCACGATGTCCGCACACGCGAGCACATGTTCGGGGCTATCGACCTTGGTCAGCATGATGGCGGTTACGCCCGGGATGACGGCTGCCTCCAGATCGCGCACCAGCAGGCGCCACGGCCGGTTCACCCGCACGACCACGTCGGCGCCGTTGCGGGACACCTCGGGGATGGCGGCGGCGATCAGGGTGCGGGCGTGTTCTTTCTGAGAGGGTGCAACGGCGTCCTCCAGATCCAGGATGATGGCGTCGGCACCCTTATCGGCACCGGTGCGGACGAATTTCTCCGCCGTCACCGGGACGAACATCAGGGACCGCCAAACCGGTAGATCGTCGCGCATGCTCAACCCTCCTTGATCACGCCGTCGGCCGTCAGAGCGGCCAGGCGTGCGGCGTCGTAGCCGATGGATTCCAAAATGGTCCGGGTGTGCTGCCCCAAAGACGGCGCCGGCAGCCGCAATTTACCCGGCGTTTCCGACAGGCGCGGAATGATGTTGTGCATCAGCACCGACCCTGCTTCCTCGTCGGGTGCCTCCACGATCACGCCGCGTGCCTGGACGTGGGGGTCGTCGAGCAACTGGTCGATCTCATAGATCGGGGTTGCGGTTACCTCCGCCGCCTCGAACACCGCCATGTTGTCAGCCATCGTGCGGGCGGCGATCCAGCCGGCGACGATCCCGTCGCAGGCGTCGATATTGCGCACCCGATCCGTGTTGGTGCGGAACCGGGGATCGTCGATCAGATCCGGTCGCCCGATCGCCCGGAACAGGCGTTCGGCCATCGCCTGGATGGAGGCGGAAATCGCGATGAAGCGGCCGTCGCTGGTGGCATAGACGTTGCGGGGGGAGGTGGTCAGCGACCGGCTTCCGGTGCGTGCCGGTTTCTCGCCCGACACGCGGTAGGAGGCTGCCTCGGGACCGAGCACGGAAATCATGGGTTCGAGGAGGGGGAGGTCGATGATCTGGCCGGGGCCGCCACGCTCCACCACTCTAATAGCGACCATAACGGCGTAGGCGCCGTACAGGCCCGATACCATGTCGGCCAGCGCCAAGGGGGGCAGCACCGGGGGACGGTCGCCGTAACCGTTCTTGGCCGCGAAACCGGACATCGCCTCCACCAGCGTGCCGAAGCCCGGCCGGTCCCGGTAGGGGCCATCCTGGCCGAAGCCGGTGATGCGGACGATGACGAGGCCGGGATTGCGGGCGTGCAGAACATCGGGGCCGAGGCCCATCTGTTCCAGGGTGCCGGGGCGGTAGTTCTCGATCAGTACCTGACTGGTGGCCAGCAGATCGAGCAAGGCATCCCGGCCGGCCTGCGGACGCAGATTGATCGCCAGACTCTTTTTGTTGCGGGCGTACACCTTCCAGTGCAGCGACAGGCCATTCACCCGCCACGCACGCAGCGGATCGCCGATCTTGGGGTCCTCGATCTTGATGACCTCGGCGCCTTGGTCGGCGAGTTGCAGGCTGACCATATTGCCGGCGACGAGTCTGGAAAGGTCCACCACGCGGATGCCATCCAGCGGCGCGGGGGCGGTCGGTTCGAATTCTATACGCGGGATCATGGTTTCCCTTGGGGTGACTTTTCTTGGACGCGCCATACTCGCGTCTCAAGCAGGTTACCCGCAAGGGCCGGGGCCGGATATCTGTCGTCAAGCCGGATATTAGCGGCCGGTTTGACGGCAAATATCCGGCCCTGTCAGGTCAGGCGGGAGTTAGGTCAGCCGGGTAGTCAGATCAGGTGGGGCCGGGGTCAAATTCGGGACCGCGGCCGGTTCGTAGGTGACGGCGGCAAACAGGTCCTGCGCCGGGGATTCACGGATCATATACCCCCGCCCCCAAATCGTGCCGATAATGCCTTCCGCACCGGCGCGATTCAGTTTTTTTCTGAGTTTACATACAAAAACGTCAATGATTTTAACCTCTGGTTCATCCATTCCGCCGTAAAGATGGTTCAGGAACGCTTCTTTGGTCAGGACCATCCCCTTGCGCAGAACCAGCAGCTCCAGGATCGCATACTCCTTCCCGGTCAGGCGCAGATCGCGGTTGTCGATGGTGACCTCCCGCGTGTCGAGGTTGAGTTCCAGCCTGCCGAGGCGAACGGTGGGCTGGCTGAACCCCTTGCTGCGCCGCACGATGGCCTGCATCCGCGCCAGCAGTTCGCCCTTGTCATACGGTTTGGTAATGAAGTCGTCGGCGCCAAGACCTAGGGCCTTGACCCGGGCCTGGGGGGTGGTGAGGCCGGAGATGACCATGACGGGGGTGTCGTTGCGTGCAATTCGCATGCGACGCACGACTTCGAACCCTTCTATGTCGGGCAACGCCATATCCAGCAGCACGATGTCGTACTCATAATGGCGCAACAGCTCCAATGAGTCCTCGCCGCTGTCGGTTTGGTCCACGACAGCGCCGGCGGCTTTCAGCAACTGGGTAATACCCCGTGCCGCGATCAAATCTTCCTCGACCAAAAGGACGCGCATGAAGCTGCTCCTTAACAAATGATGAATGAATGATTACCACCATAGCGTGTTTATATCCACCAGAAACTCAACGTGTTAGTGTATTTTTTACGAATTATGGATTTTACAGTGGGGTTTAACGCGAATGAATACAGAACATGACTATTAATTGGATTTATACGTCTTAATGATAGACCTTAATCTCGTAGAAAGAGTCGATGCCTGTAAGGCTCTGCTCCGGCGCATCCCGCTCGCCCGAATCAGCGGCACCGTCACCAACCTGCTCGGTTTGGTCGTGGAGGTCGAAGGACTGACCGGTTTGGCCGCCATCGGCGACCGGTTGGCGTTGCACGCCCGCGACGGCCTGGTCATTCCGGCGGAAGTAACGGGTTTCCGCGACACGGCCGTCCAGGCGATGGCGTTTGGCGCCTTGGACGGGCTGACGTTCGGGGCGCGGGCGGAATTGCAGACCCGTTACCATGGCATGCTGGATGTCGCGCAGTCGTGGCTGGGACGGGTGATCGATCCGCTGGGCAATCCGTTGGATCGGCAGGGCATCCTGTTTGGAGGGCCGACGCCGCGCCCGACCCGCATCTCGCCGCCCGAGGCAACGACTCGGGCTCGCCTGGGTCCGCCGATCGACCTGGGGGTGCGGGCGTTGAATTGTTTCGCAACCTGCCGCCAGGGCCAGCGGCTGGGTTTGTTTGCCGGGTCGGGCGTTGGCAAATCGACGTTGCTGTCGATGCTGACCAGGGGCACGGCATGCGACGTTGTGGTCCTGGCCCTGGTCGGCGAACGAGGGCGGGAGGTGCGGGAGTTCATCGAGAACGATCTTGGGCCGGAGGGGATGGCGCGGTCGGTCGTGGTTGTCGCGACCTCTGACGCGCCGCCGCTGATGCGCCGCCAGTGCGCTTACACCGCGATGACCGTCGCCGAACATTTCCGCGACCAGGGGCTGTCCGTATTACTGTTGATGGACAGCGTGACCCGTTTCTGCCTCGCGCTGCGGGAAATCGGGTTGTCGCTGGGGGAGCCTCCGGCAACGCGCGGTTATCCGCCCAGCGTCTTCGCGGAATTGCCGCGCCTGCTGGAACGCGCCGGTCCCGGCCCGGTGCAGCCGGACGGTTCGGCCGGGCATATCACCGGCCTGTTCACGGTATTGGTCGAGGGCGACGACCACAACGAACCGGTGGCCGATGCGGTACGCGGGATCCTGGACGGTCATATCGTCATGGACCGCAAAATCGCCGAGACCGGCCGTTATCCGGCGATCGATGTGCTGCGATCGCTGTCCCGTGCCGCCAGCTCTTGTCTGAATGAGGCGCAGACCGCGACGGTCAGGCGGGCAAGGTCGATCCTGTCGCTGCACGGCGACATGATCGATATGGTACGGTTGGGCGCCTATCGTGCCGGGGCCGATGCGGCGGTGGACGAGGCGTTGCGCCTGACGCCGGCGATCGAGGATTTCCTGCGCCAATCCCCCGGCGACCGGTCGGGATTGGCGGACGCGTTCGCCGGCTTGAACCGGGCACTGGGGGCATAGGGTGGCTGCGTTTCTTGCCTGCGGTATCCGATTGGTCCGGCGGCCGATCGCATGATCGGTTCGTGCTTTCGCCCCGGCTGCACACACGGCTGCACACTCGGCTGGGGCCGGCATGTCGCGTGATCCCCTGCTGTCCCTGCACGCGATACGCCTGCGGGACGTCGAAGCGGCCCGCCAGACTTTGGGTATCTGCCTTATGGCCGAGACCGAGGCGATCAATCGTATCGGGTCGCTCAACGACGCGGTCAGGCGCGATCGGGAGGCAGAGAATGCGGTGGAAGACGGATATCGCTTTCTGAACATGTTCGCGGCTCGGCAGACCGCGGTGCGAAATCTTCGGCGAACGGCCGATGCCGACCTCGTGACATTGCGATCCCGTTGCGACGTGGCGCGTGCGGCCGTTGCGGCGGCGCGTGCAACTGCCGAGGCGGTGGGGCAACTGATCGACGAACGCGCGGCGATCGAACGCGCCGAGGCGGCGAAACGGGACCAGCACGTTCTGGACGATATCGTCAGGTTCAACCGACGCGGAAAACCGGGCCGGGCGAATCGGCCAGCCGGGGCGGTTTGGCCCGGTGAGGGGGCGCGGGCACCTATCCCGGACCGATGATCTCACGCGAAGTTGCCGGGCCGGCGAATGCTTTTCCGGGACGAGCACCGCGTTACCGCGTTTAACGGGACGACATCGAGTTACCGCGTTTGAACAGGCAACATCGGCAGGGTGCAACTGCATGGACGGGAGTTCGGCAGGTTCGGATCCAAATCGGCCGGTAAAACCAGAAAGTGGAATCGGGTGGCAAAAAACGACCTCCATACAGTCCTCATTGTCGAGGACGATTCGATGGTGCGAATGCCCATCTCCGAATATCTTCGGGGGCGAGGTTACGCCGTCCTCGAAGCAGGCACCGCCGCAGAGGCGATCGCGGCGCTCGAGTCCGGTGCCGATATCAGCATCGTGTTCAGCGATATCCGTATGCCGGGTAAAATGGACGGATTGGGGCTGGCGGAATGGTGCCATGCGAATCGCCCGGTACTGCCGGTGTTGTTAACCTCGGGTTTCAGCGGGCTTCGAAATCCCGGGGTTACGTCATTACCCGGCAGCGGATTTGTCGAGAAGCCGTACTCGCAAACCCAGGTCGAACGACGGATCGCGGCGCTGTTGCAGGATTAATCACGGTGTTTTTGGCGGTTTGCCGCGCAATCTTAACATTGGCACACAGGCGCCATTATTAAGACACTTGGTTCGGCTCTAACGGTGTGGCAACAAAGCGTGCGATAATCGCCCGTTTTTCAGTCAACTGCCCCAGCCGAGCATCCATGTCCTCAGCTTCTTCCCGAACACTTGGCCCGGTCAGGGTGCAAGCCAAGCCGTTGGTGTCCGCTATCAGCTTGATTTTGCTGATGTCGGTCTTAGGTGCGGTGATGTTTATCGCGTTGCGGTCACCGCTGAAGGACGATATCGCGTGGCTGTTATACGTGGCGCGCCGGTGGCTGGCGGGGCGCGAACTGTATGTCGATGTGGTCGAGGTCAACCCGCCGCTGATCGTTTGGATCTCCGCGATCCCGTTGGAAATCGCGCGATGGCTCGATGTGGGTGCTCAATACGTGGCGATGCCGGTGTTTGTGGCGTTCGTCCTCGCATGTGCCTGGTGGACCGCTGCGCTGTTGCGCCCGCGGGGCGGTATCTTCGGACAGCCGTTGCCGGTATTCGCCGCGATCGGTTCGGCGTTGCTTATTCTGCCTGCCGTCGATCTCGGGCAGCGGGAGCACCTGCTGGTCGCTGCGTTTTTGCCGTACCTTGCGCTGTTCGCCCGATCCGTGGATGCCCGATCGGGAGGAGACGACCAGAGATCGATTGTCTCCTGGCTGGTCGCAGGCACTCTCGCGGGCTTGGGATGTGCGCTGAAACCGCGTTACGGCGCGGTGTTCGCGGTGCTGGAGTGTCTGGCCCTGACGCGCGGACTGCGACCTTGGCGCGTGATGCCGTTCGCTGCCGCGACAACGCTGGTTATTTATGCCGCGCTGGTCGCGATTCTTTGTCCGGCCTATTTGCGGCGCGCGGTTCCCATGGCGTTGGCGCTTTATGGCGCGACCGACGTGCCGTTCCTGGCGCTGTTGACCGAAAGTGCGATGCTGATTTTCGGTCAGGCGGTGGCGATCGGCCTGCTGTGGCTGCGCCGGCGCAGCCTGCCGGATTACAG
This sequence comes from Rhodopila sp., assembly GCA_025355085.1. GTDB lineage: Bacteria > Pseudomonadota > Alphaproteobacteria > Acetobacterales > Acetobacteraceae > Rhodopila. The sequence continues at coordinate 9,681 of JANXLQ010000184.1, forward strand.
CCTGATGCTGACGCTGACGGTTTTCGCTGCGACCAGCACCGTGATTTGCTTCGTTGATGGCAAAGACTGGTACTATCACCGTCTGCCGGCTACTGTAACGACGGTTTTGGCACTGCTGCTTTGGACGGCGACAGAACTGACACAACGCCGGTGGGCGATCCGTTGGCCGCTCGTCGCCGCCTTCTTCGCGGTTACGCTGTTTTGTGCGTCCTCTATCCAGCGCCTGAAGCCGGACGTTATCGACGCGGTCGAGCCCAGGCAAACGGCGGTTAGCCGCCTTGAAGCGATCCTCCGAGCGGAACATGCACGGACGTATTTGGCGTTTTCGGAGTGGATCGCGCTCGGATTTCCGGTGGTGAACGAAACCGGTGTTTCCTGGGCGTCGCGCTTCGATTCGATGTGGGCTTTGAAGGGTGAGGTTTGGCGCGCCCGGATGGACCCAACGGCCGATCGGGAATGGCCGATCGCCCGTTGGGTGGCGCACGACTTCATTGCGGGATGCCCGGATATCGCCGTGGTCGATACGCGTGAGACGACGAAATACATCAGCGTCCTGAGTGCTGCCGACCCCGCGTTCGCGCGGGCGTGGACTCGATACCGGCCCATTGCGTCATTCGATGGGCTGGTGGTTTACCGGCGGGCCAGGGCGGGTTGCCTGGATATGTGGATCGCGGCGGAGGCAAAGCCGGTGACCGACCCACGCTAAACGGCCCCCGTCATGCCAATGTAAGGCGCAACCCCAATGATATTGCTTTAGGTTGGTGTCGTTGTAGCTCTGTCATATCCTGGCTTGTCCGGGGCACCTGTTCCAGCACTATACTGCGATAGGTGGTCTGGACATGGCCTACCGGATTAACGCATCGCTCGCCGTTGTAGAAAGCCCATGCCGGAAACCGTGTCGAACCAGGGGTTTACGATCGCCTGCCATGACGAGAAGGGGCCGAACGGTCAAAATATTGGGCCGTTGGTATGACGACCCGGCCCAACTGATGACCCGCCTCGGGAGGCGTGAAATCCCGTAGCGGACGAGCCGGGCCATGACGACTGGGAACACCATCGCCGCTGTGCCAGATTGAAGGCCGCTGCTGTCGGTTACGTAAGTCAGGCCAATTACATCGATCAGGCCGGGCACTTTGGACGTAGGGGCCAAGCGTCTCGACACCGATGTAGATTTTTCGGAAGCTTCGTGCCATTCAATGAAATCAGATATTTTTATTGAATTTAACGATGACTCTTCTGCCCAGCCCGCAGCAGCTTCGCTATCTGGTCGCACTTGCCGAAAGTCGGCATTTCGGCCGGGCGGCACGGCTTTGCTCGGTGACGCAATCGACGTTGTCGGCGGGGTTGCTGGCGTTGGAACGGCAATTGGACTGCCACATCCTGGATCGTGCCGCCGGCCGCCATGTTGTTTTCACCCCGCTCGGTTTGGAGTTGGTGGAGCGGGCGCGCACCGCGCTAACCTCGTTGGAATCGGTTTCCGAGGCGGCTCGGGCGGCACGCGAACCGATGGGGGGGCCGCTGCGGCTGGGGGTGATCCCGACGGTAGGGCCGTTCTTACTGCCGACGCTGATGCCGGCGCTGCGGAGTGCGTTTCCGCGCCTGAGACTGTATTTGCGCGAGGACACGACGGCGAACCTCGTGGACCGGTTGAGCGCCAACCGGCTGGACCTGCTGCTGTTGGCAACCCCCTGCGATTGCGGGGGCGCCGACACGATGCCCGTCGCGCGGGATGGGTTTATGGTCGCGTTGCTGCCCAGCCACCGCCTGGCGGGCGAGGATGCGATCCCGGTCGCGGCACTGGCGACCGAACGGCTGTTGTTATTGGAGGACGGGCACTGCCTGCGCGATCAGGCGCTGGCGGTGTGCGGGCTGCTGGCCGGCGACCGGGGCGACCAGGACGGGTTTGCCGCGACCAGCCTGCATACGCTGGTGCAGATGGTGGCGAACGGGCTGGGGATCACGCTGCTGCCACAGCTTGCGGTGGCGGCAGGGATTACCGAGGGCACCGGTCTGGTGTTGCGTCCGCTGGCCGGTGCCGGGGCGTGGCGGACGCTTGGCCTGGCATGGCGGCCGAATGCCCCTCGGTCGGCGGATTATCGTGCGTTGGGGTCCTATCTGGTGGAGAGCTGCCGGGACATTTTTGAGAATTAGCGGGTCTCACGCAGGAGCGATTTGCATTTCGCTGCCAAATTCGCGTCACGTCGCGCCTCTGCACCGACAGGAGAGGCAGGATGAGGCTTTCACGGATCGCGGCGGCGTTCGGATTGGCGGCAGGGCTGACCGTTTCGGCGCAGGCCATCGCGCAAGTGCAGACGAACCCGCAAACCCCGCAATACGGCGGAGTGCAGCCATACGAAACGCCTCGGTACACTCCTATGGCGCCGATGATGCTGGATAAGAATTTCGGATTGCCGGCCTTTGGCATGCCAGGGGCGGACATGCCGCAACAACGCACAATGGTGCCGGACCCGGTGCCGCCGGTTGCCACGGATGCCGTTAAGCGGGCACCTGATTTTGTGTTGCCGAAGGCGGCGGAGTGGCGGCCCGGCGGGACGAAGATGGAAACGCCGTTGTACACGACGTCGGAGGGCGGGATGACCGGCGATAGGACGCAGTCGGAGACCGGGGGATTCGGAACTCAAGCCGCTCTTGGACGCCGCGTGGAAACGGGGGAACTGGAAACCGGCGGTTTCGGAACGGGCGGTTTCGAAACCAGAAGACCGGCCGGCCGGTAGATCGCTGTTCGAAACAGCCTGGACCCGCGTGCCGGTCTTGCCTGCCCGGTAGATCGAACGCGTGGACAGTGTTGCCGGAACCGTATCGTCGTAGCATGTTTCGGTCCTGAGTTCATGCCGGCGTGAATGCCGCATCGAGAGGAAACGGAAGATGCCACTTATAAATCACGTCGTGACGGGGCAGGGACTGCCGCCCATCGTTTTCGTCCATGGGTTTGGCTGTGCGCATGAGGATTGGGACGCGCAGGTAGCGCATCTTTCACCGCGGCATCGTACGGTCGCTGTCGATCTGCGCGGCCACGGGGTAAGTCCGGGGTCGGCGGCGGAGTGCTCGATAGAGCGGTATGGCGCCGATGTGGCCGAATTGCTGCGGTCGCTGGACCTGCCGCCCGCCGTTCTGGCCGGGCACAGCATGGGATGCCGGGTGGTGACAGAAGCTGCCCTTCAGGCGCCGAACCATACAGCGGGCGTGATCCTGGTTGACGGCAGCCAGTTCGCTGCGGCGATGGAAGCGGTGTTGAAGGAACGGTTCGCCACGCCGGATGGCTACGCGGCGATGAAGGAGGTCATGTTCCTGGACATGTTCACGGCCAAGAGCGATCGGTCCGTCGTGGACGCGGTGGTCGCCAGGGCGCACCGTCTGCCGCGAGCGGTCGGCGAGACAATGCTGATGGACCTGCAACGCTACGATGTCGGCCGTTTCGCGTCGTCGCTGGCGTGTTTGCGCGTCCCCGTCATGGCGTTGCAAACGACGTTCAGCAATGAAAAACGGGAACGGCGGACGATGCGCGACGGTCAATCATCGCCTTTTCTGGATATGGTAAGATCCAGTGTTCCGGCGGTGCGGGTGGAGATCATCGCGGATACCGGTCATTTCCCGCAACTCGATGAAAGTGCGCGGACGAATGCGTTGATCGATAGTTTCATGGACGATTTGGCGGGTCGGTAAGCGTCAACCGCCACGGGCCGGTATTGCGCCGGCCCGGAAGAACGCTGTCGGCGATGTTTGAGATTTTGCGCTGTTGGAAATGGTGCCCAGGAGTGGAATCGAACCACCGACACTGCAATTTTCAGTCGCATGCTCTACCAACTGAGCTACCTGGGCACACCGTCGCGGAACCAGTGGAACCGCAGCGAAGCCGGGTGATTAGCCTATGGCTGGACGGGGATCAAGCCGCTTCCGGACATTATGCAGCTAAAAGACAATACGTTGGTCAACGATGACGCATTTGTCGGGTTCGTATTGGCCGCCGAGCGTGTTCTCAGGCCCGGTGATGGGTGGTCGCACGGAGACGCGTGTCGTCATGCGGCGAGTCGCGCCGCTCTTCGGATACCCGCGTCATTGGATGCATGGGATCGGCGTGCCGATGAAGGTCGACTCTATGCCAGTGTTACATGACGTTGGAGATGGTGGTCGCAGCAACGCTCGATGACATCGACACGCCGGCTGTGCTGCCCGTGATGCCGACGCTGGCCGGTATCGTCGTTTTTTGTCAATCCAGTCAAAGACGTGGGTGGTAGGCCTTCGCCTACCATGACGATGGGAGGCCTTTGCTTACTATGACGATGGGAGGCCGGCTTGCCATGCCGACACAGGCCGGTTTGCCACTTTGCCGGTTCAGCGGCGGTCAGGCAGCCTCGGGGGACGGGGGCGGGTCTTCGTCCAGTTCGGCGGGTGGGCCGGGAACGCGGTAAACTCCGGTCAACCAGCGGCCGAGATCGACTTCTTGACACCGCGCTGTGCAGAACGGCCGGTGTGTTTCGGAGGATCGCCGGCTGCAAATGGGGCAGGTGGATGGTTGTTTAGCCATGGTCCTTCTCCAGAACCCAGGCCGTTGCCGGCAGGGATGGGTCCGATCTTAAGGTGGCGCCGCGTCCGGTGCGGCGAAGCAGGTCGGGCAGGGCGGCCGGATCGGCTTGCAGGGCCGACACGACGCCCGGATGTGCCCGTACCGCGGGCATGGCGCGCGGGTCGCGGTTATAGTCTGCCATGACGGCCCGTAAAGCGGCCAGCCCGGCGGCCAGAGGTCCAGACAGAAGCTCGTGCAGCGGCGGGTGAATCCGCGAGCGCACGATTTCGGCCAGACCGAGCGCGGTGAAGCCGAGGAATTTAGGGCGGAGCGGGTCGTTTGCGAGGGCGGCGATAAAATCCGGCCCGATCGCGGCGCGCTTGCGTGGCGACAGGCCGGCCAGATCGACGACGATCGCGCCCGACAGGTTTCGCAGCCTGATCTGATCCGCCAACGCAGGCAAGATCGTTCGGTTTATGGTTTCATGCCGGCCACGCGCCGCTCCGGCGCCGGCCAGGGCGCCGCCAGCATCCACGTCGATAGCGACCAATGCGGGGGTGGGCCAGATGGACAGGCAGGCTCCACCCGGGACATCGACAACCGAACGGGACAGGGCGTCGATGGCGTCGGCGATGTCGTCGTCGAAAACGGATGAGACGACGGAGACGCGATCAGCCACCGGGGAGCGGTCCCGTTGGCGCAGGTTCGCGGCCAGGCCGGGGTCATCCACCAGGATGCGGGCGTTGGGGTAACGGGCGGCGAGCCGAACGATTGGGTCGGGTCCGCGGCGGATCAATGCCACCGAGCCGCCGGCGGCCGGGTTTTCCAGTCTGGCGGTCAGGCGGGGACCTTTGTTGCCCTGGGCGGCGCGGGTAATGCGGACTGTAAGGATGGTGCCGGCGGTTAGGCCTTTGGCGCCCTCGCTGTCGGGTAGAAAACCCTCGGCATCCGTTAGGGCGACGAACGCGCCGGCCATGCCGGGGACCAGGGCGATGACGCGGCCTTGGTGGATGTCGCCGACACCGTCGGGCGCGCCGGGGCGCCACAGCGAAAAATCCAACAGACGGTTGTCATCGACGACGGCGATTTGGGCCTCGCCGGGGGTGGTGGCGATGCGGATCGAGACGTTCACGGCACCTGCCAGTTATAGGCGCGCAATAGCTGGGCGGTCTCGAACAGCGGCAGGCCGACGACAGCGGAATGGCTGCCGGACAGGAACCGGATGAAGCTGGCGGCGTGGCCATTGATGGCATAGCCACCGGCCTTGCCCTCACCTTCGCGGGTGGCGACGTAACGGTCGATTTGCGCATCGGTGAGGCGGTTGAAGGTGACGGCGCTTTCGACCATGCGTTCGGTGGAGCGGCCGTCCGGGGCGGTTAGCACGATCGCGGTCAGCACCCGGTGGCGGCGGCCGGACAGCAGCGTCAGACAGGTGCGGACCTCGGCTGCGGTTTCGGCTTTGGGCAGAATGCGACGGCCGGCGGCGACAACCGTATCGGCGGCCAGCACGAGATGATCGGAAGACCTTACCGCCGCCGCTTTGGCACGCGCCATGCGGACGGCATACAGGCGCGGCGGCTCGTCGCGCGCTGGAGTCTCATCGATGTTGGGGGAGACAACCTGATCCGGCACGATGCCGATCTGCTTCAGCAGCATCAGTCGTCGCGGGCTGGACGAAGCCAGGATCAGCGGGGGCGGATTCACCCGCTGGGTTTCGCGCGCTACTTGAAGCGGAAGGTGATGCGGCCTTTGGAAAGGTCGTATGGGGTCATTTCCACGTTCACCCGGTCGCCTGCCAACACGCGAATGCGATTCTTACGCATCTTGCCGCTGGTGTGGGCAAGGATGGAATGCTCGTTATCCAATTTCACACGAAACATGGCGTTGGGCAGAAGCTCCATTACCGTACCGCTGAACTCGATCATGTCTTCTTTTGACATCAGGCCTCTTGGTTCTGTTGATTCGGCGGGAACATGATGTTAGGCGCCGGTTAGGTCAAGTCGTGTTAC
>JANXLQ010000201.1 GCA_025355085.1 Rhodopila sp.
CCGGGTCACCAGCGAGGCCATCCAGGTGCATGGAGGATACGGGTTCACAGACGAATATCCGGTGTCTCGTTTCTATCGCGGCGCGCGCTACGGCACGCTGGGCGGCGGCACAACCGAAACGCTGAAGGAACTGGTGGGCAAAAAAATCATGTCCGATTTTTCGGATTTCGACGGCTTCCTGTCCACCGGCACGTTTTAAGCGCGGCCCAAGGCGCTGTGTAAAGGCCGGCCGGAGGAGCTGCCAGGAGCCGGCCCAAGACGCTGCGTAGAGGCTGGCCGGAGGCGTTGCATAGGAGCCGGCCCAAGGCGCTGCGCAGAGGCTGGCCGGAGGCGTTGCATAGGAACCGGCCCAAGGCGCTGCGTAGAGGAAGATGTGGATGCCAGGCCCTCGCACGATAGCGTTAAAGAAAGGTTTGGCCGCGTCGGTTTTTTCTTTCTGTCATGGCCGGGCTTGGCCCGGCCACCCACGACTTGCCGTATTTACCCCGGAAAGTCGTGCGTGAAGGCCAAGCCCGGCCATGACGCAAGAGACACAAGAATATTGCCTCGACACTAATTTAAGTTGGCCCAGTGTTTCGACTATTCGGCCCCTTCTCGTCATGGCAGGCGTAGGCCCGCCATCCCATCGTTGCACGAACCAGCATCGTCAGGCGCAGATGCGGCCCTGCACCCGCCATGACTGTGACGGATTAGGACATAGAGCCATTGGCATCAGATAACCCCGGCCTGCGTCATTTCCTCAAGCTCCTCATCGGTGTGACCCAGCCAGTCACCGAAAACCCGGTGATTGTCGGCACCAAGCGGGGCGCTCGCCTGAAGCGGCAACAGCGGCGTGCCCTCGAAACGAAGCGGGCTGTGCGGCAGCACCACCCGGCCAAGCTCCGGATGGTCGAACCATTGGAGACTCCCGCGCTCGTGCATATTCTTGTCCACAATGACCTCGGACAATTCGCGCACCGGCGCACAGGGAACCGCCGCCGCCAGCATTCGATCCGCAATCGCTTGCTTCGGGTGTTGCGACGTCCAGGACTCAAGCAACTCATCGACCGCGAACATGTTCGCCACGCGCGAGGATCGCGTTAGAAAGCGCGGATCGGCCTTCAGGTCCTGCCTGCCGATCACATCCAAAATCGACCGGAAATGCTGGTCCCCCGGCGCGTTGATAACAACATAGCCGTCGGTCGTTTTGTAAACGTTATACGGCGATATCCCCAGCCCGCCATGGCGGTTCCCCGTCCTGCTCGGTGCGGCGGCCCCTCGCGCATGCAGCATGCCCAAATTCGACGCCATGGAGGCATAACTCGCATCCTGCATCGAAACTTCCACAACGCGGCCTTTGCCGGTGCGTTCACGCTCATACAGCGCCGTCATGATTGCAGCGTAGAGATGAATCCCCGCGCTGAAATCGCACATCGCCGCGCCGGCCTTCACCGGAGGCTGATCGGGATAACCGGTGATGCTCATGATCCCGGACATCGCCTGCATGACCAGATCCATCGCCGGGTAATCCCGATACGGCCCGGTTTTGCCATAGCCGGAACTGGACCCGTAAATCAGGCGTGGATTGATCTCCAGCAGTGTCGCCGGCCCGATCCCCAGCCGGTCGGTAACGCCGGGGGCGAAGTTTTCGACAAGAATATCCGCACGCGCCACCATCTCCTTAAGCAGGTTTTTCCCCTGCTCGGTTTTCAGATTCAGCGTCACAGCCTGCTTGTTGGAGTTCAGCATGGCGAACGGCAAATCAGCGCCGCCCATATCGCCACGGCTGCGCAGATGCTCGCCGCCGTGGGGTTCGACCTTGATAACGGTCGCACCCGCCATCGCCATCAGAAACGTTGCATAAGGACCGTTATAAACGTGGGACAGGTCGATGACGGTAATACCCGACAAAGGGTAGGCTTGGCCCGGCGCGTCCTTGGACGTCAACGGTTCAGTCTGGCTGTTTTCCATAGTCATTTCCTACCGGGTATTTTTGAATTGATACGCTGCTCTTGCCGCATCGCATGGCAAAGCTACCTCTCGCAGCAGACTTCGGCGGCAAGGACAACCCGAACCATGACGATTGGCACGTAGGCGCCACCCAAATATAATTGGTTCAGGTTGGTTTAGTTGCGTTTTAGTCATATCCTGGCGTGTCCGGGCGACCTGTTCCAGCCCATGCCGCGACAGGTGGCCCGGACAAGCCCTCCCGGACTCACGCATCTGCTGACCGGCGGAGTGCCGCTGCCGGCCGCGATGTTCGAAACCATGCTCGACCGGAGGTTTACGATCGGCGGCAAGCAAGTAATTTTCACCACGGAGATAGAACCAGGAATACAAAAAGCCGCGGAGAATCCCGGCCCATCCGCCGTTCGGATGGGCCGGAACGACCATAGGGGCCTAATCCACCAGACTCAACATGCTGTAGGGAACCGTGCCGTATTCACGCTATAGCTGGTATGGAAAAAATGAGGGGATTCGTAAGATCTGGACCATGAAATGCACCAATGCCGGAGAACATGGAACAGGCAGAACACGAGAACACCAAGTATTTTTCTTCCCGATGGTTGGCAGAAGCGGAGATCACCGGATGCTGACATAGTGGTTATCACTCCGGATGTCGGTGAGTTCGGGCAACAAAGAGAAACGTTGCCGGATGCAGTCCACCATCGCAGGAGTCTGAAGCTTGCGGTCTGCATAGAGGACGAACCTTTTGGTTGGCAAGTGGAATACGACCCGGCCCCGCGGCCACTCCTCGTATTCGGACCATTTCGCGACGTCTGGGAGGTCTTGCCGGCGAATTTGCAGCACGCTCAAGGAGGCAAGCATGCACCAGAACTCGTAGTGGCCTCCGTGAGTTTGAAAGTCCCCATAACGCTCCGCCTCAATCACCGGCACGCAATCAACGAGAAGGGCCGGTTTAGCACCGGCACTTTGGACACGCCAGAAAATGCCGACCTTTGCAACGTCGCACTGTCCAACCGGCATGCAAAACTCCTTTGATGAATAGTCACTTGAATATTCCACTATCAGTTTGAGAAGGCGAGCCTGGTTTTGCGGATTTCAGGACATGGCCACCACGCTCGATCAGAAGGAGATAACTTCCCTTCGTCTGGACGAAGGCTCAAGAGGCCTTTGGCACCTATCGATGTACTCGGAATCGGCAATGGTCAGTGCATGGTCTGCCAGGTTGATCCGGTCGGCTCCGTTGGTTCTGTCACAGTTCAGATTTCTCATCCTGGAAGCGATATGAGGTTATGAGCCCGTCAAAAGCGGTCGCATTCGATTTGCCGGTCTGGTGAAACATCTCTCGTAAGCCGCATGAGAGCCCGATGCACCACCACCATTGCCATGGTATCGCGCTCACAATAGGCCAGCAGCGCCGACCTGAGCCGGACAACCTCTGATGGATCGCTGATCCGGCCGGATGCGATCTGAGCGAACGCGCCCGCAGCGGCGCTGCCGTCAGCGATATCTTCGAGATCGTCGTAGCTAAAGCCGCGGCAGAGCGCCGGTGCCACCGATTTGATCGAGTTGCTGAAGGCGAACTCCGGAAAATAGACGGCGCCCCGCACGACAGGCAGCAGGTCCACAAGGCGATCGATAATGGCTCTGAGTGCCGGGCCGAGATCAGGAAACTGACCTGCGAGTTCTTTCAATCGTGTCTGCTCGTAGGATGAATAGACGATAATCGGCACATCGGAATCTGCCAAGGCAGAAATCAGCGTCTCGGCAAATGTTCGCCGTGGATCTTCGTCTGCTCGGGCTAGGAAGCCCTGATGCGTAAGCGAACCATCTGATGTCATCACGTGAAGTGACCACTGAAAGGGCAAAATCTGATACGGCTTGGTGCCATCGTAGAGCGGGATCGGCGGCATCATCGCCTCGAAGTCCAGATAGCAGGCAGGCGGGCCAAAGCCATGCAGCAGCCGCGGCAGATCGGGAGCGATGAAAGGTTGTCCACTGAGCGTGGCGTCACGAATAACCGTCTGTTTCGACGTCAGGGGAAAATCCATGGGGATGGCAGAGATCGCCATGATGCCGAGCGCCTTGAGATCGCTCGCACGAGCGGCTGTCAGCCGCGGCAGGTAGGAAATCCAATCGGTTGGCTTGTCAGCAGTGCATTGGTCCCAGAACTCACAGTCGTATGGGTTTCCGCAGTGCCTGCCAGGCTCTGCATGCGGCAGGCTCCCCATCTCCAGGCAGTCGTGGAGGGCAGGCAGTCGTTCCGAAACCTCATTGCGGCGGGAAGCAATGTCGTCTGCCACATCTACCCGGGCAAAGAACGCCGGCCAGTCAATCTCCCCGGGCCCGCGCATATAGCCGGTGTTGACGTGCAGCATTTCGACCGCCTGAAGCGGCACCCCAGCGCCCGTGATGACATGGACCTGCAACGCGAGGTCGTCCAGGTAGTGATCTTTGACCCGCGTGCTGCTCTTGACCTCCAGCAATCCCCACCCGCTGAGACGGCGCTCCAGCACGTCCACCCGAACCCGGACGTTGCCGACGGCGAAAGCTGCCTCGAAGACCGCCCGAACGTTTGGATCCCGCATCAGCGCCGCGGTGCGCGCCACGGCCGCCGCATGCAGCCACGGCTCTTCAACGACCAGTACGCCGCCGGGAAACAACAGATGCGCTCTCTGGCCGATCTCCTGGCCGACGTTGAGCGGTGAGCAGGCGGGCGGCTCATCGTAGTCCCGGGGCTCATGGACCAGGATCCACAACCGCCGCAGACATTGGATCCCGGCCATATAGCGAGACTTGGTGAGATGGTGGTTGACCATGAAAAGCTCCCGGGCGTCTTCCGGAATGGTGTGTCCGTCCGCTGCGTTGCGCAACGGAACAATGGTGACCCACGACACGAGCACGTCCGGTTTTGTCGCATCCCCCTGCTATTCCTTTCTCGTCCACGCTCTTTGACCGCAGAAATAGGAATATCAAATCGATGCAAAAGGCAGTCGTTTACTATCGCACGCGCCCAAGCGAGCCAGCCGCGTGTGGGTGCCGTTCAATCAGACGGCATTGTAGGGCCGCGAGAGCACCAAGGGTAGTCACCAACGCCCCGGGCTGCGATTATCAATCCGACCTGATGACGCATCAATAGGGCAAAGCTAAACTTGTCTATTTTCCGGGACCGAACTGGTCTTACTATCACATCGAAACGGCGATCAAGCATCATGAGATATGCCCCAGCTGAACGCCTATTTCGCCTCGCCCGTCATCTGGCGGGAACCCGCACCGGCATAACGCTCGACGAGATGGCCACTGAGCTTGATATCGGTCGCCGAACTGCGGAGCGGCTGCGTGATTCATTGGCCGCCATGTTTCCGCAGATGGATTGGGCGGACGACGACGATCGCGTGCGGCGTTGGTGGTTACCCGCGAGCGCCTTGGTCGGCCTCGTCGAGGTCCGTGCCGAAGCAGTGGCCGCAATCGAGGTCTGCGCGCGAGAATGCGATATTCGGGGCGAAGGCGACCGTGCGGCGCTGCTCCGGGAGGCATCGACGACGCTCCGTGTCGTCATGCGGCCTGGCGCACTGCTTCGCACTGAGCCGGACATCGCCGCACTGATGGAAGCTGAGGGTGTGGCGATGCGGCCAGGACCTCGGCCGATGCTGGCCGCCGACGTCCTGCCGAAACTGCGCCGGGCGATCCTCAGCATGCAGCCCGTCGTGGTCCGCTACGCAGGCCGCGATGCCAAGGAGCCAATGACTCGTATCTTATGTCCCTACGGACTCCTCTACGGTGGGCGCGGATGGCTCGTCGCACACGTGGAAGAATTGCCCGAGATGCGGTTGTGGCGGCTGGACCGAATTATCTCCGTCGACCTCCTCGACCGAGGCTTTTTTCGCCGTGAGGATTTCTCGCTCTTGGCCTACGCTGCGCAGTCGTTCGGAGTATTCCAGGAAGAGCCCGTCAACGTGGAGTTGCGGTTCGATCCGGAAGCCGCCGAGGATGCCGCCGGCTGGTTGTTTCATCCCTCGCAAAGCTTGAACTCGGAGCCGGACGGCTCGCTGACGGTCCGCTTCCGGGCTGGGGGCATGCAGGAGATGTGCTGGCACCTGGTCACGTGGGGCACAGCCGTCGCGGTGGTGGCACCCGAAGAATTGCGGTATCAACTCAGGGAATTGGCCGTTACTGTTGCTGCCCATCATGGTGGCAAAGAGAGAACTGGCAACACGGATAAGACAATCGCTTCGTAAGCCAGCGCTATCGGAACGATGAACTGCCGCCTTAGCTTTCGACGGACGTTCGTGAAAGAGTATAATGTTTCGTCAAAAAACGTCCGTCGTGTCAAGCACATCATCACCTACGATGGGCATGGCCGAAGGCCTGATATGGCTCCGGGGAGGTAAACGAACAATTCGCCACGGTAGTGTTGGGCCCCTATTGCAAAACCGAACGGAAAGCGCCATAAACTACGGGCCTGGTTCCAGGATCGTTTCTATTAATCACTTAAGGACGCAAGCACCATGTCGGTAGGGCACGAACAGGATATAGCAACTTTTCTTACGATTGATGGAAAAGTATTCCTCGCTCCACAATATAACATCGCTTTTGACAAGGAAATGAACGAGGGAGGCACCTGCCCGGACTTTGTTGCGCTCGACTTTCAGCGGCGTCATGTCGTAATCGTCGAAGTAACATTGGCGGCGAGCCTGAAGCCATTGATTGACCGCGTCACGGCTCGCGAGACTCGCTGGTTCAATCCGGTTAGGCGAGTTCTGGAAGCGTCATCAGTCATTAATGAAACTTGGTCAATGCGCTTCCTGGGCTTTGTACGCCAGGACAACGTTACCCTCGCGAAAAGGCACTTCGAAGCAGAAAAGAATGTGACCTTTTTTCCGATCGAAGAAGCGACGTTCTCATGGCGCTACTGGGATAGCAGGATGCAAAACGGACTTCCGTGGTAACTGTAGCTCGGGCCTCCAAATGAGCTAAAGCAGACGCTACGCCCATCGGCACTTTTCCTCGCTGATAGACGAAGAGTGCGGATCCTGGCTCCTGGAGCAGCCCCGCAGCGAAAGGCGCAAGCAGCCTTCGCGGCGGAGCTGCACGCGCACGGCGTGCGAACGCCAACCGGCAAGGAGCAATGGTTGACAGCGCAAGTCCGCAGGTTGCGCTATGTCATCCAGGCGTCATGAAAGTAATTGCTTTCCTCAGTCAAAAGGGCGGTGCAGGCAAGACCACCTTGGCCGTCCAAACGGCGGAGGCAGCTTACGAAGCTGGGCTTGGAGTCGTCCTAATCGACACCGACCCGCAGAAGTTCGCGACGGTGTGGGGGTGAAGCGTGGCCGGAGCATGGGCCTGTTGTCGCAACCGCCGACGTGTCGGACCTCAGGCGTGTGCTCGATGCAGCCCGCAGTGATGGAATGGGATTGGCGATCATTGATGCTGCGCCCCATGCGGCACCGGCAGCCGCCAGCATCGCCAAGGCAGCCGGCGTCAAGGCTGTTTTCGTCCTCCCTGCCTGTCCTTTTAGGGTCAGAACGCCCATCCATATAAAAACGTAAGGTAGCGTATTGGACGCAATATTGCCGGGAACGGTTGGCGACGCCCAGTAACCCAATTCTCCCGATAGGATCAGCGTCTGCCGCTTATTGGGTGCAATGTCATCCCCCGCATTAACCCCCCGGTTTGCTGCGTGCAATGCGCCGGCCGGGATGGCGACTTCGTGGCAAATCCAGCTTGCATGCCATGATTGCACGCAATAAACGGGCAGTCCGTGCCGGATTCGGAACAAAATTCCCGCTTTTAGTCCAAAAACGTAGGAATTCTGTCCAAGTTTTCGTTTCTTACCGTGCAAATTACACGGAGGGGCCTTCCGACCCATGGTGACGCGCCTTCGCGCACTATGATGCGTAAGGTGATTACGATGGCAAACGCCAAACTGACCCACTACCCGCCGTTCGCTGTCATCCCCAGCAGCGTAGCGGAGCGGCAATAGTATCCGCAGTTTCCTCGTCCGCACCCGTTCCGTCCGGTGCCGACCACACATGACAGCTCACCCAAATGGCCCCTCACGGCACCTGAGGCCCCCGAACAAGGCGTCCCGGCAAAGCACCGGTCGGCTCGCCATTCCGGTAAACCACGGACCCGGACACGATAGTCGCATCAAACCCGTCGGTGCGCTGCACAAGCCGCTTGCCGCCCGCCGGCAGATCGTAAACAATTTCGGGGCTACGAAGCAGAAGCCGGTCGTAGTCGATCACGTTCAGGTCCGCCTTCATCCCGACCCGCACCAATCCACGATCGTTCAGTCCGATCGCCGCCGCGTTGTCGTGAGTAAGGCGTTTGATCGCCCACGCCACCGGAAATGTCTCGCCACGCCCGCGTTCGCGGGTCCAGTGCGTCAGCGTGTAGCTGGTCGCCGTAGCATCGCACATGATCCCGACATGCGCGCCGCCATCGCCCAAACCCAGCAATGTGTTGGGGTGGGCGATCATTTCCCGCACCGCGTCCAGATTGCCGCCAGCATAGTTGGTGACCGGAAGATAAAGGATACCCTTGCCGTCGCGGTCCATCAGCAGGTCGTAGGCAACCTCATCCGGACAGCGTCCCTCGCGCACCGCATGCGCCGCGATGCTGTGCTCAGGTGCGGGTTCGTAGTTCGGCGGGTCACCCAGCGGGAACATCGCATCCCAGCGCTCGACCCGTTGAGTGCGTCCACCCGCCCGGGATCGTTCCGCGATTACCGCGGCCCGAAATTCAGGATTCCGAAGCTTTTGCATCCTTTCCGCAAACGGCAGGCCCGCGATCTCACGGTAGCTCGGTCGCCCCATGAACGGGTTTTGTGACAGTTCGAATCCCAATAAAACGCTGGTGGGGCGGGACCGGACCTGACCGGTCATGCAAAGCCCGGCGGCGTTGGCCGCCTCGATCTGCCGCAACAGGTCGCGCCATCCATCCGGTTTGGTATGCGATTGCAGCAAGGTCATCGTCACCGGGCGGCCCGACACTTCGGCCAGCCGGCGGAACAAACCGAATTCGTCGTCCTGGTCCTCAAAGTCGGAGACGATCTGCAACCACCCCGAACCGGCCGATCGCATGGCTTGGGCGATGGCAGTGAGTTCGGCTTCCTCGGCGCGCAGCGTGGGAATATGCTTGCCGTCCAACGTCCGGTGATTAAGCGTGCGGGACGTTGAGAAACCAAGCGCCCCGGCCCGGACGCCTTCTTCGGTGAGCGCGGCCATGCGTTGGCGATCCTGTTCGGTCGCCGGTTCCCGGTCCGCTCCACGCTGCCCCATGACATAGACGCGCAGGGCGGCGTGCGGCACCTGCGTAGCGATGTCCACGTCGTATTGCCGAGCGTCGAGAGCATTCAGGAAGTCGGGGAAAGTATGCCAGTTCCAGGGCAGGCCCTCGGTCAGGACCACTTCGGGAATGTCCTCGACACCCTCCATCAGTTTGACCAGCATGTCCCGCTGGTTCGGATGGCAGGGCGCGAAACCAACCCCGCAATTACCGAGCAGAACCGTGGTGACACCGTTCCAGGATGACGGCGACAGGCGGGAACTCCAGGTTGCCTGCGCGTCGTAGTGGGTGTGGACATCGACAAAGCCGGGCGTAACCAATTTGCCGCGCGCATCGATCTCGTCGGCGCCCTTCGGAAGATCGGTGCCGACCCCGGTGATCCGTCCGCCGGAAATGGCGACATCGGCCAGGAACGGCTCCCCGCCGGAGCCATCGATGATGGTGCCATTGCGGATCACCAAATGCGGCGTGGCGGGCATTGCGTTATTCTCCGGCGTTTCCGGAAACAGCGTATCGGCCGGCCGAATGGTGGGCAAGCATTGGCGCTTCCGGGGCAGCAGGAAGGCCGCGATATCGACACCATCATGGTCCGGCTGCAATGATGCAGACGTAACAAGGGGCCGGTTGAGGCCCCTGACCAAATCAAGGAGGACGCGATGACCGAGGAACTGCTGATCCGTCGCGATAGAGGCGTCGCGGTGTTGACCCTCAATCGCCCCGAACGGCTGAATGCTCTCACCAGGACCATGATGCGTGCGCTTCTGGTGGAACTGACGGCCTGTGCCTCGGATGAAACGGTCCGCTGCGTTGTGCTCACGGGCGCGGGCCGTGCGTTTTGTGCCGGCGGCGATGTGCGGGTCCAGGCCGAGACCGCTGCCCGCGGCACCGATCAGACGCCGGAACAAAGAGCCGATGAACTGCGGGCGTCGATGGAGGCATCGCGCCTGCTGCATGAAATGCCGAAGCCGACTATTGCCATGCTGAACGGGGTTGCGGCCGGGGCAGGGTGCTCGCTCGCCCTGGCCTGCGATCTCCGTATCGCCGGGGAAGCCGCGCGGTTGACGACGTCATTCGTCAAGGTCGGTCTTTCCGGCGATTACGGCGGCACCTGGTTCCTCAATCGGTTAGTCGGCCCGGCCCGGGCGCGGGAGTTGTATTTCACGTCGGACGTTCTCGATGCGCGGCGCCTGGATGCGCTGGGGCTGGTCAACCGCGTGGTCCCCGATGCCGCACTTGCAGCCGAGACAATGGCACTGGCGACGAAGTTGGCCGAAGGTCCGTCGGTGGCATTCCGGTATATGAAACGAAACTTCAACGCCGCCGATACCGGAAGCCTGACACAGACCCTCGACAGTGAAGCCTACGGCATGCTGCGGTGCCGCGAGAGTGAAGATCATAAGGGAGCATCGCGCGCTTTCGTCGAAAAGACTGCTCCGGCGTTTAAGGGGCGCTGAATGGGCCCGGTACTCAGGCGTCTCCCAAATATTACCTGACCAGGTACGCGCCGTTTTGCCATCGTCATGGCCCGGGTGGTCCAGGTCACTCGTCGCGGTATGCCAGGGAATCAGCAGTTCTCATTTTGGTAAAGCGGCGAAGGCGCGCCATCCACGTCGTGTGCCAGGCATGGCACTGATCTTGGGGGTGCAAGTCCCCTACGGGCCTGCGTCCTTGACAGTCAGCATAACCTTCGAATCGATGGCTCCGCAACGTAATGACGGAGCCGATTCGTGGCCGGGAAAGAGATCGCCGTAAAGAAGTATGTCGTGAAGCTCAGCGCGGAAGAGCGAGAGCGGTTGGAGACCCTGATCCGCGGTGGCAAGCATCCCGCGCGCAAATTAACCCGGGCTCGCATCCTGTTGAAGGCCGATGCCTCGGATCTTGGCGAAGCATGGAGCGACAGCCGGATCGCGGCGGCGCTGAGCACCGCCCTTTCCACCGTCGCGCAGGTTCGTCAGCAGTTGGTCGAAGAAGGCGTCGGGGCTGTGTTGACTCCGAAACGCTCTCCCAACTCGGCCAGGAAGCGCATCTTCGATAGCGCGGCCGAGGCCAAGATGATCGCGCTGGCCTGTTCGGAACCGCCAAAGGGGCGCGCCCGGTGGACGTTGCGTCTGCTGGAAGACAAGGTCGTGGAAATAAACATCGTTGACCGGGTCATCGACAACACGATCGGGCGGACGCTAAAAAAATATTCTCAAACCGCACTTGAAAGAACAATTTGTCATTCCGCCAGCGGCCAACGCCGCGTTCGTGGCGGCAATGTCCGCGTTTCGTCAGCGGGAGCTGACGCCCCGAAACGCGAAGATGGAAGACGTACTGGAGGTCTATCACAAGCCGCACGACCCGGATCGTCCAGTGGTTTGTCTGGACGAGACCTCGAAGCAATCGATCGCCGAGACGCGTGTGCCGATCGCGGCCAAGCCCGGACAGCCCGCAGTCATCCGCACACGAAACAGCGAGATTTCACCGCCGCGTGCCAAACCAAGGCTCATACCGCCCGGCCGGGACTTTCGTGACTGTTCGCAGGCAATTCCCGCCCCCCGAGCGCGATTTGGCCAAACTCGATCCGGCCATCGCTTTGCGCACACCCTCACGCAGACCGGCTTTACCCGATCCTTTGGACCGCCGGTTCCAGGGTTTTTCGCTCATCCACGTCTCAAAAGCCGCACCTTGAGAATTTGTCCCATTTTCTGAGGCATTGTTCTTAATTCTGTCTTTCACACAAGCCGCTGGCGCCGATCCGGGCCGTGGTGCTTCCGGTGGTCTGGCATCCGGATCAGCCACCGCCAGCATAGACCGCTCGGCCATATGCAGAGCCCGGGCGTCTTCGGTCGCGGCGCCCTCGATCGCTGCCCGCTTCTGGCGCACCGCCTGCACCCGCATCAGACGTCCATGCACGGACAGCGACGTGCGCACCATCGATCCGTTGCGCGCTCAGCCGCATCACCAACCCGATGTCATCGGCGTGCTGACGGAGCAGCCGTAATACATCCTCGGACTGAGTCCGAGCGGCGATGCATGGGGCGGCAAGATCGGCCTTATTGGCGTTGACCGGCAGCAGTGCAGCCACTTTGGCGATGGCGGTATGGTTTCTGATGCGCAGCGCTTCGGGCGAGTTATCGAACGGCGGCGGCAACAGGCCGGTGAGGGTGTATGCGAGCTGGTAATACAGGTGCGTGGAAAGATCGATGGCGGGATACGGCGGGGAGGGGGTTTCCATTCCTGGAATGTTAGATTAATATAGGAAATAAGTCAAGGTTCGTCGCTGTTGTTTAGCCGTTTTCGATTGGGCATTTTCGGTCCTGGACGCCATTTTTGTCGTGGGCCTTTCGGGCTGTGTAAAAACTCTTAATTGTAACGAATTTTAAGAATTTATTCCCCCCTAAGGTGTCAACGTGGCGTTCACCGATCCGTCCGCGACCAACTGGGCGCCTTCAACTGGACGTCGGGCATGGATGCCGAGCAAGCGCGTGTTTTCAACATTCGCACCCCACTGGCGTGGCTGTTTTCGCACCAACCGATTGATTTTTAACACGGAGAAAGGCTGAGGATCACGGAGGACCACGGAGATTTCTCATCGTGAGGGCGCTGGCCGGGCACGTTGCCGTCCGTGGTC
>JANXLQ010000203.1 GCA_025355085.1 Rhodopila sp.
TGGATGGTGCGCCTTCGCGCACCATGACGATGTAACGGCGCCTTCGCGCACCATGACGATGTAACGGCGCCTTCGCGCACCATGACGATGTAACGGCGCCTTCGCGCACCATGACAATGCAAGGGCGATAGGCGTTACGTCAATATCGAAGCCGTTAGTATTACTGCCGGTGTCGGGCTGCCCGGCGTAAATCTTGTGCCGGCTATTTCTGGGTCCACTGACCTGATTCGGATAGAAACCAGGTCTTCGGGGGCGCCGATTTCATGATCTCCAACGCATAAATCCTGCCGACAGCGTCGATCGACACATTATCGCTTTGTGCGCGCTGCGCATATACCGCGCGTCGTTCCCCGTTGACCCCAGCCACCAATGCCGCGACGTCCGATGAGGCAGCGCCTCTTGCGGCTGCAAAACCATCGTAGCGCTCTCCCACAGTTCCCGCAGCCCGCGGCACATCGAGCATCCGGGACTGTGCCTTTGCGCCCGCGAACGGTCCCGCGACGAACATCCCGGCGCCCGCGAGCACAAGGGCAGCGAGGCCCCGCCGGGTCGGCAGATAGACAGCATCCATCGCCGTCAGCTCAAAAGATCGATTTGGTTTCAACATCTTGTTTCGCCTTCTGTTCGACCCGAAGGCGCACATCCGCGTCGAGCTTGATATTGAGGTTAATGGTGATCGGCTCTGCCGGCGCCTGTAGCCGCACAGTCGGCGAACAAGCGGCGGAGAGGGCAAGGAGGGGTAACAACGGGGACAGGTTCAGCAGCCATCGAACGTTCATTGTTGCGTACTCCCTGTGGTTCGCCGCAACAATTCCTGCGTGACCGTCATGCTTCTGTAAACGATATCGATCAATCGGTCGAAATTGCTTTCTAGCGTTATATTGAGATTGAACGGTCTTCCATCAAGGACCGCCGGGTTGCGGCCTTGTATTTTAAGGGCGATCGTGCCGTCTCCGGTAGCACTTTCAGCAAGATCCATAGTCAATATATCGTAATGAAAATCCGACAGCGCCTGTAGCGCCAGTGTCATGGATTCTCCCGCATCGGTGATTTGGCCAGGTAGCGCATCGCTTCGGAGCTGAAGCACGCCGGGTCCGCTTGCCGCGAGCTTTCCCTCGCGAAGCACAATTTTACCGCCCGAAATCGCCACGGGAATGCCTCCATCGATGTGACCCGACCCACTGAGACCGTTGACACCGATTAGCTTCAGGACCGCGCCGAGATCGATCTGCCTCAGACCGATGACCGTTGCGAAACTGGATCGTGCGGGGCCGATGATAAACGGGGCCGCCGTTATCTGGCCGCCGGCAAAATCCATTCGGATACTTTCGATACTTAGGGCGGGCTTTGGCAGCAGATGAAAGGTCAACGCCGCATCGGCCGGCACCAGGCCGCCGGCTTCCACAACCCCGTTCAGCACCTGACCGGGCGCCGTCGTGACCGGCCAGAGCCCTGTGACTTCGATGTCTCCATGGATTTGACTGAACCGAGCGCTCTCTGGTTCGAAGGCACCGTTGGCCAGTTGTAGAATGAGAGCGGGCGACACACTGGTGCCGCGCCAGGTTACGCCCCCCGCCAGCGCCACGGAACCGGCCAAACGGGGTAGCGCGTCACCAAGCGCGGGAACGAAGTCCCGGGGTTGAACACCCCCGACCCGAAACATCACCGGGGCGACGGTAACGGCCGTTGCCCCGATTCCGGATGTTCGGTCATGGCTGCCTGTTGCCTGCATGGCGATTTTGGCGTTCTTGCCGATGGCCTCCGCTTCGACATGCAGTGCGAAATCTATGCGGGAGCCGGTCATGGCTGCATCGCCGCTGATGGCGAGCGGCACAAGGGCGGGGGGTGAGCGGGTACTGGCGACACGGCCGGAGCCGATCTTGGCCACCAGCGGATCGACCCCCCACACCATTTCTCCCCCTAGGTCCACCACGGTCCAAGACAGGTCTTTCGGGCGGATCGTCATTTTATCGAAACGCAAGCGCATTCCCCCGCCGCCCTCCGGCAACACGGCGAAGTCCGGCACTACGATATGCGCCGATTGCGCCGTGCCGGTGACCAGCATTGCGATGTCTGCCGCGACCGAGGCGTTTCGGATGCCGGCTCCCGAAAGGGCGAAGTCAGTTGAAAAAATCGCTTCAAGGCGATCGCCCGCACTTTCGAACACGACATGCGCGCCGGCGATTCTGATCGCGCCGATCTTGAATTCGCCGGTAGCGGCAGCTCCGCCGGTCGATGTGGCAGAGCGAAACGGGACGCCGCCAACTGTGATATCGTCACCGGCTTTAACCATCGTCATCTGAAGTCCGGAGATTTCAGCCCGGTCCAGAACGCCGGCGACCAGCCGGAGAGGGTTGTAGGTCAGGGCGAGACCGGCGATCCGGATGCTCCCCCCGTAGAGGCTAATGTCGCGTGCCCGCAGTTCGGACATGTTCACCCGATCGACCATCAGCGTCACTGGCCCGAGACCGGATCGATCGAGCAGCCGGATCGCGACCAGCCGCGACAGATCGAGATGGTACGTCCACAGGATGGCCGCCCCGGCGAGAAGCAGGGCGGCGAACGAAAACACTGCGACCTTCCCTGTCAGCAGCACTGAGCGAACCGGAGGTTTATCTGATTCCAACGGCCTTATGTCCTAACCCTTTTCGTCATGGCGCGCGAAGGCCGGCGATTTACGCCTCGGGATGCTAATTCGGACAATGACGTAAATGGGAGGCCTTCGCGCACCATGACGAGAAGGGGCCGAACGGCCGGAACATTGGGCCGATGGTGTGAGATGATAAGATATGCCCTCACTGCGGGGTATCTTCGCAATTCGCTGACTGACGGCCCTGGAGCGTTTTCACGTTGACTGGAAACGCATTGTTGTCATTGCGAGGAGTATTTGCGACGCGGCAATCTGCCACCGCACATGCTTTGAATTGGATTGCCGCGTCGCAAACGCTCGTCGCAATAACAATGAACAG
>JANXLQ010000210.1 GCA_025355085.1 Rhodopila sp.
GCTTGTCGATCTGAACCTGAAGCGCGGCATGGCGCCCATTGAGGCAGCCGGTGCCGCGCTGCGCCGCCTGGAGGGGGCCTACGCCCTGGCGATGATCTTCGCCGGGCATCCCGAACTGATCATCGGCGCCCAGCATGGTGCGCCCCTGGCAATCGGTTTCGGTGACGATGAGATGTTCGTCGGATCGGATGCGCTGGCGTTGGCTCCATTGACCCGCCGCATCGCCTATCTGCGTGACGGCGACTGGACGGTGGTGGATCGCAAGGGCGCCCGATTTTTCGACATCGACGGCAATCAGGTCGAACGCGAGATCAAGCTGACCCGCCTGACGGGCGCTGCGATCGGCAAAGGCAATTTCCGCCATTTTATGGAGAAGGAACTCCACGAGCACCCTGCGGTGATCGGCGACACACTGCACCAGATGATCAACCCGGGCAGCCGTTCTGTGGCGTTGCCGGAGTTGGGAATCGATTTTCGGAAGGTTTCCCGGATTACCATGAGCGCGTGCGGCAGCGCGTTCTATGCCGGGCTCGTCGGGCGCTGGTGGTTCGAGGCAATCGCCCGCATCCCGACCGATGGCGATGTGGCCAGTGAGTTCCGCTACCGAGCGCCGCCGATGCCGCTTGGTGGGCTGGGTTTACTGGTGTCGCAGTCGGGGGAAACGGCCGATACGCTTGCCGCGCTGCGCTACATGCGGGCGCAAGGCCAACAGGTGCTGTCGATCCTGAACGTGCCGGAGAGCACCATGGCGCGCGAAAGCGACGCGGTGCTGGAAACCGTTGCCGGGCCGGAAATCGGCGTGGCCAGCACCAAGGCGTTCACCGCTCAGTTGTCCGTTCTGGCGTGCCTCGCGCTGGCGGCGGGACGCGCGACCGGCGCGATCTCGGCCGACCAGGAAGCCGCGATGACGGCGGCGCTGCTGGAAGTGCCGAGCCGTGCGGCGGAAATCCTGGAGAATGGATCGGCGTTGGATGCCATTGCGCTTCGTGTGTCGAAGGCCCGCGACGTGCTGTTCCTGGGGCGAGGCAACTGCTTCCCGATTGCAATGGAGGGTGCGCTGAAGCTGAAGGAAATCAGCTACATCCACGCCGAGGGATATGCCGCCGGTGAGATGAAGCACGGCCCGATCGCGCTGATCGATCCGGCGGTGCCGGTGATCGCCATCGCTCCGTCGGGGCCGCTGTTCGAAAAAACGGCGTCGAACCTACAAGAGGCAGCGGCGCGCGGCGGTCAGGTGATCGTGTTCAGCGATGCGGCGGGTGCGGCGAAGCTGAAGGGTATCGCGGTGGAGACGGTCATCTTGCCAGCGGTCGATCCGTTCGTGGCGCCCATCCTGTACGCGATTCCCGTGCAGATGCTGGCGTATCGGGTGGCGGTGTTAAAGGGCACCGACGTTGACCAACCCCGGAATTTAGCGAAATCGGTGACGGTCGAATAATGCTTTCCCGGTGTTAACCGTTCGCTAAGGTCTATCCGTCAGCATCCCTGCACCGAGTGAGAAAAGGTGCGGAGATGAACGGTTTCATTTTTTTTGTTGACGCGGGCGCGACCCGGGGCCATAACCTGACCAACGTTGGTCAGGAACCGGCTATGGACACTATCAATCTCTACGATGCCAAAACCAATCTTTCGCAGTTGGTGGAACGCGCCGCTGCGGGCGAAGAAATCATCATCGCCAAGGCAGGCAGGCCACTTGCCCGGCTGGTCCCGCTCGCCAAGCGCACGACCCCACGCCCACTCGGCCGGTATACCGGTCAGGTCACGGTCGGACCCAATTTCAACGATCCGTTGCCGGAAAGCTTCCTGAAGGCGTTCGGGGAATAAGCCGCTGAATTTCCTTCTGGATACCCATATCTTCATCTGGGCGATTTCGGACACCGCGAGGCTCGACCGGCGGATACAGACCGTATTGGAATCGCCGGACCACGAGATCCTGGTCAGCGCCGTCACCCCGTGGGAAATCTCGGTCAAGCAAGCACTCGGCCACATAGATTTCCCACTCGATCGGTTCGACGAGATGATCCTGGAAATGGGATTTGAAGTGCTGCCGATCCAATGCGCCCACGGGATTGCGGCGGGTCGTCTGCCGAAGCATCACCGCGACCCGTTCGACCGGATGCTGATCGCCCAGGCTATGACCGGCGACCTAACGCTGGTATCGGCCGATCGCACGTTCGACCGCTACGACGTGCCGGTACTCGGCAACGCGTCCCACTGATCCGGGCAAGCCGTGATTTGTAGCGCACATCGTGCTGCATCATTCCGATGACCAGGACGCTCACCCCACGCGACGCAAATCAGTCCTTTACCCGCTGCATTCGCGAAATAGAGGCAGGCGGGGAATTCGTCATCACCCGCAATGGAACCCCGGACGCCACGACCCTGCTCGGCATGCACTAAACCTGTAACGTCCCGCGCATCACCGGGACGCAACTGCCGGCAACACTTGCCGACACCGGCCCTTCCCCCGTCTTCACCGCCGAAGCGATAATCAGGCTCGGCCGTCCCATCTCCACCCCCTGCTCAATCGCATACAGCAGATCCACGTTGTCACCCGGCGCCATCGAGGTCAGCAGCGCGGCCAGCGTAGCGGCGGCACTGCCGGTCGCTGGATCCTCGAACGTGCCACCGAGCGGGGCGAACATGCGGGCGCGGATGCGGCGCTCGTCACCCTCGACCCAGGCATACAAATACACCGCGAAACGACCTGCCAGATCGGGGAACCGGGTTGCGGCGGCGCGGAATGCCGCCAGATCGGGGGTGGCGCGTGACAAAGCCCCCACGCCGGCGACTTCGGCGATGACGAACGGCGTGCCGACGGACGCGACCAGCGGGGTGTGGCACAACGTCGCGATGTCCGCGTTGTCCAGGCTGGCGCAGGCCGCGACCACCTCGATCGGGATGCCGATGTCGATTGACAGGGACCTCGGCGCGGCGATGCGGGCGCCTGAAATCGCTCCGGCTGCATCACGCAGGATATGGACGCGGACGAGTCCTGCGATTTCCTCGAACGTGTAGTGTTCGGGCGGAACGCCGGCCATGCTCGCCAAGACGTAGCCGGTGCCGACATTTGGGTGGCCGGCGAACGGCATCTCCGATGTGCGGGTGAAGATGCGCACGCGGGCGTGATGGCGAGGGTCGTCGGGAGGCAACACAAACGTTGTTTCGGACAAGTTGAACTCCGCCGCGATGGACTGCATCTGCGCGTCGGTCAGGCCGTTGGCATCGGGGATCACCGCCAGCGGATTGCCGTGAAAGCGCTGGTCAGTGAAGACGTTGACGGTGACGAAGTCATAGCTGGCCATGGCGACCTCCTGCGTTGTGCCTCAACATGGTGCGTAACCGGCGCCCATGCGAGTTAGGAATGGTACGCGGTTGCCCACCCGGAGGGAACATGGACGACCAAAAATCATGGCGGGCGGTTGCCGGCTGGATCGGCAGTTCTTATTTCAGTGATCGCGGCGGCGATCATGTTCTTCGTCATTGTGCGCGAAAGCGCGCAGGGTTTCCTTGCCGTGTCCAAAATTGTGTTTGAGATGGTACACGTTGGTTTTTAGCACATTGAAGGTCTCATTCTCAATCTTCCACCGTGACTGCCCGCAGGGAGCTATCTCGCCGACGTTGCCAGGCTTGACCGGTAAATCGGTCTCTCTTTTGGTTGGCGGAACGCCAGCGTTTCCAAACGAGGAGGTAACGTAGCTGTTGTGGTAAGTCCACTTGCCCTTATCGTTTAGGGTTTCGATCAAGAACCAATTGACCGTCAATGCGCCTTCCGTGGCCCGTATCGGCAGCCCCGGACAGCCAGCGGTAGATCGTTGTCGTGCGTTTGCCGCAGATGACCGCGTTGCGCTCGCAGTCCTGTTTTTCCGCGCCATCCTGAGGTGCTACGAACTCGGGCGGCAGCGGCAGGACCTGCTGGTGGCCGGGTGCCACGATACTGGCCCCGAGGAAAGCGTGGAAGTATCCCGTGCCGCCGTCGGACCGCTTCCGGGTCGAGCAGCGCGGGCAATGGATTTTACGGGAGGCGAAGCATTCGGTTCCATCCAGGGCGATCAGCGTCCGTCCACCCGGACGGCGAAACGGGTCGAGCACACCTTCCGCCGCGATGGCTTTGAAGAACAGCGGATCGAATACACCGGGTGGCGCACTGTCCAGCATTTTGGTGAAATATTCTCTACCCTGCCCGCGCGCCCCAACACACAAAGTGCGGATTGTCCCAACCAGGCTTGCCGTAGAGCAGCGGCGCACCCTGTAGCGTGTCCACCGATCCACCGGCCGCCATCAACACGGCTTGCGGCGCGCAGGTGTCCCACTCCATCGTGCGGCCGAAGCGCGGGTACAGGTCAGCCTGCCCTTCGGCCAATCGGCAAAACTTCAGGCTGGAGCCAAAGTTAACCACCTTCGCGACGGGTCGGCCGCCCAG
>JANXLQ010000230.1 GCA_025355085.1 Rhodopila sp.
GGCCGGGACAGCAAGGCGTGGATGACGGGCCTTCGCCCGCCATGACGGAGAGGAGCCCCCGGAGAAAACCATTCTCCGCCAAAAGCGCGGGCGAGAGTTTTCGCACAGCCTGCTTCGCCTGCCATGACGAGAAGGGGCCGAGCAGTCAAAATATTGGGCCGTTGGTATCAGTCATGGATGGTCAGCCGGTTAGCTGCCGGAACAACCCATTGAGTTCCTCGAACGGCGTCAGCCCTTCGATGAACCCGAACGTGCCCTGGCCGGCGGCCTCGCGGGCTGCTGCCAGCACGCCGGCCATCGCGACACGGGCGAACGCGCTGCCGACAATGACACGGCGCACGCCGAGACGACTCAATTCAGGCAGGGTTGGGTAAAAATTCGATAGTCCGACGATTACTGCCACCGGGATGTCCACCGAGCGGCACAGGGTGGCGATTTCGTCGGGGTTGGCCATGCCGGGGGCCAGAAACATGTCAGCGCCGGCTATCTGGAATGCCTGGGCGCGGGCGATTACCTCGGCCAGGTTGGGCCGGGCGTGCATATACTGGTCGGCCCTTGCGGTCAGCGCGAAGGAGAAAGGCAAGGCGCGGGCCGCTTCTGCCGCGGCGCGTAACCGCTCCACCGCGACTTCCAGCGAACAGATCGGATCGGTGCGGTCTCCGGTCGTGTCTTCGATGGAGCCGCCGACGATGCCGGTCGCACCCGCGAGCCGCACCGTTTCGGCCACGCCCTCAGGTGTCGAGGCCCAGCCATTCTCGAGATCGGCCGTGACGGGTATATCGACCGCGGCGGCGACAGAGCGCGCGTTGTCCAACATGATCTCCCGCGTTGCCAGCCCGTCGCCATCCGGCAGGCCGCGGGCGAACATTACTCCCGCGCTGCTGGTTTCCAGGCATTGCATCCCGGCATGGGTCAGCAGCCGAGCGGTGCCGGCGTCCCAGCAGCCGCCGGCGACGAATGCGTTTCCTGCATGCAACGCGCGATACCGGGTCGCTTTTTCGGCGAGCGAGGCGGTCACTTACGCTGCCGCCCTGGCTTGAGATGCCCGGGCATGCGTTAGGCGATGCATGACCTTCTCGCGCACGGAATGCCGCCGGCCGTTCGGGTTCAGAGGGCGGATTTCGTTGGTCATTGTCATCCTCTTTGGCTACTCACTGAAAAGGATAACATAGAGTAGCGGTGCGGCAAGTATGGCCCTCCTCGCCGTGGCCGGCTCGTTCGCAACGGGATTTCACGCCTTCCGAGGCGGGTCGTCAGTTGGGTTGGGCCGTTAGTTTGGTATGTGGCCGACGGGTATGGGCAACTATCGGCGATGCCAGATTGCTGCGCGGTTTGAAGCAAGCGATTTTTAACACAGAGACAGAACGAGGAATAATGGAGGGCACCGAGAAGGCAAGAATGGCGCTTCGCGCGGTGCCGCTGGTGGGGGATCCGTGCCGTACTATGGCCGTTCGGGCTTATCGGCCTATCCGAATGGCGGCGAGACAAGGCCATGGCAGGGCCATTTGGAGATTCGGATGCGGTCCCGGTGAGGCTCCATCTTTTTCACATCGTGGATTGGGCGTCGCGTCGATCGAGGATCGCCGATTCCGCTGACGGTCGCGACGACCGCCGTTGATTCGCCACATCCCACCCACTAGTTTGCACTCATGAACAAAAAGATGTTTTCCGGATTTTCCCCACTATGAGCGACCTGTTCGCACCCGAAGGCGGCTGGCGCGTCCGCATCCTGGACCTGTCGGGCGGCGCTCAGGATAACATCACCGAGGAAGTTGGCGGTTTTGACACGCTGATGCATGCGAACGCCTTCGCACGGCGGTATGTACGCGACTCGGTGGAACGGTGCCGCGTGCCCGGCATGTCGTCCAAGGAGGTGCTGGAAGCCTGGTTCGCCTTTGGTGAGGATGCCGTTATCATCGATTCCGAAGAAGGCGGATGGAAAAGCGCCACCGAACTTGGCGATTTCGTGGACTCCCGGGCGAGCAGCGAAGACCGCGACTGGCGGGCGCTGGACCCGCGCCGCGAAGACCTGGATGCGGATCTGGACGAGGACGAATCATGATCCGCGTCCGGTTCGCCCCGACCCCGGCCGGCAATACCCCGGCGGGCAATCTGTTTGTCAGCGGTGCCCGGGTGGCGCTGGCGAACTACCTGTTTGCGCGCCGCAACAGTGGCGAGATGCTGTTGCGGCTGGACGATCTGGACCAGGAACGCTCCCGCCCCGTTCATGCCGAACAGATTATGCATGATCTGCGCTGGTTCGGGATCGACTGGCAGACGTCTTTTCGGCAGTCCGAGCGGCTGGAGTTGTATCAGGCCGCCATCGAGCGGTTGAAGCGGGAAAAATTCTTGTATCCCTGTTTCGAATCCGAGGAAGAACTGAAGGCCAAGCAGGAATTCCGCCGCAAGCGCAATCAATCGCCGATCTACGATCGTGCCATGCTGAAGTTGACCGACAAGCAGCGTACCGACGCCGAAGCCGGCGGCAAACGGCCGCATTGGCGGTTCAAGCTGTCCGGCCGGACGTTGGAGTGGAAAGACATGATCGCGGGGCCGGGGCGCGCGACGCTGTCGGCGGTGTCCGATCCGATCCTGGTGCGGGCCGATGGCTCCGCGACGCCGGTCCTCGCCAGCGTGGTCGATGACATCGATTACCGCACCACACACATCATTCGCGGCGAGGACAACGCCGGCAACACCGCTGTGCAGATCGAGTTGTTCGAGGTGCTGCGCGGGCCGAAAGCGCCGATTCGTTTCGGTCATCTGTCCGCACTTGGCGACGGCGGCAAGCCGGGGCCGGGGGACAAGGCCGGCGAGGGTGATGGCCGAACCGCCGTTGGGGCGCGCCGAACCGGCAGCCTGTCCCTGCGCAGCCTGCGGAACGATGGGGTCGAACCCGCCGCCATCGCAACCTGCATGACCGCACGGTCTTCCGCCGGCCACGAAGCGGTTTCGCTGGATGAGATGGCCGAACGTTTCGAACTGACCGACCTTGCGTCGTCCCGTTTCGACGTGACCCGCATGCTGGCGATCAACCGGCGCATTCTGCTCGGTCTCGACTTCGCCGCGGTGGCCGATCGGTTGCCGGCGGGGGCCACCGAATCGTTCTGGCTGGCGGTTCGCGGCAACCTGGATTTGCTCAAGGAAGCTAGGGGTTGGTGGGATGTGGTCGCCGGCACGATCGTGCCGCCGGTGGTGGATGGTGCCCACGACCTGTTGCTGACGGCGCAATCGCTGCTGCCGCCGGAACCGTGGGACAATGACGTTTGGTCCACCTGGATCGCCGCACTGGAGCACGCGACGGACCGGACTGGGGAGGATTTGCTCTTGCCGCTGCGTTTGGCTCTGACGGGGGAGGATAGCGGACCCGGCCTGAGCGGCCTGCTGCCGTTGATCGGCCGGCCCCGGGCCGCGAGCAGATTGGCGATCGCCGCCGCCTGACACCAACGGGCTTATGCGATGACCGGTCACCGTTATGGCGGG
>JANXLQ010000231.1 GCA_025355085.1 Rhodopila sp.
GGCCGGGACAGCAAGGCGTGGATGACGGGCCTTCGCCCGCCATGACGGAGAGGAGCCCCCGGAGAAAACCATTCTCCGCCAAAAGCGCGGGCGAGAGTTTTCGCACAGCCTGCTTCGCCTGCCATGACGAGAAGGGGCCGAACGGTCAAAATATTGGGCCGTTGGTATTACTGACCTATCCGGAAGGGCAGGCCGGCGCCCATGGTTCAACATGGACAGCCGGGCAGCCGATTGCCCCTGCGCGGGGGCGGGCGGCCCACTCCAGAGGTGGATCACCACCTCTGGAAATCGAAATCGAAATCGAAACCGCCTCGGAAGAGGCTCGGTCTATCCTTAAACGATATACGGCTTCGCCTGCGCGTCGTAATCGGCATAACCCAACGTTGCCCGCAACAGGGCCGGAGGCACCGCACTGGATGCCTCGGCTTCACCGGCCAGCAACGCAGACAATCCCGCCTTGATTCCGGCTGCAGATGGCGACAACAGGCAAGTCGGATGTGTACCGATCTTGAAACCAAGCGCGGCGGCCTCCGCCTGCGACGGGGTCGCACGAGGCGCACCGGGCGACAATACGGCAAACGACGGACGCCCGGCGGCCGCGGCAACGGCTCGGCGGATTTCCGCCTCATCGTGGGGAGAATCGAGGAACAGGATCTCGGCACCCTCTTCCACATACATCTCGATCCGGGCAACTGCCTCATCGATCCCTTGGGTCGGGCGGCAGTCGGTGCGCGCCATGATCATAACGCCGGAGTCCTTCGCAGCCTCCACCGCCGCACGGATCTTCATCCGGGCTTCATCGCGCGACAGGCACGGCTTGCCGGCCGAGGTCAGCGCACGCGGGGTGATCTTGTCCTCGATCAGGATCGCGGCGGCACCCGCGCGGCCATAGGAGCGCACCGTCCGCTGCACGTTCATCGCATTGCCGTAACCATGGTCGGCGTCCGCCAGCACCAGCGTCTGGGGCGCTGCGCCGCGCACCATGTTCAAAGAATCGAGCATCTCGCTGACCGACAGCAAATCGAGGTCGGGACCGCCCAGCCGGCTCGCGGCGACACATGACCCGGACATGAATGCGGTCTTGAAGCCGGACGCCGCGGCCAGTTTGGCGCTGAGGCCGTCCCACACGGCGGGCATGACCACGAAGCCGGGTTCGGCCAGCAACGCACGCAAACGATCGGGAGGTGTCATGACGTTTCCTTTGGGTCTAATTACCAGCCGTCACTGATAAACGCCTTCCGCGTTCTCACCAACAATTGGGACCGAACGGCTTACCCGAGTTACAAAGCCGCATGCCAGAAATCTCCGCCGCCCTTCCAATCCGATTCCCGCGCATGCCTTGGCCGTTGCTGGCCGCCGCGTGCCTGGGGATGTTTGCCGCCGCGTGCAGCGGCACGACGCGGGCGCCGTTCCTGATCGACATGGCGCGCGATCTGGCGACCAGCCTGTCGCTGGTGGCCAATCTTGTGGCGATCACCTCCATCGCGTGGGGAATCGCATCGCTGATGGCCGGGGCGGGATCGGATCGCTGGGGCCGCAGGCCGTTTCTGATCGGCGGCCCGGTAGGGTTGGCGCTCTGCATGGTGGGGGTGTCGCGGTCACCGGATTTCCTCGGCGTCGCCGCCTGGGCAACTGTTGGGGGCGCGTGTGCCGGCGCCTTTACCGGCGTAATCATGGCCGAGGCCTCCGCCCGCGTGATCGATCGCCAGCGCGGCCGGGCGTTGGGTTGGGTGATGGCGGGACAATCGCTGACGTTGCTGGTGGGGGTGCCGCTGGCGGCCTGGATCGGCGCTGTTATCGGGTGGCGCGGGGTTAACCTGTGTGTGGCCGGGGTATCGCTGGCGGCCGCGCTGGCATTGTTCGCTACCACAATGCGGCCCGTCGATGGTCCACGGGCGGCCGGATCGCGCAGTCCCGGTTACCGTGCAGCACTGTCCGGCCCGGTCATCCGCTTATTGGCGATGGGTGTCGCCGAACGCGTCTGCTATGGCCTGACGGCGGTGTATTTCGCGACGTTCCTACAGGCGACCTACGGGTTGTCATTGTCCGGCGTGGTGATCCCGCTGGCGGTGTTCGCGATTGGCAGTATTTTGGGCACCATTTTGGGAGGACAGTTGGCCGACCGGTTGCCAAATCGCTTGCTGACCTTTGCCGCCGCGATGTTCGGCACGTCCGCGATTGCTCTGCCTTTGTTCGGCTGGACGTCCGGCCTGACCGGTTCCGTGGCGTTGGCATTCGGTTACGTCTTCGTCAATGCGATCGCCCGCCCGAGCCTGATGGCCGCTTTGGCCAATGTGCCGAACGACGTTCGTGGGACGGTGCTTGGCCTGAATGTTACCTCGGCATCGTTCGGTTGGCTGGGGGCAGCCTCGCTGGGTGGTTGGACCATGGCGCACTGGGGATTTGGCATGTTCGGGCCTCTCGCCGCCTGTGTCGGCGTGGTGGGCGGCGCGCTCGCGTTGACCGGGCGGCGTTAGTTTGCGGCGCGTAACTGCCGGCGTTGCAAGGCGATCCGATTCAGTGTGTGGGTCTCGCCGCCCTTCAGGATCGCGCCCCAACGGTGCCTGTCGCATAACATATTCACGCCAATTAACCCGGTCCCGGCTCCGGGCGGAGCGTTGTCTCTCCGCCCGGCCGCGATTTAGATGTTCATGGCTTGATCATGTTGTAAACCCGAGCGGCGGTGCCGCTGTAGAGTGCGGTTTTTTCGTCCGCCGATGCGCCCGATGTGATGCGTTTGAAGGCGTTCCAGAGTTCCGTATAGCCGCCGGATTGTTTGTCGGGCGCAAAGTTACTCTCGAACATACAACGGTTAACGCCGAAGGCTTCAATGCACGGTTCGATATATTGACGCCAGCCGTTGGCGAGGTCTTCGGACGACGGGGGCACGTCGCGCTCGTGATACTCAAAGCCGAACGATGTCATACCGATACCACCGAGCTTAACGTTGACGTTGGGGCATTTTGCCAGTTCGGCGATGTCCTTTTGCCACGTCCCGAGGATTTCCTTGCGGCGGCCGGCGTAGGGTCCGACGCCCAGAACGCCACCGACGTGATCGAGGATGATTGTGGTATCGGGGAAGGCGCGGGCCAGATCGATCGCATCGGGTAGTTGCGGATGATACTGCCATGATTCGAATGTCAGGCCGAGTTTTGCGAGTTGGGCGAAGCCTTCCCGGAAGGTGGGATCTTTTGCCAGATGCGGGGGCACGATGCGGGATGCGAACTTGCCGACTGACGGATGGCCGTCCCAGGCGACGCCATAGCGAATGCCGCGGAATCGTCCACCGCCGGCAGTGATCTCGGCTTCAAGCACGTCGCGAACACCGGCGCCGAGTGTAAGATCGGCGTGACCGATGATGACTTCGGCAACGCGGCAGGGGCCGTAGTTGCCGGATGCGCTCATCGCGGCGATGCCGTTGACGAACTCGACTTCGCCGACGGGCGCCATCGCTGCCGGGCCATCTTTGCGGTACATCGCCTGGCATTCCATGAACACCGTGGAGACGATGTTGTGACCGCCGCCGATGTCGGCAAGCAGATCGGGCAGGAAGTAGCTGCCGCGATGCGGTGTGTCCCAGAAATGGTGATGGGGGTCGATGATCGGCAGTGCCGGTTCCAGCGCCGCTTCGGGCGGACGCTTCGCCAGCCACGCCTTCAGGTCAGCGTCGTTGCGATAGATGATGCCGCGAAACTCGCCTTTTGAGTCGCCGATGTCAGCCATTTCCGTTCCCCTCGGTGGTTTATCGTGGGGTGCAGCATGGGGGCGGCGGGGCGCTATCGTCAACTTTGGGGCGGCGCACCGATTATTCACCGCATTGGCCGGCGCCCCCCAGAACGTTCGGTATGCGGCGTCGCCCGGGAAAAAGCGCCGCCGCCGATTTTGATCATTCCGCGGCCAGCGCAGATGCCGAAGCCGCGCCGGGTATTGCGGTATAGTCCGCAGTGTCGAAAGTACGGGTCATCTTCCAGTAGTCCAACAACGTCCACGGCGACGTCACCGTCACCCGGTTATGTTTGTTCTTATACCAGCTTGTAACACCGGGATGCGACCAGACCATGCTGCGGCAGGCGTCATCCAATATCCGGTTGTAATCGTCATGCACATCGGCACGCACTTCCAGCGTCGAATATCCATGTTCGATCGTTTCGCGCAGGGCTTGGGCGATGTAGCGCACCTGACATTCGGTATGGAAAATGATGCTGCCGCCATGCGCCAGATTGGTGTTCGGGCCATACGTCAGATACAAGTTCGGGAAGCCCGGCACGGTTACCCCCAGATAGGCTCGCGGATCGTCTTCCCCCCATACATCGCGGATTGTCTTCCCGCCGCGCCCCGCGATCTCCATCGGCCAGAGCATTTTCGACGCCTGGAATCCCGTCGCCATGATGATGACATCGACCTGATGGACTGTGCCGTCGGTCATGACAATCGAGTCTTTACCGATATGATCGATCGCATCGGTTAACAGTTCCACGTTCGGTCGCTTCAGCATCCGGTACCAGTGGTTATCGCGTAGCATACGCTTGCCGTAAGGCGGATACGGCGGGACGACTTTGGCCAGCAACGCCTCATCGCCGTCCAGTTCAGTGCGGATGTAGTCGATCATCATCTCCCGCATCTTGTGGTTCGCTTCATTCAGCGAGCTTTCCGGCTGGGTCCAATTCGGATCGATTTTCAATGTTGCGTGGAAACCGTCAGACCCGGCCCAGAACAATTGAAACCGCATCCAGTTGGTAAAATAGGGAATGTGCCGAATGGCCCATGCGTTTCCGGCACTAACATCTTTGTGGTAGTTCGGATTGTTCGCGACCCAGTGCCGGGTGCGCTGAAAAACCGTCAGCTTCTCCACATCGGGCGCAATCGTTGGGCCGGTCTGCATGGCGCTGGCGCCGGTGCCGACGATGGCAACCCGTTTTCCCTTCAAATCGATGGAATTGTCCCATCGTGCGGTGTGGAACAACGGCCCGCGGAACGTCTCGATTCCCGGGATCGGTGGAATCGACGGACGATTGAGTTGCCCAACCGCCCCAATAACAGCATTGAATCCGAACGTCCCAGAGGTCCCGTCCCCGGAACGAACTGTCAGCCGCCACCGCCCGCCGGCTTCGTCAAAACGTGCCGCGGTAACTTCGGTGTTGAACCGGATATGCCGCCGCAAATCGTATTTGTCGGCAGTCGAACCGATATAAGCCAGGATTTCATCCCGGCGGGAGAAATGCCGCGACCAAGCCTCATTCGGATTGAACGAATACGAATAGAAATGATTGGGCGTATCGACGGCACAGCCGGGATAGGTGTTCTCCAGCCAAGTACCACCGACGTCCCCGTTCTTCTCCAGGATTTCAAACGGAACCCCGAGTTCTTGCAGGCGCATCCCGGCGCAAAGACCGGAAAACCCGGCGCCGATAATCGCCACCTTGAAATCCCCGGCGGCAACCCCGTCCCGCCGCCAATGCACGGCGCGCAAGTCTTCGGTTCCGAGGCGGGTTTCCTCCACCAGCAGCGGGATATAGCCGGCCGGGACGGTTTGGCCCACCCCGGCGCTCATCATCCGCTGCAACGTGTCGGCGGAAAGATTGCCCGGCGGGGCGTGTCCGGTCGCGGCGTAGTCCTTCAGGACATCGACCAGCCGGTCCCGAACCTTTTGTTTCAGGTGTTCCGGGACGGACTCCATAAAGCTCCAGGCGCCATGGATATGGGGAGAAACCTCATCCAATATCGCAAGATCGCCGCTGAGTTGCGCCAGGACCATCAACATCGGCGCGATGTCGGCATCCGCCAGCGCCGCCCTCAGGGCCGATTCGTCTTGAACAGCGGCTGCAAACATCGCGCATTCCCTTCTCTGGATGGTTGCTCCGACTTGACCATTGAAGCCCGTCTCGGGCAAGGCTGGCGGTGCGGTTGACGGATCGAGCGATCTCGCCATGCTGTCGGCTCGCAATACAGCGTATTCTACGGGAGAGATTAAGATGGGTGAGACAATCCAGTTGAAGGCCGCCGACGGCTTCAGCTTTTCGGCCTACGTGGCCGGGCCGGCCAATGCCACCAAAGGCATTGTCGTCGTGCAGGAAATTTTCGGCGTCAACCACCACATTCGCGACATGGCCGATCGTTTCGCCGCGTTGGGCTACGCCGTGGTCGCGCCGGCACTGTTCGACCGGGCGCAGCAGAACGTGGAACTGGGTTATACCCAGGATGATATCGGCAAGGGCCGTGACATCCGCATGAAGCTTTCCGATTCTCAGGTGATGCAGGATATCGAGGCGTCAGCCGCCCATCTGTCCGGCAAGAAGCTCGGTATCGTCGGTTACTGCTTTGGCGGCACCGTCGCATGGTGGGGCGCCACCCGGACGAATAAGTTCGCGGCGTCGTCCTGCTGGTACGGAGGGGGTATCCCCGGCACGAAGAACGAGAGCGCCAACTGCCCCGTGCAGATGCATTTCGGTGAGTTGGATGCATCCATTCCGATGACGGATGTCGATGCGGTGCGCGCGGCGCAGGCCAAGGTCGAGGTTTATGTCTATAACGGCGCGCAACACGGCTTCGGCTGCGATGAGCGCGGCAGCTATAGCCAACCGGACTACGAGTTGGCGCAGCAGCGGACGGTCGATTTCTTCGCTAAGCATCTGGGCTGAAGCGCGTGTGGGCCGCGCGCATCCGCATGCGGCCCACACAATCCAGAATTGAACCACAAACCAGGCCGATTATAACGCAGCCAATATGATGGCCAACCTCCTTTTTTCCGACTGCTTCCAAACGTCCTGACGGGCTATTGCTCGACAATATCCGTCGCGACCTCTAAGTAGATTGCCGTATTGGTTTGCAAAATTTATTTGAGGAAATGATGGTTATCACCGACACTCTGATGGGACCACGCGCGGTCGGTGGCAAATTAGTGGGGGTGCAGGCGGCGCGCGGTGTTGCCGCTTTGATGGTCGTCATTTACCACACCACGCGAAGCCTCTCGCTTCCGCAGTATCTGGGACATATTCCGTTTGCCAATGCCTTTGGCTTCGGCCACGCGGGTGTGGACTTCTTCTTCGTCCTCAGCGGATTTATCATAACCCACGCACATCTGGCGGATGTCGGACGCACCACGCGTCTTCACCGATATCTGTGGCGGCGTTTCACTCGTATTTTTCCAATCTATTGGTTTGTGACCGGCATCGAAATTGTTAGGGCTCTTCTCTCACCCGATGCCGCCGGCAGGCTGGCACCCTCGCATGTTTGGCATTCCCTCTTATTATTGCCTGAAAGTGCCGAGCCGTTGGTCAATGTTGCCTGGACACTTCGATCCGAGATGCTTTTCTACCTCGTTTTCGCATTACCTATCATCGACCGGCGATTTGTGAGGCCACTTATTATTGGCTCACTCCTGCTCATTCTGATTGGAGTGGTTACGGCGCCTACCGATCCTTGGCTCGGACTGCTGGTTTCACCGTTCAACATTGAATTCCTCATGGGAGTCGGAGCAGCAAACCTGCTCGCACACCGGCAGATCCCACGCCCCACCACGTTCGTAACGGCAGGTGCCCTTTGCTTTCTCGGCATCGGCGCGTTGGAGGTGTTCGGTCTGGTTCCCCTCAATGGGCTGATGGGCAGAATGCTCTATGGCAGCGCATCGGCAGCCATTTTAGCGGGATTGGTTGGCGTGGAAAAACGTGGGGGCCTCCGCCTCGGACTAGCTGGCCTGATGTTGGGCGACGCGTCGTACTGTCTCTACCTCATCCATCTTACGGTCGTTCCATTGTCCGTGCGCCTCTTCGCCCAGAGTGGATTGCTCGGCATTCTGCCCGTCTGGACCGTAGTTGTTTTACTGGTCGCTGGATCCAGTGTTATTGCCGTGGGCTTGCACATGGGCGTCGAATTGCCGCTGATGAGATTTGTCCGCGCCCGGACGCCGCGAGCATGCCGTTAGGCGCTTCAGCCGTAGCGTGATCGTTGTCGAGAACTGCAACGGGATATGGTGGATATCAAGATGCATTTGGTAACACGGATCGCGATGGGCATTACGACGGTCATTTCATTTCAACATTTGTAACTGCCCAGGTACCCCTCTGGCGTGCCCAGGTAGTACCCGGGAATCAGGTCTGTGGTCGAGTTTGCGCGGCTTCGAGGATTTTTTGCGGTACAAACTGGCCCACTGGCTGGGTTCAGGCGACCTACCTGGGCAGTTACCAAAATTTTTGATATACTGAGTGTGGTACAAGTCGTACGCGATGAACGCGACATACAAACCGCAGTCAAAATTTCTATGCGAGTTAATAATAGAACTGTTGCAAAAGTCGGTTTTGGCGATTTAAGACTATTGATTTCGTTTAATATTATTGGCCTGAATGGAACTGTTCACAACAGACCTAATCAATATAAAAAACATCGAGGCTTCGGGTGCGTAGATCAAGACGGCGCATGCTCCGGGTGGAAGCAACGAAGCCACAATCGGTGACTAAATTAGTAATGCTTTTCCCGGGGCTGCGGCGAAATGCGGTTCAGCCCGGGCCGGCCTGCGCGCGTACGCCAGTCCGATTCGCCCGGTGCGCCAGACCCACTCGAGGAAGAGGGAGTGCCTCTGTTAGGCTTAGTAACCATTGCGCGCCATCCTGCCTCGGGACCATTGCCTTGTTGTTCGACCCGCATAACATACGCGTTCAAGCAGATACCCATCGAAATAAAATACCAAAACATCGGTTGGAAGGCCAACCCGACAAACGCGCCGGATGTCAAAAACACGGCGAGACCGCTTTGCAGAGCATCCGCCAACGCCCCGACCCATTGCAGTTCGGGATCCAACCGGGTCCGTTTCGCGAGCCTCCGCAGCATAAGGAACGTGGAAATCGTCAGCACCATGAACATGATGAAACCGGGATATCCGTGTTCGCCCAAAACCTCGAAATAAGTGCTGTGAAAGGCCCGTCCGAACTCGATGTGCGCAGGTGACTGGCCGCTGGCCGGCACCTCGATGTGGTTGATGAGATACGTGACAAAGCCGCCGCCGAACGGGTGCGTTGCGGTGAATTCGACGGTCCATTTCCAGATGAGAATGCGGACGTAGGCCGAACTATCGGCCTGATAATCCGTGATAGACGCCCGTGAGTTCAACGCACCAACTCCGACCACCAACATGATGCAGAGGCCGACAGCCAGAACGATGCCGAAGCCGAATTTATGCTTGCTGCGAATCCACATATAGATTCCCAGGACGCCCAACCCGACCACGGCGCTGCGCTCATAGGTACCCAAGGCTGTAATGATCGCCAAGCCGGAAATGCCCCAGTAGGCCAAGGGCAGAATTTTTATCCTTGGGATAAGCTGGCTATGACCTGCGAGAAACATCGCCAACGGAACAGCCATGAGACAGGCAGTAGAAAGCAGTCCACCTTCCGCCAAGCCGGCGTTACCCTGCTGTAGCCCCAGATTAACCCCGTAGCCGCCGCCGGAAATCATGACCTTGATTCCGTAAGGTATAAAATTCGCGGCGAGCGACAGGACATAGGTCTGCGCGAAAGCCTCAATCTGCACACGGGATCGGATGACGTACGGAATAAATGCGGCAAATGCCACAGTCTTGAAAGCCCAGTCCCACTTGGCCCAGGCGGCATCCGGCGCCTGGGCCCAAAGTGTGGTGAGGCAAATCCAGATCGCCATGGCGATCTGTAACCCGGACTGGAGCGTCATAGGCGGCGGGTAGCGCCGGTCGAACGCGAAGTACCCACCCAGCGCCACCACCCCCATGATCATTGCGACCGGTATCTGGTTCAGAATGAAATAAGCAAGCGACTGGGGCTGAAACGTGTCCACCCAGACATAACCAAGGGTCGCGACAAATGGCGCGCTCGTGCTCAATCCGAGAAAAGCAACATAGATAAACAGCAGCCAAAGAGTTCGAAGCACGCGGTCGAGTTCCGGACCGGCTTACTTCTGGCGTTGCCACGTACGCTGATCGGGGCTTTGTGCCACTTTGCGCTTTAGCGCCGGAAACCACGCCTCGGTCGCATCCAGCTTCACCGCCCGGATGATGACCACAAGCATCATTACCGAGCTAAAAAGAATTCCGGTCAAATCGAGCATTGTATCCCTCCCGGGTTTCGCGGTCGCGGTTTGAAAAGCTACCAGCATCTATATCGGTTCACACTGACGAGAGTCACGAACCTTTGTGGTATGCCGATTTGTGATCGGAACTTTCGTCCGGCTTGCGCGTCTTTCAATATATCCTGTGGGGATAACCGTATGACCGATCTTCGTATGGTGTTGTTGGCGGCAGTTCTCGTCGGGGCACCGTTGGGTGTTCAAGCGCAGCCGCTTTCAGCCGACGCGCCGGGGGCAAGGAAGGAAGCCGAGCGACTTGCCAAACTGCCGCCTCTGTCACCGGCCCCGGCCGGACATATCGATCGCTCCGGGCGGACAGAGAAAGGACACGCGTCATATTACGCGAAGCGCCTCGCCAACCGGAAGATGGCGGATGGCCGGCGGATGAACCCGAATTCGAATGTGGCTGCCAGCAAAACATTGCCGCTGGGCACGGTCGCAAAGGTCACGAACCTGAATACAGGCAAGTCCGAGACGGTGAAAATCCAGGATCGCGGGCCATACGTGGATGGTCGCGTTGTCGATCTTTCGCCGAAAATGGCGGATCGACTGGATTTGAAAGAAAAAGGCGTCGTGCCGGTGGAGGTTAAGCCAATTACGTTGCCGCAACCGAACGGCGGCGTAAAGCTGGGTGCGGGGGCGGCACAGGCAAGCCCCGAGGAAGTGCGGCAAGCAGTCGAGGATACCAAGGCGCTGACGGCACCGAAAACCACTGAAACAGCGGAACGATAGTGACATCTTTTGAGAGGCTTGGGCACACCGCTGCCCTTGGTTGGGGCCTGAGTTTCGGTTGTTTTAAAGCACGCGTCCCGCGACCGCATCCAATTTGGCCGCCAAGCCCGCATCCCGCCGGTCAGCAGCCGTAATCACCGCATAATCCAGCGCCCTGTCGCACCCGCATGGACAAAGATCGCGCGCCTGTCCGACGGTCGGCACAATCGTCCGCACAAGGTTGCGGGCGTTGCCGGCGTTGCCCAAAAGGATACGCACCACTGCCTCGACCGTGACGTGGTCGTGATCCGGATGCCAGCAGTCGAAATCCGTCACCATCGCCACCGTTGCATAGCAAAGTTCGGCTTCCCGAGCCAATTTCGCTTCAGGCATGTTGGTCATGCCGATGACGCTGCAACCCCAGGAGCGATAAAGTTCGCTTTCAGCCTTGGTGGAGAACTGCGGCCCCTCCATCACCAGATAGGTGCCGCCCCGGGTAACGGGTAGGGACAGGGACGACGCGGCAGCAAACAGCCCGTCGCCGAGGCGCGAGCATACCGGATGCGCCATGGAGACATGGGCGACGATGCCATCGCCGAAGAAGCTCTTTTCCCGTGCGAAGCTGCGGTCGATGAACTGATCGATGACGACGAAGTGTCCGGGCGGCAGTTCGGCCTTCAGGCTGCCGACGGCGGACAGCGACAATACATCCGTCACGCCGGAGCGTTTCAACGCATCGATGTTGGCGCGGTAGTTCAAATGCGTAGGGGAAGTCGGGTGGCCGCGACCGTGGCGCGGCAGGAACACGCATTGGATACCACCGAGGCGTCCGAACAGCAGCTCGTCCGACGGGTCGCCCCAGGGGGTTTCGACCCGTCGCCAGGCTTTATCCTCCAGCCCGTCGATATCGTAGAGGCCGGAGCCGCCGATAATGCCGATGACGGGCTGGATCATACTCAATGAACGTCCGACCACAGGCGGCGCTTCACCGCGTAGGTAATGCCGGTCATGAACACAAAGAACAGGACGATGCGAACACCCATTTGCTTGCGCTCCACCATCTCGGGGTTCGACGCCCAAGCGAGGAACGTGACGACGTCGCGGACTTCCTGGTCCAGCGACGTGCTGGTGCCGTCGGTGTATTCGACCGAACCGTCCTGCAGCGGCTGCGGCATGGCGATCTGATGCCCGGGATACATCTTATTGTAATACATCCCATCCTGCATCTTGAACCCGCCGGGTGCCTCAACGAAACCGGTGAGCAGGCCGTAGATATAGTCCGGGCCACCCTCGCGGGCGTTTACGATCAGTGACAGATCCGGCGGCAGGGCACCGTTATTGGCTGCCCGAGCGGCCTTTTCGTTGGCGAAGGGCGACTTGAACTGGTTGGCCGGGGTGGCCGGGCCTTCCTTCGGGGCACCCTGATCGTCGGTGCCTTGCGGCACCGTCACGCCGGCTGCGATTGCCTTGATCTGCTCCGGTTCCAGGCCGATGCCCGACAGGTCACGGTAATGCAGCAACGCCATCGAATGGCAGTTGGCGCAGACGTTCGAATAGACCTGGAAGCCGCGCTGGGCGGACGCCAGATCGTAAGTTCCGAACAGCTTTTCGAACTTCCACCCCATGTTGGGCATCTGGATTTCTTCTTCCGCCCGCACCGGAACGGACAGCGAGGGGGCTGCAAGCAGG
The DNA here is from genome assembly GCA_025355085.1 of Rhodopila sp. Taxonomy (GTDB): domain Bacteria; phylum Pseudomonadota; class Alphaproteobacteria; order Acetobacterales; family Acetobacteraceae; genus Rhodopila. The sequence continues at coordinate 12,490 of JANXLQ010000231.1, forward strand.
CCGATAGCGAATACGCCGGCCAGAAGGGAACGCATCGGGCGCATCACGCTTTCTCCATCGGCTTGGCTGCGGCTGCCCCGAGCAACGGTCCACCGCCACGGCGGCCGAGGACCGGCTGACTGATGCTCTCCGGCAGCGGCAAGGGCCGCTCCAACTTGCCGAGGACCGGCAGGATTACCAGGAAATGGGCGAAGTAATACAAGGTGGCGACACGGCTGAGGATGACCCAGATACCTTCTGGCTTGTGTGCGCCGCAGACGCCGAGGACGACGAAAGCCAACACCCAAACCCAGATCAGCCACTTATAGACCGGGCGGAACCGGGCGCTGCGAATCCGGGACGTATCCAGCCACGGCAGCACGAACAGCACAATCAGGGAGCCGAACATCATGCACACGCCCAGCAGCTTGTTCGGCACCGAACGCAGGATGGCGTAGTACGGAAGGAAGTACCACTCCGGCACGATGTCGGCGGGGGTCTGCAGCGGGTTGGCCGGGATGAAGTTGTTCGGGTCGCCCAGCATGTTCGGGAAGAAGAAGATGATCGCCGCGAAGAATGCCAGGAAGGCGCAGATGCCGACGCTGTCCTTGACCGTGTAGTACGGATGGAACGGCAGGGTGTCCTGCGGCGATTTCACGTCGATGCCCAGCGGGTTGTTAGACCCGGTGATGTGCAACGCGGCAACGTGCAGGAAGATCACGCCGACCAGGACGAACGGCAGCAGGTAATGCAGCGCGAAGAAGCGGTTCAGGGTGGGGTTATCGACGCTGAAGCCGCCCCAAAGCAGGGTGACGATCTTCGGCCCGACGACCGGGAAGGCCGAGAACAGGTTGGTGATCACGGTAGCGCCCCAATAGGACATCTGGCCCCACGGCAGCACGTAGCCCATGAACGCCGTCGCCATCATCAGGATCAGGATGACCACACCCAGCATCCACAGCAATTCGCGCGGGGTCTTATAGGACCCGTAATACAGACCGCGGAAAATGTGGATGTAGATGACGATGAAGAACATCGATGCACCATTCTGGTGGGTATAGCGGATCAGCCACCCGTAGTTCACGTCGCGCATGATGTGCTGGACGGAGTTGAACGCCAGTTCCGTGTTTGGCTGGTAGTTCATCGCCAGGAAGATCCCGGTGATGATCATGATCATCAGGATCACCATCGCCAGCGCGCCGAAATTCCAAAGATAATTGAAATTCTTCGGCGTCGGAAACACCCCGTACTCTTTCTGCATCATCGTGAAGATGGGCAGACGGGTGTCGATCCAGTTGATCACCGGATTGGCGAATTCGCTCTTGTGCAGGCCGGCCATAGATTTTTCCCAGTCGGGTTCGTCAGTCGGGTTCGGAGGGCGCGGATCGGTTAGCTGATGAGGCTCAGCCGACCTTGATCTTGGTGTCGGATTCAAACGCATACGGCGGGAGCGCCAGATTTAATGGCGCGGGCCCGTGTCGCACACGGCCGGAGGTGTCATACAGGCTGCCATGGCACGGGCAGAACCATCCGCCATATTCACCGCGCGGATCGGCGGGCTTGTTGCCCAATGGTATGCAGCCGAGATGGGTGCAGATACCGACGACCACAAGCCACTGATCATGACCGGATTTGACCCGATCCTTATCCAGGCCGGCCTGCGGATCCAAAAGCTCGCTCAGCTTGACCTGTTGCGCCTGCTTGATCTCGTCGGCGGTGCGATGGCGCACGAAGATGGGTTTGCCTTGCCAGGAAACCACGATGCCCTGGCCCTCGATGATCGGAGTCAGATCGACCTCGACCGACGACAGCGCCAACACGTCCTTGGACGGGTTCATAGAATCGATAAGCGGCCAGGCAATAGCGCCCCCCCCGATCGCCGCACCCGCGAGGGCAATGAGTTGCAGCAAATCGCGCTTGGTCACGTCGCCAGCGGCGCCATGGTGGCCGGGGGCGTGATGGGTGGCGGCAGCGGCGGACGAGTCAGCCATACGTTCCCTCGAGTTACCGTTTCAGCCAAGCCCCGCCTATCTGAAGCGGGCGCGTCTGACCGCAGGCCAACCCTGCGGCTGGCCCGAAATAATATCTTGTCACCCGCCGGGTTGCCCCGGAAGTGGCGTTTGGCGCAGTCTAAGGACTGATCTCCGCCTCCCGCAACAAGCTGTAGGCAGGGGGTTATCCCGACTGTCGCGCAGGAACAAGCCCCTGATGAGTGAAAATACGCACACCGTGGCCCATGAAACACTCAAGCCTGCCGCGAAGGCGTGGTTCGAGCAGTTGCGCGACCGCATTTGCGCGACGTTCGAAGCGATCGAGGACGCGCATGACGGCGACCGTCCGGCCGGCCGATTTGAGCGGACCGCCTGGAGCCGCCCGATCGCTGATGCCCAGACCGCTGATGCCCAGACCGCTGATGCCCAGACCGCTGATGCCCAGACTGGTGATGCCCAGACTGGTGATGCCCAGACTGGTGATGCTCAGACCGGTGATGCTCAGACCGGAGGCGGGGGGGTGATCAGCCTGATGCGCGGGCGGGTGTTTGAGAAGGTGGGCGTGAATGTCTCCACCGTTTGGGGCGAATTCAGTCCGGACTTCCGGGCGAACATCCCGGGTGCGGCCGAAGACCCTCGGTTTTGGGCCAGCGGGATCAGTGTGGTGGCGCACATGCAAAGCCCGCTGGTGCCGGCGGTGCATTTCAACACGCGTATGCTGGTGACGACCAAGGGGTGGTTCGGCGGGGGTGGAGATTTGACTCCGATGCGGTTGGATACGCAGCCGGCCATGGATGACGCGGCGGATTTTCACGCGGCGTTCCGATGTGCCTGCGACAAACACGATCCGGCATGCTATGAGACGTTCAAGGCATGGTGCGACCGTTACTTCTATCTGCCGCATCGCCAGGAGCCTCGGGGCGCGGGGGGAATTTTCTTCGACCACCACTTCACCGGCGACGCCGAGGCTGACTTTGCTTTCGTCCGCGATGTGGGAGAGGCGTTTCTGGCGACCTACCCCCCGATCGTACGGCGTCGTATGGCACAGGCGTGGACAGCAGCGGAGCGGGAGCATCAGTTGATCCGCCGAGGCCGGTATGTGGAGTTCAACCTGATCCACGATCGCGGGACTCTGTTCGGCCTGAAGACCGGCGGCAATGTCGAGGCGATTCTCATGAGCCTGCCGCCGGAGGTGAAGTGGCCTTAAAATGTCATGAGGGACATGATGGCGGTGCATGAGGTCATGACCTACCTCTCCTCGCCCAAACCTACCCCATGAGCCGGCGATCTGCCTCGGTTCGCTTTATCCTGATAACCCTCGTCATCGATGCCCTCGGTTTCGGCCTGGTTGTGCCGATTGTGCCGTCGCTGGTGCTGGAGTTGTCGGGACTGACGGTGTCGGACGCCTCGATCTGGGTGGGCGGTCTGCTGACCGCGTTCGCGCTGATGCAGTTCGCTTGCGCTCCGATGCTGGGGGGTCTCAGCGACCGGTACGGCCGGCGGCCCGTGCTGCTGATTTCCCTTAGCGGCATTTGCGTCAATTATCTGGTACTCGCCTGGGCACCGTCGTTGCTATGGCTGGTGATCGGCCGGTTGATCGCCGGGGCGACGGCCGCCAATGCCTCAACCGCCACGGCCTACATCGCCGACGTCACCCCGCCGAAGGACCGGGCCGGCCAGTTCGGGCTGATCGGGGCGATGTTCGGGATCGGGTTCGTGGCCGGACCGGCGATCGGGGGCGTATTGGGTGCTTACGGCCTGCGCCTGCCGTTCATCGCCGCTGCCGTTCTGGCGGGCTGCAACGTCCTGTACGGATTTCTGGTGCTGCCCGAGAGCCTGCCTCCCGAACGCCGCCGGGCGTTCGACTGGCGGAGGGCGAATCCGCTGGGATCGCTGCGGGTGGTGATGGCGAATCGGGTCCTCGGGCGATTGGCGATCGCTTATGGCTGCAACTGGTTCGCGCTGGGCGCATTGCAAACCGTCTTCGTGCTGGCCAATGAACTGCGGTTCGGTTGGGACACGCGTCATAACGGCATGGCGCTGGCGCTCGCCGGGCTGGGATCGGCGGTGGTGCAGGGACTGTTGGTGCGTCGCGTCGTGCCGGCGTTGGGGGAGCGCCGGGCGGCACTGACAGGGGCGGCGATCACCGCAGTGGCATATTTGTGCATGGCGTTCGCACCGGCCGGCTGGGTCGTGCTGCTGGGTATCGTGTTGCAAGCGGTTGGCGCGATTACCAATCCGGCGGTGCAGGGCCTGGTTTCGGCCAGCGCCTCGGCGGACCGGCAGGGGGAAACGCAGGGCGCGTTGTCCTCGGTTCAGGGATTGATGGCGATTGTCTCCCCGCTGGTCGCAAGCTGGGTGTTTTCCACGTTCACCGGGCCGATCGCACCGATACTGCTGCCGGGCGCGCCGTTTGTCGTGTCGGCGCTGGCGTTCGGGGTGGCGATCTGGGCCGTTTGGGGCGTGCGGCCGCCGCCGGCATTGGTGCCCGGCGAGGCGTTGGTTACAGTGCTGCCAGAACGATGACCGGAGGAAAACCATGACTGCCCGCGCCCCGAAACAGAAGGCTCCGCCGCTAAGTTGCGACAGCCATTTCCATATTTTTGGACCGTATGATCTGTTTCCCCTGAGCGAGGGCCGCACCTACGACCCGCCGCCCGCTTTGGTGCCGGCGTATCTCCAGATGGCGGACGCGGTTGGGCTGCAACGAATGGTCGTGGTGCAGGCCAGCGTGTCCGGCACCGGCAATGCGGTGACGCTGGACGCGATTGCTCAGTTCGGGCTGCACCGGGCGCGTGGCGTCGCGGTGGTCGATGACAGCTTCGATGAGGCGGCGTTGCGGCGCATGCACGACCAGGGCATCCGTGGGGTGCGGTTCAACATGGTGTCCGGTAACGGCACACCGGAGAATCAGTTGGAGGCTTTGGCCCGGCGTGTCGCTCCGCTGGACTGGCACATCCAGATTTATGCCGACGGCCCAAAAATCCTGGAGATAGGCTCGCTGCTGGCCAGGTTGCCGGTGGAGGTGGTGATCGACCATTGCGGCGGCGTGCAGGCCGGATTGGGTGTCGGGCATCCTCAGTTCCAGGCGCTGCTGCGGCTGATGGACAGCGGACGGGCGTGGATCAAGGTGTGCCATTACCGGGCGTCATCGGCCGGGGCACCGTTCGCGGATGTGGCGCCGAACGTGCGGGCACTTGTCGCAGCCGCGCCGGACCGGTGCGTGTGGGGGACGGATTGGCCGCACCCGCAGATGGACCCGGTGCCCGAGGCAGGGGTTTTGCTGGATCAGTTCTTCGAGTGGGTGCCGGATGCCGCAGCGCGGCAGAAGGTGCTGGTGGACAATCCGGCGCGGCTTTACGGATTCTAGCCTCGGCTTTTTTCATTTTCCGGGGCACGGCGGCGGAACAAAGCCCACGCCGTTGCGCCCCGATCCGGCGTGCGGCGCCCGGTTTGGAGGCATTCGGGCATGAAACGGTTCACGCTGCGCCTCGGCACATTTGTTACGATCGTGTCGCTTCTGTTCACGGCTCCGTCGCAGGCACGGCATAGGGAGGCGTCATCGGACCCGGGCGATTTCGACTATTTTCTGCCGAGTCTAAGTCTCGCCCCAAGCTTTTGCGCGCTGTCTCCGGTGAACGCGGCGAAACAGGAATGCCGGTCGCTGACCCGGGCGGATTTCCAACAAACTCCGCTGACGGTGCATGGGCTTTGGCCCAATCGATCGCGGGTCAGTGTCAATCGCCAGCCGCACGATTGCGAGGGGCCTCCGTTGGGGGCGTTGCCGGCACAGCTACAAGCCGACCTTCGGCGGTACATGCCGAGTGGACCGGGGCTGGAACGGCATGAGTGGCGCAAACATGGCCTCTGCTCGGGTTTGTCGTCCGAGGACTATTTTGCCACGGTCGTGCGGCTGGCGCGGGACGCCAACGAGACGATCGGGGCGGTGATGAGGGCTAAAGGTATGTTCGGTCATTCCGTTCGGATTGACGATCTGCTCGACGCGGCCGGCGCTCAGGACCGGGCGCTGTCCCGGCAATCGTGGTCGATTGCCAGCAGCCGCGCGGCGGCGGCGACACTTTGATCGGTGAGATACGGATCGTGCTGTCGAAGGACTTTCGATAGCGTACACCGGTTGGAACTTGCGAAAATCCCGGAGGCCGCCTATCGCCCCTAAACGACAAAGAGGGCAAGCACATGATCCGGGTTCTGAAGCAAGGCGCGACCGAGGCCGAGAAGACCGAGGCAGACCGCAAAGTCCGCCAAACGGTGGAATCCATTCTGGAAGACATCGGCGCGCGCGGTGACGCGGCCGTGCGCGAACTGTCCGCCCGGTTCGATAAGTGGGAGCCGCCGGCTTTCCGCCTGCGGCCGGACGAAATCCAATCGCTGATGAACGGTCTGCCGGATCAGGTGATCGAGGACATCAAGTTCGCCCAGGCTCAGATCCGGCGGTTCGCCCAGGCGCAGAAGGACGCGCTGAAGGATATCGAGATCGAAACGCTGCCGGGTATTCGGTTGGGGCATAAAAATATCCCGGTCAACAGCGTCGGCTGCTACGTGCCGGGCGGGCGGTATCCGATGGTGGCGTCTGCGCATATGTCGGTGCTGACCGCCAAGGTCGCGGGCGTTCGCCGGGTAGCGGCATGTACGCCGCCACTGAACGGGGTTCCTCCGGCCGCCACCGTCGCCGCCATGTCGCTGGGCGGCGCCGATGAGATCTATCTGCTCGGTGGAATTCAGGCCGTCGCGGCGATGGGTCTCGGCACAGAAACGATTGCGCCAGTGGATATGCTGGTCGGTCCCGGTAACGCCTTTGTCGCCGAGGCCAAACGGCAACTGTTCGGGCGGGTCGGGATCGATCTGCTCGCCGGCCCGACGGAGACGCTGATTATCGCGGATGAAACCGCCGACGTGGAAATGTGCGCAACGGATTTGTTGGGGCAGGCCGAGCATGGGCCGACCTCGCCGTCGATTTTGCTGACAACGTCGGTGAAAATCGCCGAGGGCATTCAGGCGGAGATCGAACGCCAGTTAGCGGTTTTACCGACGGCGGATATCGCGTCGGTGGCGTGGCGGGATCATGGGCAGGTCATTCTGTGCGATACCGACGAGGAACTTTTATCGGAGGCGGATCGCATTGCCTCTGAGCATGTGCAGGTGCTGACCCGCGATCCGAGGTGGTTCCTGGAGCGGATGACGAATTTCGGCGCCCTGTTTCTGGGTAAAGAAACCAATGTTGCCTATGGGGACAAGGTGATTGGGACAAACCATACGTTGCCGACGAAGAAGGCCGCTCGTTATACTGGTGGTCTGTGGGTTGGAAAATTCCTGAAGACCTGCACGTATCAAGAAGTTTCCCCCGAGGCGTCAGCGATGATCGGCGAATACTGTTCCCGCCTGTGCGAGATCGAGAACTTCGCAGGGCATAAGGAACAAGCCGACCTGCGCGTTCGGCGCTACGGCGGCAAGAACGGGTAAACCGGCGGCGGTTGCCGTTCCTGTGGGCGCCGGGTCCGATCCGGCGCCCACAGGGCCGGTTAAATTCCGGCCAATTCCAGGACCGCATCCAAAAGCACCTGTGCGCCGCGCGCAACCTGCTCCTTCGTTGAATACTCCTTCGGATTATGCGTGATCCCCGCAACGCTCGGGACGAACAGCATCGCACTCGGCACCAGCGGCGCCATAAACACCGAATCATGCCCCGCCGCCGCAATCATATCCCGCGTCGTCAACTGACGCGCGGCGGCCTTTTGCCGCAATAACGCACCCAATCGCCGATCGAACGCGATCGGGCCAAACGCGGCGTAAGGATTTACGTCTATACGAACGCCACGACGCTCGGCGATCCCCGACATCGACTGCCGCAGGGATGCGTCCATCGCCACCGCCGCCTCCTGGCTATTGTGCCGGACATCGAAATGCAGCCGCGTGATATGCGGCACGTTCCCCCTGGCGTTGGGGGTGTTTTCGATCCAGCTCGTGCTTGCGCGACCGCCGGGTTCGGCGGCGAGTCCGGCACGTTCGACCTCCATGATCACCTCCGCAGCCGCGGCAAGGCTGTCGTGGCGACGGTTCATTTCGGTCGGACCCACATGGCTCGGTTCCCCGGTCACGGTGATCTGGAAGTAACGAGCATGCATGGTGCCAACAACGATTCCGATCTCGGCGCCGGTCGCCTCCATCACCGGCCCCTGCTCGATATGAAGTTCCAGCCAGGCACTCCAGTCGCGCGGGGCGGGTGTCAGCGCACCCCCTTGTCCGCTATCGGCCAGCGCCTGCGCAACCGAGATTCCAGCGTCGTCGGTGATCGCCAAAGCCCGCGCCAACGGCAATTCGCCAGCCGCGACCCGGCTGCCCATCATCGCGGGACTGAAACGGCTGCCTTCTTCATTCATCCAGTTCACCAGTTCCAGCGGCGCCCTGGTGGCGATGCCGGCATCATGCAACGCCCGCAGTACCTCTAACCCGGCCAGGACGCCGGCGATGCCGTCGAACCGCCCCCCGGTTGGGACCGTGTCCAGATGGCTGCCAAACGCGATCGCCGGCGCTGTTGTGTCCGAACCTGCGCGGCGAAGGAACATGTTGCCGATCGCATCCTGGTCGTGATGTAGCCCCAACGGCTTGCACCATCGCAGAAACAAGGCACGGGCTGCTGTATCCTCGGATGTTAATGCCAGCCGGCAGCTTCCGCCTTCCGGTGTCGGCCCGATCTCCGCCATATCCATAATGGATTGCCAAAGGCGGTCGGAATCAATGGTCGGGGTCATGTGGCGTCTTCCTAATGGCGGCAAAAATCGTGGTGCTGTCAACGATGTGCCGGCACAGTGCCCGAGCCTCTGCGGTTGGGCCAGAGGGCGTTCGCTGGACGCTGCGCCCGGCATGAATTAAGTAAACCTGACAGCGGCCGGTTCAGGCACGCGGCAAAGGTCTTTCATTCCGCATGACAACCGCCCTGCTCGCGATTGCCGTCATCGCCGCCTGCATTTACCTGACAGTGCTCGTGCTGCTAACGGTGCTGCAACGACGATTTCTCTACGGCCCCGATACAGCCCGGCCGGATGTTTCCGCCGCCGCCATCCCGGAAGCGCGGGAGCTGACTGTCCAGACCGTCGATGGGCTGAATCTGCTTGCCTGGTGGGTGCCAACGAATAGCGCGACCCAGCCTGTCGTTCTGTATCTGCACGGCAACGCCGGACATATAGGCAACCGTGCCCATAGAATGGTTCGGTTGCACAGCTTCGGCTGGGGAGCGTTGTTGCTTGAATATCGCGGCTATGGTGGAAATTCCGGCACCCCGACCGAGGCCGGAATGATACAGGATGCGCGCGCTGCCTACGCCACGCTGCGCGACATGGGCATTCCCGCCGGGCGTATCGTTCTGTACGGCGAATCGCTCGGCACCGGCCTTGCTGTCCGACTCGCAACCGAGATGCCCGTCGGCGCCATCATTCTTGAATCGCCCTACACCAGCATCGTGGCAATCGGGCAGCAGAGATTCCCATATGTGCCGGTGGCGTGGCTGCTGCGCGATCGTTTCGATCTGATCGGCCGGATCGGGGCGATCGCCGCCCCGGTGCTGGTCATGACCGGCGGTCGCGACACCATCGTTGCGCCTGCAATGGGTCATGCGGTGTTCGCCGCCGCACCCGGCCCGAAAACCTTTTGGCTGGCACCGGACGCAGGCCACAACGACCTGATCGCCGCAGGTGCGTTCGACGAAGTATTGGCATTCGTCCGGCAACACGTCTTAACGGCTGCCGCCGTCGATATCTTGTAAGCTGCGGCACATGATTTTGCCGGTTGACGTCTTCGGTACATCCTCCGCGAATTGAATCGCGCGCGAAACCTTGATGAACGTGCCGCCATGACGCCGGTGCCGATGGCGGCGTAGATAACCGAGCGATGGCTTTGCATGGTCCCTTTGGGGAAGCCGGTGGTGCCGGAGGTGTGGCAGATCGCCGCAAGGTCGCCGGGTTGGCGCGGAACGGGATCGAACGCCGGTTTTCCCTGTTGCAGCCAGTCGGTGCATGAACTGGCTCCGACGCGGATGCCGTCTCCCCACAGCACGACATCGGGCAGAGTTGTAACGCCTTTCAGATCGAGCAGGTGTTCGCCCTTGTCGAGGAAGGCAACGACCGCGCTCGTATCGTCATGATGCGGGAAGGCGCACCATCCATGTCTTTGTTTGGACGAACAAAAGACATGGATGCAGACCTTCGTTGGCATGACGGGTTGGATGGCGGTACGTCAACGTCAACGCCGGCTGCGCCTCTTGCGGAATCAGCCTCCCCGCCGCTCGGGTTTCCAATGTTCTATTGACATAGTTGCTGATTACGCGTGATGCCTGACAGCGTTCGCTGCCTGTGGCGTTGGACCCTCCGACGCGGCCTTCCGGAGGCGGAACTGTAACAGGAGGTTAAATGACACTTCGACGCACGACTTCTTTCGCGTTGGCGCTGGCCCTGGTGGCATCGCCCATGTCGGGAGCCTTTGCCCAAGGTGGCGGTGGCGGAGCGGGCGGTGCCGGTGGCGGTATGGCCGGCATGAAAGGTATGGGCGGTGGAGCTGGCGGCGGCATGGGTGGTGGAGGCGGCGGCGGCGGCAGTAGCTCCGGCACCGCCGCTGCTGCACCAGCCGCTGCTGCGCCAGTCGCTGCTGCGCCAGTCGCTGCTGCGACCACTTCCTCCGCAGCGACGGACACGACCGCGAAGGCCCAATAAAACGGTAACCCGGAAGGCAGAGCGGAGAAATCCGCCCTGCCTTCAACGTGGCGAACCTCGCTGCCCACCGGGCCGATTCCGGGCCGTCGCCGCCGGCAAATAGCAGGATGCACACGCCCCTCTTCCAGGCTGTCTTGCGGATACCAAGATAAACGGGCGTCAATAGTGGAATCGAATCGTCCGGCACAATGCGCACCCGATCGATCTGACATCGACTTATTTTCGGGACACTGTTATTTTTCTGCCTTGTCCAGCGCCGATGTCCAATCGCCGCCCAAGTGACGGCTCGCCACCGGCCGCCAAGGCAGAGCTGAGTCTTGCCAACCGCCCGTCCTCGTCCCATGGTTCGCGCCATGTGGTTCTCACCTCCCAAAGAAATCCCCACGCGGGTCCTGACCCGTATGCCCGATCATTTTCGCCGTCTGGAGCGGACGGATTGGGCTGATGCAAACCGAGCGGGGGAGCCGGTGGATTGCTTTCTGGAGGGGCCTTGCTACGACGCGTTCGGTCGCCTCCATGTCGTCGATATCCCCTACGGTCGCATTTTCCGTATTGAAAACGATGAGTGGACCCTGATCGCCGAGTACCCCGGCTGGCCGAACGGGTTGAAAGTTCAGCCTGACGGTATCCTGCTCGCCGCCGACTACCGGCACGGGCTGGTGCGGATTTACCCGGACACCGGCGCCACCTCCGCCGTGCTGCAAACGGTCATGAGCGAGGGGTTCAAGGGCCTCAACGACCTGACTCTGCATGCGGATGAGTCCATTATTTTTACCGACCAGGGGCAGACGGGTCTGCAAGATCCCACCGGGCGGGTTTGGCGGCTGCATAAGGATGGGCGGCTGGATAAGCTGATTTCCACCGGACCTAGCCCGAACGGACTGGTCCTGAACACGGCCCAAACGCACCTGTATGTGGCGATGACGCGGTCCTGCGAGGTCTGGCGCTTTCTGCTCCGCCCCGACGCCGTCGTCGCCAAAGCGCAATGTTTCGCTCGGGTGCCCGCCGGACTGGCGGGACCCGACGGGCTGGCGATGGATAGTCACGACCGCCTGTACATCTCCAACCCCGGGCACGGCTGCGTCTGGGTGATCGACCCGCATGGTGTTCCGCTCTACAGAATCCAGTCATCCACCGGCCGCATGACCACCAACTGCGCGTTGACCCCGGATGAGCGCAGCCTGGTCATCACCGAATCCGAAACCGGCACCATTCTGATCGCAGAGATACCAGCACCATGACCTTTGTTTCCATCTGTGAGGTCGGCCCACGCGACGGTCTGCAAATTGCCAAGACCCGCATGACGACCGACGACAAGGTGAAGTGGATCGTTTCGCTCGCCGCCGCTGGCATTCGCGAAATCGAGGTCGGCAGTTTCGTGCCGCCGCGCGTGATCCCTCAGTTGGCGGACACCTCGGAGATCGTGGCGAGGGTCCTGACGGCGTTGCCCGGCCTGACGGTGCAGGCGCTCGCCCCGAACCTGCGGGGTGTGCAGAACGCCTACCATGCGGGCGTGCATAAAATCAGCATCCCGGTGTCGGTCAGCGACGGGCACAGTCAGGCGAACCTGAACCGCACGCCTGCGCAGTCGATCGAGATGATGCGGGAGATCATGGACTGGCTGAAAGCGCAGCCGCGCAAGGTGCCGGTGGTGGCGGGTGCATCGACCGCGTTTGGCTGTTCGATTGACGGCGTGGTGCCGACGGCGAAGACCGTGGCGCTGTGCCAGGGGCTGGCGGATGCCGGGGTGGATGAGATCATGCTGGCCGACACGGTTGGCTACGCCTATCCAGCCCAGGTCAAGGAAGTGGTGAAGGCGACACGCGAGGCCATTGGTCCGGTGTTGTACGGCCTGCATCTGCATGACACCTGCGGTCTCGGTATCGCCAACGCCGTGGCGGGGCTGGAGGTCGGAATCCGAGCGTTCGACTCGTGTTTGGCGGGCCTGGGCGGGTGTCCGTATGCGCCGGGCGCGTCCGGCAATGTTGTGACGGAGGATCTGGTGTTCATGCTGGAAAGCATGGGTTTCACAACCGGTATCGACATCCCGACACTGCTGGAGTCCAGGAAAGTGCTGCATGCCGGGCTGCCGCATGAGGCGCTGCACGGCCAGATGCCGAAAGCCGGCCTGCCGCCGACCTTCCGCAAAGCGGCCTGACAGGCGGCGGCTTGGCCGTTCGTCCGAACCGCGGTCCAAGCTGCCTGCTTCAGGACCGAGGGGCGGCTCGGGTTGTATCGTCCGTCTAGCCGGCGGCCCGGGCTGTAGGTTCCATCGGGCCGATCGCCCGCAACGCCTGTTTCAGCGCCAACAATTTCCGGTCACGCTCCCGGAACAACTCCTCAGGCGAGCGATCGCCCCAGTCGAAATATCCCTTGCCGGCCATCACCCCGGTGCGGCCTTCCTCGATCAGCTTATCCAATGACTCGCTGCGATCTTCCGGCACCGGAGGCATGTAACTGCGGTTCTTCATCCCCTGCTGCATCAGCAACAATCCGGTAAAATCCGCCTTGGCCATGATCCCGAGGATGGGAATGCGCAGTGCCAATCCATGCAACACAGAATCATCGATGTCCTTAGGTGTGACCAGCCCCTCATCCAGCAGCCGGTAAACCTCCAACTGCATCGCGGCCTGCAAGCGGTTGGCGACGTAGCCTTGCACCATCTGCTTGAACACGACCGGCGCCTTGCCCATCGCCTTGACCATATCCCGCAC
>JANXLQ010000267.1 GCA_025355085.1 Rhodopila sp.
CCGCAATTTCCGGGTGTTCTCACCCGACGAGAACAACTCCAACCGGCTGAACGACGTGCTGGAGGTGACCAATCGCGCCTGGGATGCCGAGACGATACCCGAGGACGACCGGCTGGCACCGGACGGCCGCGTGATGGAAATTCTAAGCGAGCACACCGTCCAGGGATGGTTGGAGGGGTATTTGCTGACCGGCCGGCACGGGCTGCTGTCGTGCTACGAGGCGTTCATCCACATCGTCGATTCGATGGTCAGCCAGCATGCGAAGTGGCTCAAAACTTCGCGGGCGATCGCCTGGCGCCGGCCGATCGCATCGTTAAATTATTTACTGACGTCGCATGTCTGGCGGCAGGATCACAACGGTTTCAGCCACCAGGACCCCGGCTTCATCGACCATGTGGTGAACAAAAAGGCCGACATCGTGCGGGTCTATCTTCCGCCCGACGCCAACACCTTGCTTTGCGTCACCGACCACTGCCTGCGAACCCGGGACCGTATCAATGTCATTGTCGCCGGCAAGCAGCCGGAAGCGCAGTGGCTGGATATCGATTCGGCGATCAGGCATTGCGCTCAGGGGATCGGCATCTGGCCATTCGCGAGCAACGACCGGGATGGTGCGCCGGACGTGGTAATGGGGTGCGCCGGGGATGTTCCGACACTGGAGGTGATGGCGGCCGTCGATCTGCTGCATCAGTTGCTGCCGGACCTTCGTATCCGAGTCGTCAACGTGGTCGATCTGATGACGCTTCAGCCGAAGGCCGAACACCCTCATGGTTTGAGCGATGCGGATTTCGACGCCCTGTTCACCACCGGCACGCCGGTCATTTTTGCCTATCACGGGTACCCCACCCTGATTCACCGTCTGGTTTACAAGCGAACCAACCATGCCAACTTCCACGTTCGCGGCTTCATGGAAGAAGGCACCACCACCACCCCGTTCGACATGGTGGTCCGCAACCGGATGGACCGCTTTCATCTGGTGACCGACGTGATCGACCGGGTGCCAAACCTTGGACCCAACGCGGTCTATGTGAAGCAGGCGATGCGCGACAAACTGATTGACCACGAGCAGTATATCGTGCGCCACGGCATAGACATGCCGGAGGTATCCGGGTGGCGGTGGCCGCAGGCGGATCATCTTTAAGGTGCGGGCGCCCTAACAGGACATGGCGGGCGGAAGGCACGCCGGTGCATTGACGGACACAATATCGTTTTGGTCTCAAACCCGCCGTGCCACCCGGCCGATGTCCGTTCGCCCGACTGATTCAACATCCCGAAGCAAGCGTATCGACGGGATACCTGGATCGCTGCTAGAAGCCAGTTTCCGCGTCTCCAACGATGGTTTGACACCATGAAGGTTTAGGCCATGAACATGTTCGCTTCGGGTTTTGTAATGGGGCGTTTTGCGATGGAGCGTTTGGAGTTGCGGCGGAGCCTTGCCGCGCTGATTTTTGGCGGTGTGCTAACCGCAACCATGGCATCGGCCACCTGGGCACAAATGCCCGGAAGCGGCCCGACAGGCAAAAGCCACATGATCCCGCGTACCGGCGGCGGTGGCGGCGAAAAGCCGGCTGTCGCCGCACCGGACGCGATTCCGGGTTCAAAACCCCGAGAGGGTGCCGCCCCGCCGACGCGCATCGCTGGCGACATGCAGCCTACAGAGGCGCTGTTCGACGCGATTAACCGCGGTGACATCGCTGCCGCCCGTGATGCCCTCAATCGGGGCGCCGATCAGAATGGCGCCAACATCCTGGGCCTGACGCCGATGGAGCTTTCGGTCGATCTTGGTCGCAACGACATCTCTTTCTTGCTGCTGTCGATGCGCGGCGAGGACAGCGGACGTGGATCGCGGGCCGTCGGTGGCCCGGCGCCTGGATCTCGGCCGGGGCAAACGGCTAAGCCAGCCGCGTCCGGAGCGCCGGCAGTGACGGCGACGGCACAGGCGGTTGCGAAACCCCGGGCGACGCCGAAACTGTTTGCCAATGATGGCGGCGCACCAATTCCCAGCGCCGGATTCCTCGGGTTCGGCTCCCGATCTGCCACCAACTGATCCGGACGTCGCGCCGGTTCCCGATTTTAACATCACGCCGGTCCCGGCTAGATGTCCGGGCACTGGATGTCCGGACATTGATGTCCGGGCACTGGATATTTTTGCGCGACGGCCTATCTGCCGGATATTCAGTTGCAGGAGGCCATGAATGTCCGAAACGGATAGCAAACACACAGCCCAAAATCTGATGATGGTGCATGGATTGCGTGCTGGCGCCGTAGTTCAGGAGCATATCGCCGAGGCCCGCCAGCAGGGCGATGTGTCCGGTTTGGAAAAATGGCAAAACGTGGAATCCGCAATCGCCGAATTGCGCCGCTCGGGTGCCGGGCACAGTCAGAAGGCTTGATTTACGGGATTGGCTGGGGCGGGAGGGATCGAACCTCCGAATGACGGAATCAAAATCCGTTGCCTTACCGCTTGGCGACGCCCCAACACGTTGGCCGCACGATGTGATAGGTCGGTCGGCGCCTCGCGTAAAGTCCGAACCGCTATTTGCGCGTCCAATTGTGATTTAAGCCGCCGCCCCACACCCACCAGCCGGTGCGAAAGGCGGTTCGTGCCGCATCCCGAGCGGCCTGCGGCGTGGGGAACAAACCGAAGCATGTGGCGCCGGACCCGCTCATGCGCGCCAACAGGCAACCGGGCAGCGCCTCTAAGGCCGCCAGCACGTCACCGATGGACGGTGCCAGGGTCCGCGCCGGTCGTTCGAGATCGTTGCCCACGGTGTGGAGAGAGACCGCGAGCGACTCGGTATCTTGCCAGCCGCCGGCCGGAAAGGAGGCCGACTGGCTGAAGGCCCCGTTGCGAATGCGGAAGACCTCCGGCGTCGAAACCGCGACTCCGGGATTTATCAGCACGATTCCCACATCCGGCAGACGAGGCGCCGGGGCCAGCAGTTCGCCGATGCCGGACATCATTGCCGGTCGATTACGCAGGCAAACGGGCACATCCGCACCCAATTCGTGCGCGAGGCCGCTCAAATCGGCCCCTGGAACAGAAATACGCCAAAAACGGGACAGCAATCGCAGCGCAGCCGCAGCATCCGCCGAACCGCCGCCGATACCCGACGAAACGGGCAGATGCTTCTCCAGCACCAGCCTTCCCCGCGCCGCCACCCCGGCCCGAACTGCGAGTGCCCGCGCGGCCCGGAGTACCAGGTTATCGCTCTCGGCCGCCAGGCCGGCGGCAAATGGACCAGTCACCGTCAGCGACAGGTCATCGGCAGGCGTAACGCTTAGCCGGTCGCCCACGGCGGCGAATACCGCCAGGCTGTCGAGCAGATGATAGCCATCGTTCCGTCGGCCGACGACATGCAGATGCAGGTTTATCTTCGCGGGCGCGCATTCCGCCATAGAGGACATATCGGTATTGTCCGCTGATGACCACGGCGAGGAGGTATCGGTATTGTCCGCTGATGGCCGCGGCAGGGGCATATCGTTATTGTCCGCTGACGACTGCGGCAGGGCGGCCCGTTTTGAGTTTGGCGTCCAGTTTGGCAACGTCGTCGGGTGCCGGATTGAGCGTCAATGCCCGGCGCCATTGATAGGAAGCCTCCATCGTACGGCCGACCGCATGGTATGCGTCGCCCAGGTGCGCGTTGATCGTCGAATCCTCCGGCTGCAACTCGACCGCCTTTTCCAGCGTCCTCACGGCGTCCTGGTTGTGGCCCTGGCGCAACATCACCCAGCCAAGGCTGTCGGTAATGGCGCCATCGTTCGGTCGCCGTTCGGCGGCGGTCTGGATCATTTTCCGCGCCTCATCCAGTTGGTGGCCCCTGTCAGCAAGGGAATATCCCAGATAATTCAAGACGAACGGCTGGTCGGGGGAAAGTTTCAAAGCATACTCAAAATCCGCCTTCGCCTTCGGCCACTGCTGGGCGCGTTCCTCGGCTACGCCACGGTCGTAGAATACGATCCAGTCGGACGGGGCGGGGCGGGCGATGCGTCCGATCGCCTTATCGTACGCGACGATTGCATCGGTAAAACGCGACTTGCTGCGCAGGATGTCGCCCCGCTGGTGATCGGGCAGGGAACTGTCAGGATACTCGAGGGACAGGCGCTCCAGGTCGCGCAGGGCATCTTCGGAACGGCCCAGACGATCGACCAACACCGCACGCCGTAGCTGGACGACAGCAATGACCGGGTCGCCCGCCGGCACCTCATTCAGCATGCGTAACGCCGCCTGGGGGTGGCGTTGATTGGTGAGGATTTCGGCGGCCAGAATTCGGGAGGCGGCAAAATCCGGCCGCAGGTCGAGCGCCAGCCGCAACATCATCAACGAGAAATCGTTGGCGTCCTGCGACCGCAGCAATCCCGCGAAGGTGAAATAGGCTTCGGCTATGGCGTCAGCCGCCTTTGCTACCGGCCGCTTGCCGATGGACGCCATCAGGTTCGGTACCGCAATGGACAGGTTCGGGGCCGCCACAGGCAAAGCGGCGAGCGTCCGCTGGGCTTCTCCGGCCTGCCCCGAACGCGCCTGCCAGTTTGCCAGGATTTGCGTCATGCGAAGGTTCGGTTCCGGCATATCGCCCTCGGCGATGCGAAACAGCCTGGCCGCATCGTCCGGGCGATTGCCGATATCGGCGATCATCGCCGCCTGAAGGGCGAACAGGCCACGGAAACGTGGGTTTTCGATATATGGCCGCAATGTCGAGAGCGCGGTGTCCGTCCGTCCGTCGCCTTGCTGCGCCCAGGCCACCAGTATCGGCTGAAGCAACTGCGTCATACCTTCCCGCGGCATGCCCCGGAAGCGTTGTTCGGCGGCCTGCCAACGGCCCGCCTTGACCTCGACATCCGCCAACACAAGCTGCGCGACCTGGTTATCAGGTAACAAGAGCGCCAGCTTCGCGGCTTCCGGGCGGCCGGCATTGATGCTGGCGATGAATGCCTGCAACGTGACCTCTGGATCCCCGTGGCTTTGCGCAGCCGCTTTCAACAGATCGTTCGCGGCGGTGGCATAGTCGCCTTCCGCCAGCGCAAAGCGGCCGGCGAGGAAATTACCGATGACGCCGGCCGGTATTCGATCCGCACCACCGTCTGGCGAAGGTTCGGATGCCGCACAAGCCGACAGCAGGGTTAGTGCGAGAAGGACGGACCGCCGAGCGGCGCGGACATTTTGCATTCGCGCACTCTAACAGTGGTGACGCTCTGTGTCATTCGGCTTGCGACAATTCTAACTGAATAACAGCATTCGTGAGTAACCTGGTTGACGGGGGGGATGGATGGAGCGCCTTCGCGCCAGCACTTCTCATTTTGGCAAAGCGGCGATTGCGTCCTGCCTCGTCATAGTACGCCTTCGCGCACCATGACTATGCGAGGGTGGGGTGCGACCGGAAACGAGATTCAAGCGTTTTGGGGTTGTTCCAGGTGCCGCAGAACCGGCAGAAGATAACCGGCGAATAAGCGGGGATTTTCTGCGAACGGAAAATGCCCGATCCCTTTCATTTCCTGGAACACCACCCCCGGGATTTTCGCTGCTGTCGCCTGCGACAATTCCACGGTGCAAGAGTAATCGTATTCCCCCGTCAGCATGAACAAACGGCAGCGGTTGGTATCGATGTGTCCTACCCTCTCCCGCGCATCCCACTCGCCGGAGTAAAATGCGATGTCGCCGTAGAACACCGACGGGCCACCCTGGCTGTAGTGCCAGGTGATTTGTTCCTGGTACTCCGCCGGGCTTTGGGGGGCGCTGAGGGCCCTGATCCATTCCGGCACGAACAGCGCCTGATTGACCGCCGGGTGCGCCGCCCAGGTGTTCTGGCGTTGACTGATCTTCTCGCACGCCTCGCAGGCGACGATACCGGCAAACGCCTCGGGGTGCCGGTATGCGAGTTCCAGGCAAATCTCCCCCGACATTGAGGCCCCGAGCGCTATCGGTTTGTCCAACCCGGCCGCCGCGACGAATCCCATGATCAGGGAGATGTACAGATCGGTATTCAAGCGCCACGACCCGGGAACCGCGCCATCCGGCGGCGACGACTTGCCGTGCCAGGGCAGATCGAAGGCAATCAACCTGTGCCCGTCAGTGATGCGCTTGTCCGCCATCAGCCCATGAAACTGCCGGCCGTCGGACCCGGCCGTGTGCATGCACAGGACATCGCGGCCGGTGCCGGCGGTTTCGTAATAAATTTGGTACGTAACGCCATCGGCCGTGACGGGAACGTAGCCGCCCTGAACGTTCGGCACGCCCCTCGGCCCCTCCCGGGGCGCCAAACTGACCGGCACCGGCAACGTGTTGCCGAGCGAAAGCCACTTGCCGATTTCCAGAATACGGCGGGCGACATGCGCGTGCTGCATGAACGCCAACTGATCGCCTTGGATCGTAAACTCGGGGATACGGTAATGCATCGCAAACATGCCATGGTAATGCCGCGGCGGCACGGGCATCAGGAATTTGTCCCAAACGTCCCCGGGAGCTGCCAAAGTGAAGGCTGGGTCACCGCCCTCTGCCTGCACCTTGCCGTCCTTTAGGCGGAAGTTTGCTGTGTCCGGCCCGCTTGCGATGGCAAACGTAACGGACCACGGGCCGGCCCAGGCGGCAAGGGTTGCATCACCGGCGCAGGCGTCGCGCCAAATCGAGGCGTCCGGAAAGATGTTCATTGCGGGTCGATCACCTTCAGGACCACCGGATGATACTGCTCGCCGTATCCTGCCGCCTCGGCCTGTTTCAGGCGCTCCATCGTCAGTTTCGCCGCCGCCATGTCCAGACCGGAGGCTTCGGCCATTTCCAGGGCATAGGACATATCCTTGATGGCATACCGGGTCGAAAACGCCCGCTCCGGAAATACTCCCGGCAGCATCGCCTTGGTGCCGTGGTTGCGCAGCACGAAACTATCGCCGGACCCCATCGCCATGGTGGGCAGCAGCACCTCGGCAGAAACGCCATTGCGCCGCCCGATGGCGATCGCTTCGGCAAGAGCGCCGCAGTGTTGGAATACCAGCATATTATTGAGAATTTTGACTACCTGCCCGCAACCCACAGGGCCGCAATGGGTGACATCCGTTCCCATGGTTTCCAGAATCGGACGGACCCTGGCGAAGGTCTTTTCGGTCGCGCCGACCATGATACTCAGTTCGCCGCGCGACGCCGCATCCCGAGTGCGCGCGACCGGCGCATCGGCATACAGTATCCCCTTTGCGGTCAGTCGCGCACCGATCTGGCGGGTGAGTTCGACCGATGACGTGCTGGTATCGACGACGCACTGACCGGCGCGCAAGTGCGGCTCCAACTGCGCAACCACCGCAGCGACCGCTTTGCCGTCCGGTAGCGACAATAGAATGACGTCGCAGGATTCGGCGATGGTTTGCAGCGATGCCGATGCGACGTTGTGGTCCCGGAGTCGCTCCAGCGGTTCCGGGCGCAAATCGAATGCCATTACCGGAATGCCGGACCGGCGCGCCAGGTGGCCGCACATCGGTTCGCCCATCACACCCAGGCCGATGAAGCCGATCGTGGAAATCGGTGGACCATCCGAAGGTGGTGCCTTGGAATCTGGTCCATTGGAATCCAGCGTGGTGGGTGTTGTGGGCATTGCGTTTTCCTTCCCCGAGATCGCGCTGTTTTCCCAGCGTGGCGCAAGGATGTCAAAGCGCCCGGACGTTGCAGTGCCTGACAACAAGACATCAACGGTCATCCAAAATTTGATATATGTCGTTAAATCGTCATTGTCGCCTTGTATGCTCGCGGTTACGTGTTCTAATATCTAGCGACATTTTTGATCGGCAACCTCTCTTTCATACGGGTGCATACTTGGACGCCGCCTATGTCTTCGGAACTATGGGTAACCTTGCGGGAGGGCCGGGCGCCGGCTGGTCGGTCGAGGACGAATTTGCCTGGACCATCGGCGCCGAAAGCGAATTGACGCTGCCGCTTCCGGGTCATGATCGCGCTTGCGTTCTTCGCTTCAACGTCCAGGCGGCGGTTTTTCCGCCGAAAGTCCCTCGTCAGCGGTTGATGATCCGCGCCGGCAAGGCCGTCCTCGGGTCTTTTGATCTGACCGGGCGAGAGACGATCATGGTTGCATTGCCGTTGGATCTGACCAGAGGAGCCCGGCAGCTTGCTCTTACGTTCATTCATCCCGATGCCGTTCGTCCGCGTGACCATCAACCGGTCGATGATTCCCGTCGCCTTGCGATATGCTTTCATTCCGGCACACTGGCCGGGGCCGAATCGGACGATACGGTACCATCGGCGGCGCCGTATCTGGATATGGTCCACGGTGTGATCGCCGGCGACATCACGGCAATGCGGATCGCAGAAGTGATCGGGAAGCTGCCGTCATTACGGGGCCGGTTCGGCATCCGATTTCTCGATCTGTCCCTGCCGCCCAATGAAGCGCTGGAACGGCTGCCGCCCAAAACTCTCCGGTCTATGGACTGCTGCTGGATGGAACTGAATGCCGGCAGCCCGTCCACGCGCGACCCATTACGGGATCGGCTGCCCGGGGGCTGCGAACTGCGAACTTTCTATACGCCGGTTGCCAAATCGCTGTGGCCGTTTCAGGCGCCAGACAGACGGGCTGTCGTCGAGCCAGGGCGCTATTATCCCTCCCGGTATCCACACGGCGACCGGATCGTGCAGGCGCTGGTGTCGATGAACCTGCCCGACGATGTCCTCTATTTGATGTACGAAATGGCCACCGGCCAGGACGAACTGGACCTCGGCAAAATGTTCGACGACGATTTGCGGCGCTGGAATGCGGAGGGTCGCCAATCCGACATGAATTTCGCGGGTTTCATCGTCAAACATTTTACGAGGGATCGCATTTTCAGCGCCCCCAACCGGGTCGGTCCCTTGTTGCTGCGACAGATGGTCGAGCAGGTTCTGGACAACGGCACGGTGCGCGACATCGTTCGGCCAGAAACGCTGGCCGCCGAACTCGACACCTTGCTGGACGGATACGTTGGCTGGCCGGAAGAAGTGCCCATCCACAAACGCGTTGCCAATCATTTCAACTTGTCGTGGTGGTCACCTGGCATGAGATATCGTTGGCAAAACAATCTCCGCACCCATCGGGAGCATGTGCTCGACACCATCAACTGGGCGCAGTGGCGACCATGATCCCTTCCGTATTGATCTACGCGAATTGCCAGGGTGAGGAGCTACAGAAAACCGCGCAGTTCATGCGCTGCATGACCGGCCGGCTGGATTTCAAGTGGATTCCCTACCATCTGGTGACGGACCGCGATTGGTCGCGGCAATACGGCCGCGAGTTCATGGCCGACGTGGTGACGGTGTGGGAGCAGGTGGAAACCGGCGGTATGTCGGCGAACCGGGCTGAATTGCATCAGCGCATCCCGAAAAACATTCCAATCGTAACGTTTCCGCCGTTCTCAGCAAGTTGCCTCTGGCCGTTCGCCGGAAACGATCCCCGGATCGCCGCAGATCCCGACCGGTACCCTTGGCCTGACTCGATCGCCGCAGCATTGGCGGGAACGGATATGCCGGACGCCGAACTGTTCGCAAAATACATGCAGGTTACAACCGAACGCATGCCCGACCTGGATCGGCGTCTGCGGCTGGACATCGCGCGCTGGAAAGCGTCCGATGCGATTGCCGACGTTCTGTTGGCGGAATGGGTCGAAGCGACGTTCCGGTCGGTCAATTTGTTCTACACCAGCGGTCACATCACGGCACCCGCCGTTCGTTATTTGATGAATCAGCTACTCAGCCGCACCGGCATCCTGCCCCCTGCCCTGACCCGAGCAGCAATCGACGAGGTGGATGGGTTGCTTCGTCAGCACACGGGGCAGAACTTCGAAAGCGTTCCTATTCATCCACTGGTCGCCGAACGCCTGAAACTTTCCTTCTACGATCCCAACGCGACCTATCGCTGGCACGCCCATGAATGGACGTTCGAACAATACATTTTACACTACATTCGCTGGACGGATTATCTGAGATAGCGGCGCGCAATGCGACCGGAATGGCAGTGCAACTGAAATTACTGACAGGAATCTTTGGAATGGCGGACGACGACCTTTTGGCGCTGATCGCGGGAACCCTGGGGATCGCTCCCGCAGAGGTCCATGAGGACTCGGACATCTCCAACACGCGGAAGTGGGACAGTCTGCGGCAAATCATGCTCATGAGCGAACTGGAGACCCATTACGGCCTGGAACTCAGCGACCAGGAAATGCTGGAATCGACCTCGGTGGTAAAAATCCGTGCGGTGCTGAGCAGTCGCTCGGCTGGTTGAGCAGACCGAATATCGCAGGACAGGGCGTTTTCATGCTCAACCAACCCATCACGCCGGCCGCGTTTCTGTCGGCCCTTGGCCCGGGCGACAAGCCGGCCGGGCTGCCGTCGATTTTCCAGGTTGGCGACAGAATTCTTGAGATCGGCGCCGATCTTTCGCGCATCCCCGCCGGCACGCCGACCCAGCGCATCGCGGTTCTGGGCGCCCTTACCACGGACTATCTGATTCGGGGGGTCGCCTGCGCGGTGCTGCAAGAGGGCGTGTTGCCAATCTTATATCAGGCACCGTTCGGATCGTGGGTGCAGGAGGTGCTGAACCCGGCGTCGGGGCTGTTTGCCTTTGGCCCGGAGTTGGTGGTCATCGCTCTGCACTGGCGGGATATGGTGGCGCCGGTTCCGATCGATGCCTCGGCGGATGCGGTGGACGCGGTGCTGGCGCCCAAGGTCAGTCTGCTGCGAGCCGTGTGGGGTCAGCTTGTCGCCAAAGGTGTTAAAATCGTCCAGCATATTCTGGTGCCGCCGCCACCGCATTACCGCGGCATGGCGGAACGGTTGGCCCCGGCCTCCACCGCCAATCAGATACATCGGTTGAACGCGATGCTGCTGGATGCCGGACGCGGTCTGGTGACGTGGGTGGATATGGAATCACTTGCCAACGGGATCGGGACGCGACGCTTTTCTTCGGCGAAACTGTATTACGCAGCCAAACTGGATCACGATCCGAAGTTCCTGCCCGATTACCTGCCGTTGTTTCGCGCGGCCTGGAGATCCGTCAATGCGCGCGCCAAGAAAGTCCTTGTGTTAGACCTGGATAACACTCTCTGGGGCGGCACAATCGGCGACGACGGCCTCCAATCCATTACGCTCGGTTTTGGCTCTCCGGCTGGTGAGGCTTTCCAGGACTGGCAGTATTACATCAAAGGTTTAGGTGAGCGAGGTGTAATACTGGCAGTGTGTTCAAAGAACGACCCGGCGATCGCCGAGACCGCGTTCAGCCATCCCCTTTCGGTGCTGTGCCGGTCGGATTTTGCGGCGTTCGAATGCTCTTGGAACGACAAAGCCGCGGGACTGCGGCGGATCGCCGGCGAACTGAATGTGAGCCTCGATAGCCTGGTATTCTGCGATGACAACCCTGCGGAATGCGAGTTGGTGCGCCGGGAACTGCCGGAGGTCGCGGTGGTTTGCGCGGGCACCGACCCAAGCGCTTTTATCGGCCTGCTCGACGCCGGACACTGGTTCGACGCGGATGGTTACACCGGAGAGGACCTGAGCCGAACTGCGGCCTATACCGCCCGTGCGTCCGCGTTGGCGGAACAGGCCGGCGCGACCGATATCGGCGGTTATCTGGCGAGTCTGGAGATGAAGGGGTCGTTGGTGCGTCCGGCCGATGCCGACATACCCCGCATGGCCCAGTTGGAGTTGAAGACCAACCAATTCAACCTAACGACCCGTCGCTATAGTGAAGTACAACTCCGCTCCTTCCTTGAGCGCGACGGCGTCGTTGTGTTGGCGTTCCGGTTGGCAGATCGTTTCGGCGATCATGGATTGACATCGACGCTGGTGGCAATCCGCGAAGGCGATGCGTTGCGGATCGACAGTTGGTTGATGAGTTGCCGGATTTTCTCGCGCTCCGCCGAACAGTTCATTCTTCGCGGTTTGATCGGCCTTGCCGCCGGTATGGGGACGAAACGGTTGTTGGGCGAATTCTGTCGCTCCGCAAAGAACGCGGTGGTTGCCGATCTTTACCCTGATCTTGGCTTTGCTGAGAAAGATGGGGGAATGTTTGTGCGTGATATCGAAAACACAGACGCGTATCTGGTTTCGTATATCACGGACATTGGCAACGCGTGAGTTCGTTTCAATATTAGCCGCAGGACTGTGATTTGATGCCCGCTCTCCGGCGGGTGCATCCCCGGGTTTTACCCGATAGAGATGATACCAACGGTCCTATGTCCTGACCCGTCACCGTCACCGTCATGGTGTGCGAAGCCTACGCGCACACCAAAGCGAGCCGGCTGAACAACACCGCTAAACGCCGATCATCCGTTTCACCCGCCACCAGAATCGGACTTGCTGCATTAGGATGATCGAAGACAATTTCGATTTGCGCGCGGCCAGCCAGAAGCTTGCCCGGCACAACGCATCCAATCTCGGCCCCGGGAACGGATATGAAGCTATGGACGAGGGTGCCGCCAATCATTACGTCCAACCGCTGCCGAGGCAACAATGGTGAACTGACGTAAGGTTTGACATCCATCTCCAGCCAATAGTCGTCCGCTTCGCCCGGGACGGGAATTGTTAAGACGCTCCGCACACCAATCGACCACTGGTAGCCCGCTTCCGGTGCTGACCAACCGCTACCGAGCCAAGGGGCGGCGTTGCCGTCGATGCCGAACGTGAGTTCGGTGCGCGCGGCCCGAGCCGATGGCACGGGCACCAGCCTGCCGTCGCGACGGTGGGACGCAACCGTGTGAGCGCGCCGCAGCACCGTCATCCAAGAGCTGAAATCCAAATCCGGGACAGTGTCACGTTTAGCGAGACGGCGGACGTAGCCCACCATCATTCGCTCGTCCGCGACCTCCACCGAACCGGGCGGATGCCCCGGACAGGCTTCTTGCACCCACAGCAGGATACTTGGCCCGTATGCCGAAAGCACTATGCGTAAATCAACCAGATCGTTGCCCGATAGCGGTTCATTCTGTCGGAATACCAGTATCTTGGTTGGATTTTCAAGGTCGTCGATCAGCTTTTTAGCCAGGAATCCGACGGTGGCGCATTGCTGCTTGTGCAGCGCGT
Organism: Rhodopila sp.; assembly: GCA_025355085.1. Lineage (GTDB taxonomy): Bacteria > Pseudomonadota > Alphaproteobacteria > Acetobacterales > Acetobacteraceae > Rhodopila. Next base: position 13,040 of record JANXLQ010000267.1, read on the forward strand.
CCAGTGCCATTTCGCCGATCTTCACATGCGCATGGTACGTGAGATCGTATTTGGTCAGCTTGACCATATACTCACCATGTTCTGCAACGATCCGGATGTTATCCGGGTCGGCGATGTTGGCGAGGCGCGCATTCAATGCCCGCACCAAATTGCGCAACGGGACTCCGGCGAAGCGCAATAATCCTAGAGGTTCAGCGCCCGCCTGACGCTGTACCACCCCTAGCTCACAGTTGTCGCCGATGCTTTCGAAGCCGAACACTAGGTCCCGGTCGTCAATCGCCAGTTCGAGGTTCGGATTAGTATCCATAAAGCGGTCTCAGCTCCATTCGGATAGTGTTGGTATAGGGCACCGGCGGGCGTCCGCTTAATCACAATTGGTTAACGAAACAGCACTCCGGCGGCTGCCTGAGCCGCCGCGACGAACGGGGCCGGAAACAGGAAGAAGAACCCGGTGAACAGACCGGTCGCTGCCACCACGAAGGACAAGGATGCGGGACGAGCATCGAAGCGTTCGGCGGGGGCGTCGAAGTACATCACCTTGATGATGCGGATGTAGTAGAATGCGCCGATCACGCTGGTCAGCACGCCGACGACGGCCAGTGTCCACAGCCCCCCCTGCACGGCGGCGAGGAAGATGTACAGCTTGGCGAAGAAGCCGGACATCGGCGGGATGCCGGCGAGGCTGAACATGAACACGGTCAGCACCATGGCGAGGAGCGGATCATTGGCGGCCAGCCCGGACAGGTCGGAGATTTGCTCCACTGCCTTGCCTTTGCGTTGCATCGCCAGGATGCATCCGAAGGCTCCGGCGGTCATGAACACGTAGATGGCCATATAGACGAGTACGCCGCGCACGCCGTTGGAGGTGCCGACCGCAAGGCCGATCAGCGCGTAGCCCATGTGACCGATCGAGGAATAGGCCATCAGCCGCTTGATGTTGGTCTGGCCGATCGCGGCGACCGCGCCGAGAAGCATCGAGCCGATGGAGACGATGATCACCAGCAACTGCCACGCACCGACCATAGAGGCGAACGACGTTCCCATGACCCGGAGCAGCAGCGCCATCGCGGCTACTTTGGGGGCGGTGGCGAAGAACACCGTGACCGGGGTCGGCGCCCCTTCGTACACATCCGGCGTCCACATATGGAACGGCACGGCGGAAACCTTGAATGCAAGACCGACCAGCACGAACACGATACCGACGACCAGACCGGCCGACGCGCTTGTGGGCTGGACCAGTAATTCGTGCAGCGAGGCGAGGTCCATGGTGCCGGAGAATCCGTACACCAGCGAGATGCCATACAGCAGCAGGCCGGAGGCGAGACCGCTCAGGACGAAATATTTCAAACCGGCTTCCGAGGACCGCAGATCGTCGCGGGCGAATGCGGCCAGCACGTAGAGTGCCAGAGACTGTAGTTCGAGGCCTAGATACAGCGTCATCAGGTTCGACGCCGACGCCATGATCATCATGCCGACGGTGGAGAACAGCATCAGGACCGGGAACTCGAACCGGGCGATGCCTTGTGTGCGGTTCCAGTCCAGCGCGAGGATCGTGGACAGCGCCGCGCCGGACAGGATCAGAAGCTGGTTGAAACTACTGAACGGGTCGGCGACGAACTGGCCGTGGAAGCCGAAGCCGTAGTTGCCGGTGAACACCAGAAAGCCGGCGATCACGAAGCCGCCGATGGTGAACATCGTACACAGCAGCGTGCTGTCATGCTTGTGCAGCACGCCGAAGATCAAGGTCGCCATGCCAATGCAGGCGAGGACGATCTCGGGAAGGGCCAAGGTCCAGTTCATTAGTGCGAGATCCCGGCAAGCTTAGTTGTCGCGGCGAGTGCGGCTGTATGGTGTTGCACCATCGCCCCCACGCTGGCGTCGAAAAAGCTGGTGAAGCTGGAGGGGTAGATGCCCATCCACAAGGTCAGAACGATCAGCGGCGCGAACACAACCCACTCGCGGGGGCTGAGATCGAGGATGTGGCGCAGATCGTCCTTGGTGATACGGCCGAAGATGACCCGGCGATACAAATACAGCGAGTAGGCGGCGCCCAGGATCATCCCCATGCCACCCAGCATGGCAAGCCAGAAATTGACCTGCAAGGCGCCGACGATGACGAGGAATTCCCCCACGAAGCCGGCGGTGCCGGGCAGGCCGGCCGAGGCCATCATGAACAGCATGAACACCAGGGCGTAGGCGGGCATGCGATCTGCCAGACCGCCGTAACGGGCGATTTCGCGTGAGTGGATGCGATCATAGATCACGCCGACGATCAAGAACAAAGCGGCCGAGACAACGCCATGCGACAGCATTTGGAACAGCGCGCCGGAGATGCCCTGCACGTTGATGGTGAAGATGCCGATCGTCACGACGCCCATGTGAGCGACCGACGAATAGGCGATCAACTTCTTCATGTCCTCCTGCGCCAAAGCGACCAGAGAGGTGTAGATCACCGCGATGACGGACAGCGTGAAAACAAACGGCGCGAAATAGGCCGAGGCGTCCGGCAGCATCGGCACCGAAAAGCGCAGAAAGCCGTAAGCCCCCATCTTCAGCAGCACGCCGGCCAGGATGACGGAACCGGCGGTCGGTGCCTCGACGTGGGCGTCCGGCAGCCAGGTGTGAACCGGCCACATCGGCACCTTCACCGCGAACGAGGCGAACAATGCGATGAACAACCAGGTCTGCATGTGCGCCGGGAAGACCGTCTGCATCAGCGTGGGAATATCGGTGGTGCCGGCCTGCTGCCACATGGCGATCAGTGCCAGCAGCATCAGGACCGAGCCGGTCAGGGTGTAGAGGAAGAATTTGACTGCGGCATAGACCCGGCGGGGGCCGCCCCAGATGCCGATGATAAGATACATCGGGATCAGCACGCCTTCGAAGAACATGTAGAACACGACGAAGTCGGTCGCGGCGAACATGCCGACCATCATGGTTTCCAGGATCAGGAAACTCATCATGAATTCGCGGACGCGGGTCTGGATGGACTCCCAGCTTGCCAGGATGCAGACCGGGGTCAGAACGGTGGAGAGCAGCACGAACAGGACGGAAATTCCGTCCACGCCCATGCTGTAACCGACCTTGTATTCCGGCAGCCAGGTGACGTGCTCGTTGAATTGGAACCCGGCTTCGGATGGGTCGAACTTCACCCACAACACCAGCGACAGGACCATGACCAGCAGGCTGGTCCACAAAGCGGTCCAACGCGCGTTGGTGGCGACAGTCTTCTCATCGCCGCGCACCAGCATAAGGATCAGGCAGCCGGCCAGCGGCAACCAGGTGATCAGCGATAGCAGCGGGAAACCGGCGGCGTTGGTGGTCATGATTGAAAGGGGGCCGGTCATGATTGAAAGGGGGGCTGTCATGATCTCACCGGCTCAGCATGAAGATACCGACCAGCACGACGACGCCGATCAGCATAACGAAGGCATAGACGGCAAGGGAGCCGGTCTGGAATTTTACCAACTGGCGGGAGCCGTCGCTGGTCAGTTCGGCCAGTCCGTTCGGCACGCCGTCAATGATGGTGGCGTCGCCAACCTGCCAGAGCACGCGGGCGAAGCGGATAAGCGGTTGCACGAAGATAGCGTCGTACAGCTCGTCGAAATACCACTTGTTCAGCAGGAACCGGTAGATGCCGCCGAACTGCTTCGCCAAGCGGACGGGCAGCAACGGGTTGTGGATATACATCAGGTAGGCCAGTCCGATGCCCAGCAGCCCGAGGACCAGTGGCGCGGCCTCGACCCAACCCGGGACGTGTTCGAGGTTCTCGATCACCTCGTTATGCGGGCCGTTGAAGATCGCGCCGTTCCAGAAATGGTGCCAATCGGCGCCGATAAACCAATTGTTCAGTGCCCAGCCGGCGAACACCGCACCGAAGGCCAGCACGACCAGCGGGGACAGCATGACCCACGGGCTTTCGTGCGCATGCTCCAGCGTGTGATGGCCGGCGCGGGACTTGCCATGGAAGGTCATGAACAGCAGGCGCCAGGAATAGAACGCGGTCAGGAAGGCGGCCAGCAGCGTGCAGATAAAGGCGTAGGTTCCGACGCTGGAATGCGCGGCGTAGGTGGCCGAGATGATGGCATCCTTGGAATACGAGCCGGCGAGCGGCGGGATACCGGCCAGTGCCAGGTTCCCAATCCACATGACGGTGCAAGTGACGGGGATGATCTTCGCCAGCCCGCCCATCTTGCGCATGTCCTGCTCGTCTGACATCGCATGGATGACCGATCCGGCCGACAGGAACAGCAGCGCCTTGAAGAAGGCATGGGTGATCAGGTGGAAGACGGACGCCTGATAGGCCCCTACCCCGGCAGCGGCGAACATGTAGCCGAGCTGCGAGCAGGTCGAATATGCGATGACGCGCTTGATGTCGTTCTGGCAGCAGCCGATCGTGGCTGCGAACAGCGCGGTCGAAGCGCCGACGAACGTTACAAAACCCAGCGCGTACGGCGCGTATTCCATCAGTGGCGACATCCGCGCCATCAGGAACACACCGGCGGTCACCATCGTCGCGGCATGGATCAGCGCGGAGACGGGCGTTGGCCCCTCCATCGCGTCGGGGAGCCAAACGTGGAAGCCGAGTTGGGCGGATTTGCCCATGGCGCCGATGAAAAGGAGGAAGCCGATCGTCTCGATGGCCGAGAACGTGGTTCCGAACAGCGCGTACGTGTCGGCGCCGTGCTGGGCTACGGCCGGGAAAATAACGGCGAAGTCGATGGAGCCGAACTTGAAAAAGATCAGCGCCAGGCCGACCGCGAACGGCAGATCGGCGACGCGGTTGACGACGAACGCCTTGATCGCCGCAGCGCAGGCCGAGGGGCGATCATACCAGTAGCCGATCAGCAAATAAGAGCAGAGGCCGACACCCTCCCATCCGAAGAACAACTGCGCCAGATTGTCGGCGGTGACCAACATCAGCATGGCGAAGGTGAACAGCGAGAGGTAGGCGAAAAAGCGATACTTCGGGCGGGCGTCGTGGCCCATGTAGCCGACGGAATAGACGTGGATCAGCATGGCGACGAAGCTGACCATGCCCACCATCGCGGCGGACAGCGTGTCGTAGCGCAGCGCCCATTGGACATGGAAGCGGCCGGATTCAATCCATGTGCCGAGATCAAGAACGCTCGGTTCGGCGCCTCCGAGGGACATTTGAAGAAATGCGAGCGGTCCGCAGATGGCGGAGATCACCATACCCAGAATGGATGCGCCCATGGCGGCCTTGTCGCCGATGGACCTGCCCAACAGGCCGGACACCAGCGCACCCGCCAGGGGGGCGAAGACGGCAATTGCGAACAGCATGCTCAACCCTTCATCAGGTTGACGTCTTCAACCTGGATCGATCCGCGATTGCGGAAATAGACGACGACGATGGCGAGCCCGATCGCTGCCTCGGCCGCTGCGACGGTCAGCACCAGCATGGCCATGACCTGGCCGGCGAGGTCGTTGAGCGCGGCGGAGAACGCGACGAAGTTCAGGTTGACCGCGAGCAGGATGAGCTCGATCGACATCAGGATGACGATGACGTTCTTACGGTTCAGGAAAATGCCGAAAATGCCCAGAACGAGCAGAATAGCGGACACCACCAGGTAGTGGTCGAGACCGACGTCCATCATGACAATAGCCCCCATGTCATGGCAGGGCCTGACCCGGCCACCCACGACTTGCGTGGTGTCGGCGAAGAAAAGTCGTGGGTGGCCGGGCCAAGCCGGGCCATGACACATTGGTTAGCTCGGCCGCACATCGCCATGACACATTGGTTAGCTCGGCCGCACATCGGACTAATGCCCATGGCCGTGGTCCCCCGCATGCGCGTGTTCCTCGACTGGTGCCGCTTCCGGAGGTTTCGGCCGCAGGTAACCGCCGGATTCCGTCGTGCCCGCGCCAAGCGTCAGCGACATCATTTCCAGCGTTTCACCGACGGTTCGCGCATTTTGCTTCTCGATGTTCTGGTGGCGGGAGGTCTTGCGGTCACGCAACGTCAGCACGATAGCACCGATCATGGCCACCAGCAGGATCAACCCGGCCGTCTGGAACAGGAAGATATAGTCGGTATAGAGAATCCGGCCCAGTGCCTCGGTGTTGCTCACACCCGACGGGACCGGCGACATGCGCAGGTGAATGGCGTCGGGGGCCAGTTTCCAGCCGCCCAGCACCAGCGCCAGTTCGCCGAACAGCACCAGCCCGACCGTCGCACCGACCAGCCAATAGCGTTGGAAGCCGCCGCGTAGCTGGGCAAAATCGACGTCCAGCATCATGACCACGAACAGGAACAGCACCGCGACCGCGCCGACATAGACGATGACCAGGATCATCGCGAGGAACTCGGCGCCGGCGATCAGGAACAACGCCGCGGCGTTGAAGAACGCGAGGATCAGGAACAGCACCGAATGCACCGGGTTGCGGGCGCTGACCACCATGGCGGCCGACACCAGCAAAATCGCGGTGAAGATATAAAACAGGATCGCGGTGATCATCTGTAGGGCGCGTCCAGTTCGAGCCGTCGTGCCAGCTCCGGTTCCCACCGGTCGCCGTTCGCGAGCAGCTTGTCTTTATTATACATCAGTTCCTCACGGGTTTCCGTGGCGAACTCGAAGTTCGGGCCTTCGACGATGGCATCGACGGGGCAGGCTTCCTCGCACAGGCCGCAGTAGATGCATTTGGTCATGTCGATATCGTAGCGCGTGGTGCGGCGGGAGCCGTCTTCGCGCGGTTCGGCCTCAATGGTGATCGCCTGGGCTGGGCAGATCGCCTCGCACAATTTGCAGGCGATGCAGCGTTCTTCGCCGTTCGGGTAGCGGCGAAGGGCGTGCTCGCCCTTGAAACGAGGGCTGAGCGGTCCCTTTTCGTAAGGGTAGTTGATCGTCACCTTGGGCTTGAAGAAATAGCGCAATGTCAGCGCCATACCGGCCACAAGTTCGCTCAGCACCAGGCTGCGTGCGGTGCGGTCCAAGAATGCCATGTCTAGGGGGACTCCTTCTTAGACGTCCGGGCCGGCGGAAACCCGGCACCCGAGACTGTGCCGGGAACAACGCCGTAAGACGCGGATGGCGGGCCTTCGTCCGCCATGACGGGGGGGGCTAATGCCTCCATGATGGCGGAGACCGAGGCCGCCATCATGGGAAAGACTGAGGCTTCCATGACGGGGGAGATTGATGCCTCCATCACGGGGAACACGGCGGTGGCCATGATCGAACAGCTCGGTTTAAGCATTGGGAAGCCAATCGAAGGCTACCAGCACCCCGGCGGTGAGCACCAACCAAAGCAATGACAACGGCAGAAACACTTTCCAGCCCAGGCGCATCAGTTGGTCGTAGCGGTAGCGCGGGAACGTGGCGCGCACCCAGAGGAAGAAAAACAACACGAAGCAAATCTTCAGCACGAACCAGACAACGCCAGGGATCCAGGTAAACGGTTCGACCCCGAACGGTGCCAACCAGCCCCCCAGAAACAGGATGGTGGTCATGGCACTCATAAGGATCATGTTCGCGTATTCGCCAAGGAAGAACAGCGCAAAGCTCATGGACGAGTATTCGACGAAGAAGCCGGCG
>JANXLQ010000296.1 GCA_025355085.1 Rhodopila sp.
TCTGTATCGACGACGCCGCTGACGAAACGGAGCCAATGCGGCAGCAGATCGGCCTTATCGGTAATGAACATACGCCGGACATGCAGCCGGACATGCGCGTCGCGGTCATTCTCCACCACGTCGAACGGCTTCATTCCGGGAATGAACAACAGGCAAAAATATTCGAGCGCTCCCTCGACCCGCCAATGCAGCGTGGACCAGGGTTCGTCGAAGTAATGGCCGAGGTGCCGGTAAAATTCCTTATAGGATTGCTCGTCCGTGTCGGCCTTCGCCTTACGCCATAGCGCGGTGCCTTCGTTCGCCGGCTGGTCCTTGCCGTCCTGGAACACCGTGATCGGCAGAGTGATGTGATCGGCCCATTTGCGGATCACCGTTTCCAGCCGCATCGGCTCCAGATACTCCGACGCGTCCGCCTTCATGTGCAGAACGATGTCGGTGCCGGGCTGCTCCCGCGTGGCCGGAGCCAGGGTGAACTGACCAGCGCCCTCGGACGCCCAGGTAAAGGCTTCCTCGCTGCCGGCTTTCCGAGACGTGACCTCAACGCGATCCGCCACCATGAACGCCGAGTAAAATCCAACGCCAAACTGACCGATCAGGCTCGGCCGGTCCTCCGGCTTTGCGCTGGCCAAATTCTGCGCGAAAGCACGCGTGCCGGACCGGGCGATAGTGCCCAAATTGTCGATCAGTTCCTGCCGCGTCATGCCGATCCCGCCGTCGGTAATCAGCAGCGTGCTGGCTTCCTTATCGGGCACGATCCGGATTTTCGCATCGGCGGGCGGCGCCAGGGTCTGGTCGGTCAGAGCCTCAAACCGGCGGCGATCCACCGCATCCGCCGCATTTGCCACCAACTCCCGCAGAAAAATCTCCCGCTCGGAATAGAGCGAGTGAACCACCAGATCGAGCAGGCGGCCGACCTCGGCGCCAAATGTATGTTGTTCCAAAACAGCGTCGTTCATATGCGATCTCCTTGCGCCCGGCCATATGCGGTCTGATGCGGCCATTTTCAATGCGTGGTCGCATCTTCGTCGCCCGGGGCAAGGCGCGGTTGCCCCGAGGCGTGATCGTCTTAGCTTGGTTCGGCCCCAAAGGTGAACTGTCGGCGCTACCGCCTGTCGCCCGTGATGCAAAAGAGGGACAAGGCCCGGCCAGCCGTATAAGGACGCCCGGCCGGCGGAAATGAAACCCGCCGCGATGGCAAGGGAGACCTTCCATCCAGGGAACCCGCCGGGTAGATTGTTCTTGCTGGCCGATATGGAGAAGAAGACGGATGGGGCCGCGCCGAACCGCGATACTGCTGTTGCTGGCGGCAAGTCAGGCGTGTGCTCAGCCGGCAGCCGTTCCACCCGCCGCTCCGAATCCTCCGCCGGCACCCGTCGCTGCCAAAGGCACGCCAGCCGCGCAGACAAAACGCATCTTTTTGCCGCCGCCGTTGCAATGGGACAACGCAATGCTGACGTTTCGCCCGGCATTGCAGCAAACGCCATCCGATTTTGCCAACCTGACCGGCGGTATCGCGTTCGGAATGTCTGCCCCGGCGGTGAACGCGCACTTGCCCGATCCTTACCCGGGATTGGGCTGGAATGGCCTGCCGCTGGCTAACGAATACCCCGGCGAAGTGCGCTATTTTGGGGTACCCATAACCCTGGCCGGGCCGTTGCGGATAGGTTTGGCCGCATGTGCGGGAACCGCCAGCTATGTCGTGTTCCTGTTCAGTGAGCGCGGCTTGTTCCGGCTGTCATACCGGCTGATTGCGGACAAGACCTGCACCGACACCAACCAGGCCGCACAGGAGATCTTCTATCGCTACCTTCCGATCGGACAGACCGTCGCCCGAAGCATGCGCTATCGCTCGGGGAAGACCGAGGTGGTGGATATTACCGACTCCGCCGCAGGCTACCTGATTCCGCCGCGTTGGCGGCAAGATATCAATTGATGGCACTCCAATTGAAGCGAGTGCTTTGGTTGCTAACAATTTCGGTTATGTGGCCGTGGTTTGCGGCCAACGCCGGACCTCAGCCGTTCGACCTGCAATTGTTCGTTCCACCCGTTATCGCCGATAGTCAGGCGCCCATCGTCTGCACAGTCATCTATCTGATTGCTGATATTGCCAACAACGACCTATTCGCGGCCCGGATGCGGATCGCGCCCCGCGAGGCCGATACGCCCGTGCATAACAGGTTGCCATGTCCGGCCTCGGTGCCGCTCCGCGTGGCCTTGCAGGGACTGGATGTTTGCACAAGCCGAGCGGCGGACGCGAAGTCATGCGTGTTCGCGGATATGAGCCGGGGGTTCGACCGCGAGCCGAACATTGCCAATACGTCCCAAATCGAGTCCCGATGCTCCTCCGACACGTTCTCGGATATCGCAGGCGCGTGTTGGATGTCCGGCAAACTGTCGGTCTGCGCTGTTGCCTGCGGCCAATCGCCTGAAGAAGCGGTCTCCCGCGCTCGGGAACGGTGCCAGGAAAAGCATCGGCAGTCGTGTCCGGTCACCGTGACAGTGCCGGTGTCCGGTCCGTAAGCTGGTTCAATCCCTCGGCCACCAGGATGGAGTGACTGATTTGACCATCCTCGTTGAGGTGATCCTGGGTGTCGAAGAAGGCGGTCCGAGGATAACGGCTGTGGTTCGCCAGTTCGAGGAAGCCCGTATTGCTGCCATGATAAATCGCGCGAATCGCGTCCAGACTGGTGTCGCCGATCGGTGAGTCTGCGAAGCCGGTGGAAAGTCCGCCAATGACGCGCACGCCGTGTAGGCCGGCCCATTGGATAAAATCGCCAATCAGCAGCGTGCCATAGCCGGCAGCGATTTGGGCGCTGGTGGGGTGATAGGGCGTGATCGCCAATAGCGAGGCACGGTTGAACCCAGCCAGTAAGGCGGTGTGCCCGACATGGTCGCCCCAGAGGTTGGTGCCGCCGGTCGCCATCGCGCGTGGATCGCGAAACCCATTGGCGTCCAGGCTAACCTCGATCAGACTCATGATGGCATCGCGTGGCCCGCAGGCGAACAGGGCGGCGATCTGGCGGCGCAGCGGCAGAAGCGAAAGGGTCGTTCGGTCGTGGCGCAGCATGATCGCGGCATCCGGCCCAAGTTCGGCAGTTGTACGCGGGCGGACGTTTTGTGCCTCCTCCATCGGCAGATAGACGATGTCGCCCGGATGAAGCAGCGGTTTCCAGCGGACGAAAAGGTAGTCAAGCCCGACCCCCACCGCCGCCCCGGCGTTGATGCACGGGCGGCCGACACGCGGTTCGATGGTTTCGCAGCGATGGGAATAGGGGCCGTTCGACCCCGCAAGAATAACCAATTTCGGTTGTTGGATAGATTGACCGAGACGTAGGCTTGCGTCGATTCGGTCACGCAGGGCGCCCAAGGTGAGGGGGCGGTCCAGGACCCATGCGAATGCCACTACATAAAGGAAGAGCGACGCACCGCAGGCGAGCAGGATGCGGCCCATCAGAATTGAAAATACAGGAATGGCGCGACGTGCGGCGCGAAAAACAGCGCCTGGACCGAGAACGCGAAACTGCCGGTCAGGGTCCAGCGGCGGGCGCGTCCGGTCATGCGGTGGATGTTCGGCAGTGTCAGAACGATCAGCCACCCCAGCAGCAGACAGGCAGAGACTTCCGGAAAACTCAGGGTGCGGGCATCGCCGAGGAAGGGCATCACGGCGACCGGATCGGCGATGCCGGCGAGTGGCGGGAACGCCGACACGATCATTCGCGGCAGCGTTATGCCATTGCAACCGGCCATCCCGAACAGGATCGATGTGGCGGTGGATAGGGATGCGGCGCGAAAAGGAACCCAGGCGAGGATGACGGCGAGCAGGGTGATGGCCTGCGCGAGACCGGCGTGCATTGGCGGCAACCAGCGCCGGTACTGGGTGTGGATTGTTAGAAACAGGCCGTGCAGGCCTCCCCAAATAACGAAGTTCCAGGCCGCTCCATGCCAAAGCCCCACCAGCAGCATTGTCGCCATCAGGTTGACCATTTTGCGTGTTTCGCCGGCCCGGTTTCCTCCCAGCGGGATGTACACGTACTCCCGCAGGAACGCGCCGAGGGTGATGTGCCAGCGCCGCCAGAACGCCGCGATGTCTGTGGCCTGATAGGGGCTGTCGAAATTCAGCGGAAAACGGACATTGAACATGCGGGCGAGGCCGATGGCCATGTCGGAATAGCCGGAGAAATC
>JANXLQ010000352.1 GCA_025355085.1 Rhodopila sp.
TGGATGGCAGGCCTTCCAGGCTGTGTGAAAACTCTCGCCCGCGCTTTTGGCGGAGAATGGTTTTCTCCGGCGGCTCCTCTCCGTCATGGCGGGCGAAGGCCCGTCATCCACGCCTTGCTGTCCCGGCCCAGAAAAGGCGCAGATGGTAGGCATTCTTCTGCCGTGACGGGATTGGGTCATCGCGACGACAGGGGCATGCCAGAGAAAAATATTCTCCAACGCAAATTTGGGCGGGAGTTTTCGCACAGCCTGGAAAGCCTGCCATCCACAGTCTTTGTCCGAACCAGCATCGCGATTTGTGGATGGCGGGACTTCGCCCGCCGATGCAAAGAATAATCTGGCCGTATTGACGCCAAACCAGTCATGCATCAGCATTTCGCCGATACCGCTCAACGAAGCAAAGGGGAACGTGCCATGCCGCTACCAGCGGACACAGACGTCAGCACACCGAAATACCTGCGCGATAAGTATGCGATCGTAGGTATCGGCGAGACCACCTACACCCGAGGATCGGACAAAACCACGCGCGCCCTGGGCACCTGGGCGCTCCGCAACGCCGCCGAGGATGCGGGAATCAAGACCTCGGACATCGACGGAATGCTATCGTATTCGAACAACGACAGCACCTCCGCCACCTTCATGGCCGGCGACATCGGCGCTCGGTTAAACTTCTACATGGACTGCGTCGGCGGCGGATCCTCCACCGAAGCGCTGATCGGCATCGCCATAGGCGTGATGGAGGCCGGCCTGTGCAATTGCGTGGCGTTGTTCCGGGCGATGAACGGCTTCTCACAGGTCCGCATTGGTGGCACCGGGGCGCGGTCGGCAACGCCGGTCGGCGGCGACATGCTGCACAACCGGGCCTATGGATGGCAGAGCGCCGGACAGATGTTCGCCCCTACCTTCATGCGGCACATGTACGATTACGGCACAACGCCGGAACAAGTCGCGATGGTCAAGGTCGTGCATTCCGAACACGCTTCCAACAACCCCAAGGCCTATTACAAAAAAAGATACACAGTCGATGACGTGCTAAGCAGCCGCATCATCTGCAAACCGCTGCATCTGCTCGACTGCTGTGTCGAAACGGATAACGCCACCGCGATCATCATTACGCGCGCAGACCGGGCAAAGGACATGCGCCACACGCCGGCTTTGATCCGAGGCATTGTCGGGCGATGCAGCAAACCGCGCATGGACATGCATTATCAAACCGGACCGATCTCCCGTGTCGGCGGCTACTATGCCAAGGATATACTATGGCCCAATGCCGGTGTCGGACCCGAGGACATCGACGCAACCGGGGCCTACGACGCATTCACCTTCACCTCCATGCTGCAACTCGAAGATTACGGGTTCTGCAAGAAGGGCGAGGGCGGCGACTACGTTTCGTCCGGTATTACCCGGCTGGGCGGCAAACGGCCCAACAACACCTCCGGCGGTCATCTGTGCGAGGGCTACACGCACGGCATGAACATGGTGATCGAAAACGTCCGGCAACTTCGCCACGACATCGATGATTCGTGTCCGATGGGCGCCGACGGCAAGCGCCAGCACACCTATGACTATCGGGAGGGCGGCTGCCGTCAGGTGAAAGACATCGAACTCACCGCCAATTTAGGCTGGGCGAACCCGATGACGACTTCCGCCATGGTAATGCGGCGCGGCTGAAAGGGGAAACGGAGATGACGTTACAAGGCAATTATTTGGGAATGTCGTTGTCGATCGACGATCTGGACCATGAAAATATCTCATACTTCAAGTATTGTTCGCAACATGACTTCCATCTGCAAAAATGCGACGATTGCCACCTGCTGCGATACCCTCCCACCACCGGCTGTCCCTGGTGTGCCAGCCCACGGGCGACCTGGACCAAGGTTGAGGGCAAGGGCGAGGTACATTCCTACGAAGAGGTGCATCACGCCATCCAGCCTGCGTTCAAAACCCACACACCCTACATGGTGCTGCTGGTGGACCTGGATACCCAAAAGGCCCAACCCTCGGAACACGAGGCCGTACGCGTGATCGGCAACCTGACGACACCGGACGGGGCCCTCGCGCCGCCGGAGATAGTCCGCCAAATCGGCATCGGCAGCCGCGTTCGCATGGTGTTCAGCGACGTGGTTGACGGACTCTCGCTGCCGCAATGGACGCTCGACACGACAGCGAAACAGCCGGATAAACCGTGGCGCTATCCGCAGGAATAGCATGATTTTCGATCTGGCAACCGATACGCAGATGCAGGCCGCCCGTATTTTCGGCGGCGCGACGATGGTGGCTTTCCTGGCGGTGCCGATATTCCGCCGCCAGGCTCATCGCGCGCGGATGGCTGTTGCCGTCATTTACTTCGCGGGCGTGACCGGCTTTGTGATCTACGTGTTGATGTAAAACCGGACCCGGCACCGCAAAACAGTGTCATCATCGCAGCAAACGCGCCTACGAAAGCCGAAGGCGCCCTTCCGCAATGCCCATTAGGGGAGGCCGAATCCCCCTCTTGAACGTCGTGAACAGGCCCCGCCAACTACACCGCTGTCAACTTCCGGATCAGTATCTCTGCCTCAGGCGCGCCCCAGTCAGCCGCGCCCTCTAACCGAGCGACGACCCGACCGGCGGCGTTGATGATGACGGTGGTGGGAATGCCGTTCGTGTTGAACGCCCGCGCCATCGCCCCTTTCGGGTCCAGCAGCACAGGCAACCCGGAAATCCCGTGCGCCTTGTACCAGGCCGAGACCACATCCGCCCCGCCCCGGTCCGACGACAGCGGCAGCACCGCGATATCGTGCGGGGCGAGCGCCTTGGCTAGTACCTCCAGCGACGGCATCTCGGCGACGCAGGGCGCGCACCAGGTGGCCCACATGTTCACCACCATACCGCGGCCCTTGAACTCCGACAGTCGATGCGAGGACCCATCCTGCGCGACGAACACTCCATCCGGCAGGTCCTGAGGCGGGGAGACCGGGGACAGCCCCTCGGTCAGCGCCGGCAGCCGTTCCGCATGAAGTTTGCGCGGCAGGCCCCCCAAGGCTAGGGTGCCGGCTGCCGTCGCCCAGGGAAGCATCAGTGCCAACCTGCGGGGGATCATCATAACGCTGGAACCTTTTCCGTGACCGATACGCCTGAACACGCCAACAAGCCGGCCAACATGCAATGGGGTGGCCGCTTCGCCGGCGGGCCTTCGGCGATCATGCAGGACATCAACGCCTCCATCGGGTTCGACCGCAAGCTGTGGCGGCAGGATATTCGTGGCTCCCGCGCTCATGCGGCGATGTTGGCGAAGATCGGGCTGCTCACGCCGGAAGATGAGCATGCGATCACCACCGGTCTAGAGGGAATCGCGCAGGAAATCGAGGCCGGCACCTTCGCGTTCGATGTCGCCCTGGAAGACATTCACATGAACATAGAGGCGCGGCTGACCGACCGCATTGGGGAGGCCGGCAAGCGCCTGCACACTGCCCGCAGCCGCAACGACCAGGTGGCGACGGATTTTCGGTTATGGGTGCGCGACGCGATCGACGGGCTTTCGGCGCAAATCTCCGGCACGATGCTGGCGCTGGCCCAACGCGCCGCCCTCCATGCTGCCGATCCGATGCCGGGGTTTACGCATCTGCAAACCGCTCAGCCCGTGACGTTTGGCCACCACATGCTGGCGTACGTGGAGATGCTGGATCGCGACCGAGGCCGCCTTGCCGACTGCCGCAGGCGCCTGAACGCCTGCCCGCTGGGATCGGCAGCACTTGCCGGGACATCGTTCCCCATCGACCGCCACATGACGGCGGCCGCTTTAGGCTTCGACCGCCCAACCGCCAACAGCCTGGACGCCGTATCGGACCGGGATTTCGCGATGGAGTTCCTGTCGGCCGCAGCGATCGGCGCGGTCCATCTGTCCCGGCTGGCCGAAGAGATCGTTATCTGGTGCAGCGCCCCCTATCGCTTCATCCGGCTATCCGACGCCTTCACCACGGGCTCCTCGATCATGCCGCAGAAGCGCAACCCGGACGCTGCGGAACTGGTCCGCGCAAAGACCGGCCGCGTGACAGGCGCGCTGGTCGCTTTGCTGATCGTGATGAAGGGCCTGCCGCTGGCCTACGCAAAGGACATGCAGGAGGACAAGGAGCCGGTGTTCGACGCCGCCGAGGCCTGGGCATTGTCGCTCGCCGCGACCGCCGGCATGGTTCGCGACATGACGCCGGACACGGTTCGGATGCGGTCCTTCGCCGGCTCCGGCTTCGCGACGGCGACCGACCTTGCGGACTGGCTGGTGCGGGTGTTGCGGCTGCCGTTCCGCAGCGCGCATCACGTCACGGGCCGTCTGGTGGCCATGGCAGAGGCGCGAGGCGTCGATTTGGCCGAATTGTCGCTGGCGGACATGCAGGGTGTCGAACAAGGTATAACCGCGGACATTTTTTCGGTTCTGACAGTGGAGGCTTCGGTGGCGTCTCGGACCAGCTATGGCGGAACGGCACCGGCAAACGTGGCCGAACAGGCCGCTCGGTGGTTGGCTGTGCTGGCATGAGGACGGTTCTGGCGCTCGCGGTGGCCCTGGGGCTGCTGGCAGCGTGCGGGAAGAAGGGGCCACCCAGCCCACCGGGGCCGCCGAAGATCATCTATCCGAAGGTTTACCCGACCCGCTGACAACGAGGTTTGTGGAGTGGGCTTACCCCCCCGCTGACAGCGAAGTTCATAGAGCAAGCCTACCCCACCCGCCGACGGCTAGGTTCGTGGATCGGGCAGCCGTTTTGTGTCGCGCGATAATCCGCCGAACTCGTGTAGGTGTTGTTGCGGGCTCGATTGACGGAACCGAGCGGACGGTGGGCCGCGATGCCGTGCCAGGGGGAGAACGCCATGGCTTCGTCGATCTCGGCAACGCCTCCGGCGCTCCAGGCGTTCTGCGACGGGACGGTGATACGGGCGACGGCCACGTAGGGACTCTGGTCTTCGGGCCAGACAACAGTGGCATCCTCGATCGGCATAGTTTTCAAATCGGTGCAGAGTTGCACGCGGATTTCCCATTCGGCATCGTTCAGATCGAAGAATTCTTCCACGGCCTGCCGCAAGGCGTTGGGTTTTCCGGACATGTCCAGTTTTTGGCCGGTCAGCGCGGTCAAACGGCTGGAAATCGGAGCGACCGCGATCTTGGCGATATAGTCGCCGTAAAGGAACGGCGTCTGGGAGTAAAACGTCTCGCCCAAAATATGTGTCTGCGGCTGGCCGCCCATGGTCAACAGCGTCGAACTTTTGTGGCCGAAGGCTTCCAGCACCGCCTCTGTGCCGCGCGCGATCGCGGATGCGACTTTTTTCAGACCCTCGGCCTTGTCGGTGGTCTTGGCGAGGGTTTTCAGACTGCCGAGAAACGCCTCCGCCGTCGGGGCACTGAATGCAGGGCCGTTGACCAGCACGAAGTCCTGGGTGGTGTCGTTCTCGCTGCCTGGCAGGCGGGGGCCTTCCACGCCAATGACCTTAATGGCAAGGCCGCGGGGCGTTGAGATGCTATCGTCCAGGATGTCGCCCGGCAATGTGGAAAGACGCATGGCGACATCATAGTCCGCAGGTTTGGAGAACAGCCCCCGGGCAAGTTGCGCTGGAAGACCGGGCAACACGGTCAGCTTTCCGCGCAGGACGCCATGGCTCTTGGCATGGACCGCCCGCGTGGCGTGACCGGAATGCGCGAACGTCGTCGAACTGATCGACCGCAGGGTTTCGATAAGCGCGGCGCAGTTTTCAGCCTCGTTGGGGGAGATGTGTTCCATCGACGGTTCAAAGCGGACGGCAGTGAATTGTGCGTTCGGCATGCAGGTTTCCTGGTTGATGTGGAAAGTGGAAAGCCGGAGGGCGGCTTTGGTTCCAAAGTTTCTCAGATTTGAAGGCGAGTGAGCATGGCGCCGAGGCAAAGGAGGGCGGCAGGGGAGGGCGGCAGGGGAGGGCGGCGGCGGCAGGGGGGCAGCGGCGACAGAACCTACGTTCCGCCAAGGGCCGTCGAGCGGCTGTATGCCGCAAACGCATTTCGTGATCCTATGGATGCCAGAACCGCCGGTCGCGGCGGCACGGACAAGAAGGAAACGCCACATGCCAGGACCCGCATCGCGCTGGGAGATGTCAGCCCCGGTTCGTTATCCCGATCCGGACGTGGTCGTGCTGGACCCCCGGTTCGAGAAAATCTTCATCGGCAACACCGGCATCCGCCGCATCGCGACGGGCTTCGACTTCACCGAGGGGCCGGTCTGGTTCGGCGACGGGCGGTATCTGCTGTTCTCCGATATTCCCAACGACCGGATTCTGCGCTGGGACGAAACAACCGGCGAGACCAGCGTATTTCGCAATCCCTCGCATTACGCCAACGGCAACACGCGCGACCGTCAAGGCCGGCTGATAACCTGCGAGCATGACACCCAACGCCTGACCCGCACCGAATATGACGGCACCGTCGTCGTCCTCGCGGATCAATGGGAGGGTAAGAAACTGACCGGCCCGAACGACGTAGTGGTGAAATCCGACGGCACCATCTGGTTCAGCGACAACGGCGCCGGGACACGAGGCAACTACCTGGGCCACAAGGCGCCGCAGGAGCATCCGTTCCGTGTCTATCGCCTGGACCCCCGCACCATGACCATGACCATCGCCGTCGGTGACATGGCTCGGCCGAACGGTCTGTGCTTCTCCCCCGACGAAACGCGGCTTTACGTGGTGGATACACCCGGCACCGGGCCGAAAAGCACGTTTGTCTATGACATCGTGGACAACGGCACGCGGGCGGCGAACGGGCGGGTGTTCTTTGGCGGCAACGGTTGGGCGGATGGCATCCGCTGCGATACCGAGGGCAATGTCTGGTGCGGGTTCTCCGGCGGTGAGGGCGAGGACGGCGTGGCGGTGTTCGCCCCCGACGGCACACTGATCGGGCGAATTCTGCTGCCGGAACGCTGCGCAAATGTCTGCTTCGGCGGGATCAAGCGGAACCGGCTGTTCATGGCGGCGAGCCAGTCGGTTTACGCGCTGTACGTGGAGGCGCAGGGGGCGGCTGGGGGGTAGGAGCGTGGTAAGGCTTCAGCCAAAACCTGTGTTAAAATGGAAGGCGCGAATCTTTTAGTGAAAAGAGACCGATGCACTACTCATTTCTTAAAGCATGGTTGTTTGCGTTTGCTTCGATCGCAACCAACCATGCGATCTAATGCCAGTTCGCGTAAACCTTGACACATCGCAGTGATGACCCCGGCCGTCATGGCGGGCCTTCGCCGGCATGACGGGAAAGCACGGTTCACGGACTAATCCAACGGCAACCTGCACCTGGCGGATAAGGAATCCGGTATAGGTTCGGTTCAGCCTTTCCTCCACACTCCCGGTCCTGCCGTAGCAATCGCGTGCAACCCAAATCCCAGGAACACTACCCCCGAAACCCTCGTCACCCAAAGCGCATGCCGCCGGTAGAACCGCCGCACCACGCCGGCCCCGATTACCGTGACCAGAATCCCATCCGCCGCCACGAACCCGACGCACGCCGCCGCCAGCAGCGGAACGAATGCGCTCCAGTCCAATGCGCTCCCATAACGGGCCAGCAGAGCGGTGAACATTGCCACCGCCACCGGATACGCCTTTGGGTTCGATAACCCGAAGGCCAACCCGCGCAGCAGCGGTCTGGCGGGTTCCGTTGTTACCGCGCCGTCCGCGCCTCGCCTCGCGGTGGCGGATCGGACACCCAGCCAGCACAAGTAAATCCCGCAGACCAGACCGAGAATATCGAAAAACAACGTGCCGATGGTCTGGGCGCCGATAATGGCGGTCAGCGACAGCGACGCCCACAGCACATCGCCAACAAAATGACCGCACAGGAACAACGCTCCGGCCCGCCTGCCTCGGCTGGCACCGATCCCCAGCAGCGCCAGGAAAGCGGGGCCCGGTGCCAAAGTGTAAGCGGCACCGGACAAAGCCGAGGCAAGCAGCAGCCCGAATGTCACCCCTCGAAGCCTTGGTCCCACGGCTCCGGCAGCATCAGATACCCGCCATGCCCATCTTTCACCACATGGGCGAAACCGGGGAAATGCACATGCATCCCCGCGACCAGTTGCCTGTCGGTCGCCACCATGTCGAACGTCCGCTTGCGGGTCGCGGCGGCGGCGTGCGGATCGGTATCGAACACCATCGTTACCTCCGGACGAGCAACCTGTACTTCCGGAACATGGATGATGTCGCCCCAAATCAGCAACGACTTGTCGCCCGAGGCAATCATGTACCCGGAATGACCCGGCGTATGCCCATGCAACGGAACTGACCGCACGCCCGGAAACACCTCGACTGCTCCGTCAAAAGTCCGCATCTGGTTATGATACGGCGCAATCTGCTCCCGCGCGCATTGGAAATACATCTTCCTCGCGCGTTCGTCGGCCCGGCTCATGGCGCCGTCGTCTTGCCAATGCTTTGGCTCGTTCTGATGCACCACCAGTTCGGCGTTGGGGAAGAACTTTTCGCCGGTTTTGGGGTTTGTCAGTCCAGCAGAGTGATCCGGATGCATGTGCGTCAAGATCACTGTATCGATATCGCCCGGATCGACCCCCGCCGCCGCCAAATTGGCCAGCAATTTCCCCGCTGTCGGCATCAGGTAATCGCCCGATCCCGTCTCCACCAGCGCCAGCCGGCCGGCGGAATACACCAGATAGCAATTGACCGATGTCCGCCGGCCCGGACGGAATTGGTCGGTCAGCATCTTTGTCGCATCGGCGGGGGCGATGTTCTGCATCACCTCCACCACTCCATCCAGATAACCGTCGGATAGCGCCGTGACCACGATATCGCCGATACGCCGATGATACACGCCGGGAATTTGACCAGTGGGAATTTGACCAGTGGGAACCATGTAAGAACTCCTGCAACTATTGGGCGATATAGCCGCCGTCGATCACCAATTCCGTTCCCGTGACAAACGATGCCTCGTCCGACGCCAGGAACAGCACGCCATAAGCAACCTCGATCGGTTCGCCCAGCCGCCGCAACGGCGTGGCCGCGATCTTCGACGCACGTCCCGCCGCATTCGTTGCATTCAACATCGGCGGCAGGTAACCGGGATGTACCGAGTTCACCCGTATCCCCGAAGGCCCATACTTCGACGCCGCGACCTTAGTATAGAGCCGCACGGCACCTTTAGAGGCCGCATAACCGGGATGGCTCTCCGCGCTGCCAACAAACCCCATGATCGAGGAAATATTGACGATCGACCCCCGCCCATTCGGCATCATCGCCGCCGCCGCCAGCTTGGTGCCCAGGAACACGCTGGACGCGTTCACCGCCATCAGCTTCGTCCAACCCTCCAATCCATCCGGATCGCCGACCGCACTGCCGCTGATCCCGGCGTTGTTCACCAGGATATCCAGCCGCCCATACGTGGCGATCGTTTCGGCAATCAACGCCTGCCAATCGTTCTCCGACGTCACATCCGTTCGCACGAACCGCGCCCGGCCCTGGCTGGCGGCGATATCGGCGGCAACGGCTTCCCCCTCCGCCACAAGCATATCGGCGATCACGACCGCCGCCCCCTCGCGTGCGAACAGGCGGGCTTCCGCCTCCCCCATGCCGTGTGCGCCGCCGGTGACGATGGCGACTTTGTCTTTCAGGCGCATTGTTTTCTCCCTTGTTCGTGACTGCTGTCCATCCACGGCCGGTGTCCAGGCTCGGTGTCAGGCCGATCCGGAAAAGATCCCGGTGACCGGACTAAGCTTGGCCAGGACACACATGCGATGGCCGCACCTACCTCTGGCAATTTCCGGTGATACCCCGTACATCCGCCAGCGAATCCAGACGTCCGATATCGGCGATCAACCGAGCGGCCTTGTCGGTTCCCAACACGGGATCGACAATAGCGGCGAACTTCGTTTCCAGCCGTTTCCCCTGTTGCTCGACATCGGTTGCCGGAACCCCGGAGTCGTGCTGCGCGATCAATTTCGACCCATCGCGCAGCGATAACGCGATCTCGGTAAACGTACTCGGAATGCCCAACTGAAACGACAATGAAACCTTGTCCCGCAGCCCGATCAGCACGGGGTCTGCCGCGACCGCTTCCGAATAGGTGGACAGACGGCTCGTATCCACCCCGGCCAACCCCATCGCAGTCGTCAACCGCAAAGAGAACTTTGCCTCCAACCCGGTCACGGGAGACGCTATGTTGCAGATCCGGTCGCAGGATTCTTCAAGCCGGACGTCAATCTTCTCTACCTGATCAGGCGAAAATCCGTGCTGCTCCCGCAACTTCCGCGCGGCTTCGATCGCAGCATGGGTCATGTAACAAGACGCATGATACTTAAACAAATTATTCGCGATCCACCATCCGCTCGGTGGCGTATCGAACGCCCGATCCGGATTGAAATCCGGACTATGGGTGCGCGCAAATCCCTGTGCGCACTCGATCGCATCGGTCCGGCTCGTAAAGCCCCGAGCGGCCAGTTTCGCCGCCAACACCCCATGATAGGCCGCCTTGCCGGCGTGCAACGGCTTACACATCGTGCCGAACATCGACTTCAACCCGGCCGCCTGAGTGGCAGCGATCCCAAGCGCGGCCGCGAACCGGTCCGCATCCAGCCCCATCAAATGCGCGCATGCCGCCGCCGCACCGAAACTGCCCACCGTGGCGGTCGAATGAAAGCCCAGCACATCGTAATGACCCGGCGAGATCGTCCGCCCGATCCGGCATTGCAACTCGTATCCCGCAACGAACGCGGTCAGCACATCGGCGCCGCTTGAACCGCGTTCCTCCGCCAACGCCAACAACGCCGGCAGGATCGCCACCGACGGATGCCCCGGCATCGCCAAATTCACATCGTCGAAGTCAAGCGCATGCGCTGCCGCCCCGTTGACGATCGCCGCCGGCCCCACCGGTAGCCGCCCCGCATGAACGAGCAGGGAAGCAGCTTCTTTGCCGCCATTCTCTTGCATTTCCGCCAGTAGAATGACGGTCAGTTCATCGGACGCCCCGGCGATCCCGCACCCGACATAATCGAGCACGCACTGTCGCGCCCAGGAACGAACCGTCTCCGGAATATCCGACAGCCGCAATGCCCGCGCCTGCTCGGCCAAAGCCCGTGTTAATCCTTTACCCGCCTGGATATCGCTAATCGCGTTCATCGCACCCTCCTCACTATCGTTTCATTGACCGATGTCACTACGGGCGCAGCGAACGCATTCCCTCGCCTCGCCGTCCGCAACGACAATGTTCTAACGTCCTTTGTAAACCGGCTTCCGCTTCTCGTTGAACGCCAGTATTCCCTCGCGACGGTCATCCGTTGGGACCATCCGGTTGTAAGCCTCGATCTCAAACATCATGCCTGTCTGCAAGTCGCTATTCAGGCCCATGTTTACGGATTGCTTGATTTGCCGGGTGGAAATCGGCGCATTCCCGGCGATCGCCGCAGCGGTTTCAAGCGCTTCCGCCACCAGCGTCTCCGCCTTGCAGATGCGATTGACCATGCCCCATTCAAACGCCTGCTCCACCGAAAACGGCCGGCCGGTCAGCAGAATTTCCTTGGCCCGCCGAGCGCCTACCGCACGAGGCAAATTCTGCGTCCCGCCCGCACCGGGCATGATCCCCAGCGTCACCTCGGTGAGGGCAAACCTAGCCTGTTCGGCGGCATAGATGAAGTCGGCGCATAGAGAAATTTCCATCCCGCCGGCATAGGCGGCCCCGTTCACGGCTGCGATGATCGGCACCTGGCAACCCAACATCGCCCGGATCATCCGCTCAAAAATCAGGTGCTGGTCCTGCCATTCCTCGTCGGTCATGCCTTTGCGCTGCTTCAGGTCGCCCCCGCCGCAAAACGCCTTTCCCGCCCCGGTCAGCACGATACAGCGTTGCTTGTTGGGGGCGGCGCAGAACCCGTCGAACACCGCCAACAGGTCCAAACCCATTTGGGTATTCATTGCGTTGGCCACCGCCGGGCGGTTCAACGTCACCAGGACGGTGTGTTCCTGAGGATATTCGACAGTCACGGTCTCAAAAGTTGTCATTCTTCTACTGCCTGCATAATCAAACGAGTAAATGTGTCCATCGCGGTCGGATCGGTCCAGCGCAGCACCGCGACCAATTCTTGTTGCGGCGCGATCCAGGTCAGGTTGCCGCCGGCGCCGGAGGCGAAAAAACTATCCTGTGGTGCGCTTTGGTAACGGCCGCGGCCGGTGTTCAGCCACCACAACAGCCCATACACCGGATTCAGCGCACAGGGTCGCAACGACTCCGCAATCCAGCTTTCCGGTAGGATGCGCTTCCCGTTCCACTCGCCCCGCCGCTGCATCAGCAGACCAATACGGGCCTGATCCTCGGCATGGATCAAGATGCCGCCGCCCCAGTGCGTGCCACCGGAGACGCTTTCGATCATCCGCCCATCGATCTCGACCGAAGAGGTGCTGTATCCGTGCCAGGACCAATCGGATGACGCCCCGATCGGGTCCATGATGCGGTCCCTGAACACATCCGGTAATGGCCGGCGGAAGCGTTGCAGCAGCGCGAGACTCAGCCGATTGACACGAACGTCATTGTATTCCCAGTGCTCGCCGGGGGCTTTCAGCGGACGCAGATCGCCCTTCCGCCCCTTGCCCTCCAGCCCGAGGCTTCTGTTCCGATCGATCAGATCGGATTTGCCGAACAGCTCGCCTTCCCATTCGGACGTATTCTGCAACAGGTGCCGCCACGTCACCCCGCGGTTTTGCGGACTATCGAATCCCCCATCATCGACTGTGCGGCCAACCGGCTCATCCAGATCGGTAATCAGCCCGTCCATGACCGCGATGCCAGCCAACAGGCTCAGATAGCTTTTCGCCGCCGAGAACGTGAAATCGACCTGATCGGTCTCACCCCAGGATGCGATCTTGTGGCCTCGACGCAGCACCAGCCCGTTGGCAGGGCCGCGCGGACGAATCGGACCCAGCACCGCATTGAACGGAGGCGGTTCGAAGAAGCCGCTTTCCAGGTGCAGGCGCAGATCGTAGGGCCACTCGGTTTCGTTGTCAGACGCGAAATGCGCGGCTTCCTCCAGCCACATCCAGTGCATACCGGCGATGTCGGCCGGGGCCTCCGGCCACCCGCGTCCATGCGGCGGCGGCACGATCGACGGCAACTCCATTCAGGCGTTTCCTTCCCACTTCAAGCCGGTGGACTATGACGCCCCCGGCCCAAAGTGGCTACCCCGCCGGCCTCCGCAGGCGCGTGTGCGGAATGCCGAACACCACCAGCAGCGTGCCGAGGAAGATCGCCACCGCGGCCACGGTGAAGCCAACATAGATGCTGCCGGTTTCGTGGAACGCCCAGCCGACCACGGCCGGACCTGACAATCCGCCAAACTGACCCAGGGCACTGATCATTCCGATCCCCATGGCCGCCCCGCGTGCTTCCAGGAAAACTGGTGGCACGGTCCAGAACACCATGAACACCGCATATCCGGACGCGGCCGCGATGGCGACCAAACAGGCGCTCGCCCACAAATTGCCGGCCGCCAGCGGAAACGCCAAATAGGCGACGGTCGCCATCGTTCCGGTCACCAGCATGTGCCACTTCCGTTCCCCCACCCGATCGGAGTTGCGGCACACCAGCAAGACGAATATGGCGGCGAAAATCCACACGCCGACGAGGATATTGCCCGCTTCGGTCACGGATTTCGCACCGACTTCGCGCAGCAATGTTGGGAACCAAATCTGGTTGGTGTTGAGGAACGCCATGGTGAAATACACCACGACCATCAACCAGATTTTGGGATTACGCAGCGTCTCGGCCACGGTACTCGATGCGGCTGTGGTGCGGGCGCGCCGGTCGGCCTCCATGTCCTCGATCACCACCTGCTTTTCCGCATCGCTCAGGAAGCGTGCGTTGGCCGGCTTGTCGGTCAGCACGAACCATGCGGCAAAACCGAGCAGAATGGCGGGCAGGCCGTCGATCAGGAACAGCCAGCGCCAGCCCGGGATGCCCATCACCCCGTTCATGCCTTCCATGATGGCGCCGGAGATCGCACCTCCGACTACCCCGGACAGCGGAATCCCGACCAGGAACAGGCTGGTGGCTCTGCCGCGCCGGTGGTTGGGAAACCAGAAGCTTAGATACAGCAGGACGCCAGGGAAGAAGCCGGCCTCGAACGAACCGAGCAAGAAGCGCTGCACGTAGAACCAGTATTCGTTTTGCGCGAACATCATTGAAACGATCACCGCGCCCCACAGCACCATGATCCGCGTCAGGGTGGCCGGCGCGCCGACGCGCAACAGCAGTAGGTTGGATGGTATCTCGAACACGATGTAGCCGATGAAGAAGGCGGACGTGATCAGGCCGAACACCGCTTCATTCAGATGCATTTCCGGGATGAATTGTAGCTTTGCATAACCGATGCTGACGCGGTCGAGATAGTTGATCACGTAGCATGCCAGCAGGAAGGGCATCAGGCGCCAGGTTATCTTGTTATAGACCGCATCGCGGTCCACGCCGACGGTGGAGATGGCCATTGGTGATTCGTTTCCCTCTTATCGGGGCAGGATCGTTTGATCGGGACGATTACGCAAGGTCCCCGGGGGGTCTGGAGCCAATTGCAAATGTCGCCAGTCTGCGACCGTATCGACGTCATGTAAGGTGCGGACGAAGTTGGTTCGGCGATGGCGGAATTGGTTCAGCGTATCCGCAAGGGCATGTTCCGTGGACCATCTCGCCGACCCGAACAATTCTGCCGGCCGGCGTGGGCCCAAGGCGATCAGCCAGTATCCGCCATCCGCCGCCGGCCCAAAAACCGCATCGGCTGTTCCCAGGCCGCGCAGCGCTGCTCGGATATCGTCTGATCCAGCCTGCGGAATATCGCATCCCATCAATGCGACCCGGCCTCGGGGGTAGCGGGACAGTGCCCTGGTCATGCGCGTGCCGAGGTCGCCGTGGCCCTGCTCGATGCGTTGGACCCTTGGCGGCAGGCGAACGAATGCACGGTCGGGCGTTACCGCCAGAACCACGTCGAAGCGGCGGCACGATGTCAGGTCGCGCAGCAGCGCTGTCAGGGTAGCGGTGTGAAAGCGCAACGCAGCGCGGTCGCCGATGCCCAGCGCCAACCGTCGCTTAACCGTACCCAGACGGGGCGCGCGGGCGAACACGATGACAGTGTCCCTCATCCATAGATCCGTTGGATTTTTCCCGGGGGCACGCCGGCGAACCACAGTGACAGGCATAGTAGATTTCGCGTGGATCGACAGGCGTAGCCTTGCTGTTCCCATTTCGACGCCGAGGTGATCGCGTCGGCAGCCAGAGGAACAAGGCGGGCGCGGCCGAGGCGGCGAACCAGATCGACATCCTCCATCAGCGGGATCGCTTTCATCCCACCGGCGGCGCGGAGCAGGTCGCGGTGGATCAGCAGGCCCTGGTCGCCGTAGGGTAAGCCGAGCGTTCGGCACCTCCAGGCGACCATCCGTTCCAAGCGCCGGGCGCGCGGGTCCAGACTGTCGAGGACAAAGCGGAAATAGCCGGCGTTCGTTGCGTTAACGGATAACGCCGTTCGCCAATGCAGGGATAGGACTGTATCGGCATGCAGCAGCAGCAGCCACGGATGGCCGGCTGCGGCGATGCCGGCGGCAAACTGGGTGCCGCGGCCTCGCGCAGAGGTCAGGACGCGGGCACCATACGCTGCGGCCAGATCGGGGGTCCCGTCCGAGCTGCCTCCATCCACGACAATAATTTCGACCCGGTCACCCAGCGCCGCCAGAGTTCGGGGCAAGGTTGTTACTGCATTCAACGTCGGAATGATAACCGAAATATCCATAATCTGATCTATCGAGCGTGGCGATGTGGCCACTGATTGTTCTTGCGAGTTCCGCACCGGCCGGCGCCCGGCCCGCCTTGTATGAAACTGCTCATGTATCGCTTCTTCCAGAGGGTGGCCCTGACCATATCGTCATGTCGGGCGAAGGCCCGGGATCGTATCGTCATGTCGGGCGAAGGCCCGCCATCCACGCATTTGCCTCGCCCACCACCGTAAGGCGTGGATGGCAAGCCTTCGCCCGCCAGGACGACACGCGGCCCGATCTGCCACTGGACACCTGTATTTCCTGTCAGGGGCGAAGCGACGCGGCAATCTCCCGATCACTGCGCGCCTCCAAGGGGATTGCCGCAGCGCAAACGCTCCTCACAATGCCAAATCGGACAATGACATCGTGCAGCGCCAACGCAGGCTCGGTGTATCTACTCCGCCGCCATAACCTTCCTCGGCGGAGTCTGCACAATTGGCGCCAGTTCCGCCGCGTTGAACGAAACCACTCGCCGTTCGTTACCAACGGGGCGGTACAGCGTGTCCCGCTGCATCGGGGTCCGAATAAGGGAACCGATCAGCCCCTCCATCGCCTCGGGCGGGAATTCCTGA
>JANXLQ010000386.1 GCA_025355085.1 Rhodopila sp.
ATCAGCATGCGGTCGAACGGGTCACGATGCGGCCCCGGTATCGCGCCGGCGCGATGCGCATGCTCCATGGTGATTGGCAAAGCCTGAAAGCGGGAACGTCGCAGCAGCGAGGTAAACTCGGCGATCAACTGCTCCACCTCCGGCCATTTGCCGACCCGGTGCTTGGTCGTGATCTCCCACGCCGACACAGCGCTGACAAACACCGTGCTGCCCGGGGCGGCGATCGCAGCCCTGGCCCGCGCGGGCAGGCGCGGATCGTTCGTCCACCACCACACCAGCGCGTGCGTATCGAGCAGCAGCCTCATTCCCACAGGTCTTGTTCATCCGCGGGCAGGGGATCGAACAGTGCGTCCGGCACCACCAGCCCCTTCAGCATCCCCGGCTGGCGCGGAGACGCGTCATCGACCGGCACCAGCCGCACGATCGGCTTGCCGGCGCGCGCGATAACAATGTCCTCCCCAGCCGCGGCGCGGTCGATCAGGCGGGAGAGCTGCGATTTGGCATCGTAGAGGTTCACAAGCTCAGTCATACCGGCACCAGATTGACGAAAGGTTAACGGGACCGAAGACATCCGCGAGAATCTCAAAATTTATTTGGTCAGGTGAGTTGGTCTGGTCAATTCATGCAAACTGAAACAGGCCGGCATTGCCGGTAAGCCACCGGATACGGCCTTACGTTAATGTGAACGGCTGCTTCGCTCGGCTAGACCGTCGGACTACAAGGTTCTCGATCGACGCCGTACCGGGCGGCGATTGGAGGCGAGCATCGTCATGGCAAATAGAAATTTGACTGCGGACGAACTAAAGAGTGCGAACGATTTACTGGCGGCGGATATCCGAGAGCGAATGTTGACGCTCGCAGCAGGTGATGCGCTCCTACATTTCGGCTGTTCGTCTAACTGGTCACCTGCGGTCCCTCCACCCTCCGATCCTATATTGCTGACCGCAAGGATACCGTCGGCATCGACGGAAATGCCGTTCTAACCCCTGATTGCCGCCAGGATCGCTGCCTGCACATCCTTCGGCTGGCCTTCGACCGCCCGAGCGATGAGGCGCATCTGGCCACGGAGGGCATAGACCTGATCCAGTAGGGACAGCACCAGCGGCATCGTTTCTTCAGGCACTGCCATCGTGTGGCGGAAGTCGTGGATCAGCCGGACGCGGGCCACGTCGATCTCCTGGAACACCCAGTCGGGCGGGGAACCCTCGGCCCGCACCCATCCGCGTTCCACCCAGCCGGTCAACTCGGCCTCCCGCAGGTCCGGGAACAGCGCTATGACGGCGGTGACACGCATCAGGTGGCGTCCCTCGGGTTAACGGTTCCTTTCGGAGTCCAGGTCCTTAGGAACTCCGCCAGTTCCGGCTCATCGCCCGGCGGCAGCACGACCTGAAGCTGCACGAACTGGTGTCCCTGGCGAATGCCTTTGCCACGCAGCCGCAACCGCGTGCCGGTGCCGGAGCCTGCGGGAACCGAGACCTTCACCGGCCCGTGGATGGTCGGCACTTCCAGCGACGTGCCCAGCACCGCTTCCTTCAGCGACACAGGAATGTCGGTGACGATGTCGTCGCCATCGCGATGGAAGCGGGGATCGGGCGCGACCGCGATCTCGATCAGCGCATCGCCGGCGGGGGCGCCGTTGTGCCCCGGACCGCCCTGGCCGCGCAGGCGCAGGACATGGCCGTCCTCGGTTCCGGGGGGAATGCGCACGTCCAGCGTCTTGCCATCCGGCAGGGCCAGCCGCCGCGTCGTCCCGCTGGCTGCATCGACGAAACTAACGGTTAGCGAATACTGCATATCTCGGCCTGGTCTCACGCGGCCGGTGGCACCCCAGTCCGAACGCCGGCCGGCCTGGCCAAACTGCTGGGAGAAGAAAGATTCCAGGTCTTCCTGGCTGAAACCGCCGGCCGGATTGTAACGCTCCTGGCCTGCGGTGTCGCGGTAGTACTGACGCTGCTGATGGACTTCACGCCCTTCGGCATCGATTTCGCCACGATCGAAGCGGGCGCGCTTGTCCTTGTCGGACAGCAACTCGTTCGCCGCGCTGATTTCGCCAAACCGCACCGCCGCACCGGGCTTGTCCGGATTGACATCGGGATGATGCGTCTTCGCCAGCTTCCGGTAAGCCGCCCGGATGGCGGCATCATCGGCTGTGCGCGCTACGCCGAGGGTTTCGTAGGGGTCTTTCATGGATTTCGATCACGTGGAGATGATGGCACGCGCGGTCAAGCCCCAACCCATTCCGGTTTGCGCTTTTCCAGGAATGCGTCGATGCCTTCCTCGGCATCGCGCGCCAGCATATTCCGGGTCATGACTTCGGACGCGTAGTCATAGGCGGAGGACAAATCCATTTCGACCTGCCGGTAGAAGGCTTCCTTGCCGATCGCCACGGTCAGCGGGCTTTTTGCCGCGATCTGGGTTGCCAGGGCGAGGGTCGCGGCCTGTAGTTCGTCTTCCGGGACCACGCGGTTGATCAGACCGAGTTCCCGTGCCCGTGCCGCCGGGACCATGTCGCCTGTAAGAAGCATCTCCATCGCCGCCTTGCGGCCGACCGCACGGGACAGCGCGACCATCGGGGTGGAGCAGAACAAGCCGATATCCACCCCGGGTGTGGCGAAGCGCGCCGTGTCGGCGGCAACCGCGAGATCGGCCGAGGCCACCAACTGGCAACCGGCGGCGGTGGCAACGCCATGCACCTGCGCGATCACGGGCTTCGGCAGCCGCACAATGCGCTGCATAAGGCGGGAGCACAGCGCGAACAGTGCCGCATACGCCTCCCGCGTCGGTGTTCCGCGGACTTCTCGCAGGTCATGCCCGGCGCAGAAAGCGGGGCCATTGGCGGCGATGATGACGACTTTCACCCCCGGGTCGCAGGCGATGGCGGCCAGTTCCGCGTCCAGCGCCTCCATTAGGCCCATCGACAACGCGTTGCGTGCGGCCGGACGGTTTAACGTCAGGGTCGCGATGGAGTTACGGTCGTGGCGAAGGAGAATACTGGTCATTCCCGCAATTTAGACCATTACCGCGGGCAGTTGAAGGGGACCCGTGGCTTAACGGATGCAAGGCGCCGATTAGCGCATCCTATCGGCCATGATGGGTGCCGCCGGGGTTAGCGGAAGCTTGGCACGCAGCATGAACGGGTTCCTGCCAATCCATTCGGAAACTGCATTAAAAGGTAGGCGGTTTTGCATTTTCCTGTTGCCCTAATTGGCACTTTGACTGCGACGATTGCTTTACGGCTGAGGGGCGACGGTCTGGCGACAATCGTGTATGGTCGGAATTGGGCGACCGGTTCGGAGTTGTCTGAACGAAGGATAATTCGATGTCGCTCTCCATTGTTATGCGCGAACATGGCGGTCCCGAGGTTTTGACCGCAGTTGAGACCGAAACGGGAAATCCCGGACCGGGGCAGATTCGGTTGCGCCAGACGGCGGTCGCGGTCAATTTCCACGACATCTATGTCCGGACTGGACTGTACCGGACCCTGACCCTACCGGGAATTCCGGGGCTTGAGGCGGCGGGCGTGGTAGAGGACGTAGGCCCCGGCGTCACCGCCTTCGCATCGGGCGATCGCGTCGCCTACATGACCCTCGGCTACGGCGGCTATGCCACGGAACGGAACCTGCCGGCCGATCTCGCCGTCAAAATTCCGGAAGGCGTCGATGACGCAACGGCCGCTTCAGTCTATCTCAAAGGTCTGACGGCCGAGATGCTGGTGCGGCGCGTTCACCCGATCAAACGCGGTGAGACGATCCTGATCCACGCTGCGGCAGGCGGTGTCGGTAATCTGCTGGTGCAGTGGGCCGTCAGGCTGGGGGCGACTGTGATCGGAACGGCCGGCAGCGCGGAAAAGCTGGAATTCGCTCGGCAGGCCGGTTGCGTGCACGTCATCAATTACCGGACTGAGAATTTTGTCGATGCTGTCCGCGAGATCACCAACGGTCTCGGGGTCGATGCGGTTTACGATTCAGTCGGGCGCGACACGTTCAAAGGCTCACTCGACAGTTTGGCGCGGTGCGGGCATCTCGTGAACTTCGGTCAATCGTCCGGGCCAGTCGATTTGATCGCGCCGAGCGAATTGTTTGGTAAGTCTTTGACTTTATCGCGGCCGAATGTTTTCCATTACGCTCAGAAGGACCGGGCGACTTTGGAAGAGGTCAGTGCCTCGCTGTTCCAGGGCTTTGTCGAAGGCTGGCTGGCTGCTCCCGCTCCGGTTCAATTGCCTCTCGCCGACGCCGCCGAGGCGCATCGTCGCGTCGAATCACGGGCGGTCAGCGGTTCGGTGGTCTTGCGCCCCTGACGGCCGGACGAGGCAAATGGGAACCGTGCGCGAAATTTTGGACTGCGGCCAGGATGGTCTCTGGTTGCCGAGGAGTATAAACGGCACGGTGGGCGGCTGATTGTTCTTTCGACTTCACGCAGAGTTCGCAGAGCGTGGCGCAGAGAGCGCAGGGAAGATTTTCAGGGCCTTCGGCCGACTGGTCGTCCGACCGGTGTCAGATATGGGCCAGCGCCGGAGGGCCGCGGTGGTTTTTTTGGCCGAAGGCCTAGAAACTTGCTCTGCGCCCTCTGCGTGAAGTCCGTCGTTTCTCACAGTTATTGTCCATCCGTTAACTCTCCGTTAACCCGAACCTGTGATGATGCCGGCCGTGGACAACCGCTCCCCCGAACCAGGCCCTGACCTGACCGAGCGGATCATCGGCCTTGCCATCAAGGTGCATCGCAAACTGGGTCCCGGCCTTTACGAATCGATGTATCAGGACTGCCTCTGCTGGGAACTTCACCGCTGTGGGCTGAACGTCCGGCGCGAAGTCCCGCTGCCGGTGGTGTACGAGGACATGAATTTCGATAAGGGCTATCGAGCCGACGTCGTCGTCAATAATACCGTGCTGCTGGAACTCAAATCGGTGGAATCGCTTCAGCAGGTGCATACCGCCCAAATTTTGACCTATCTCCATTTGAGTGACTGCGCCGTCGGTCTGTTGATGAATTTCAACACAGTTCTATTGAAGGACGGATTGCGTCGTTTCATCGCGCGAAGAGCCCCGGCGAGCTTTGCCGAACACTGACGAAGGCCGCCTGACCCCCGATCCGATACCAGCAGCGATTGTCCTGGCCCGTCACCATCATGACAGGCGCAGGCCGATCATCCGCGCCTTGCGGCGCTGGCGCGGTTGCAGCCATTAGACCATGATCGTTTGGGGTAGAACCCTCTCCCGTGCCGATCATGGTCTAATGCCAACGGCCCTATATTCTGACCCGTCACCGTTATGGCGGGCGAAGTCCCGCCATCCCCGAAACGCGATGCTGGTTCAGACAAAGACGTGGATGGCAGGCCTTCGCCTGCCATGACGAGAAGCGGCCGAACGGTCAAAATATTGGGCCGTTGGTATAATTCTATGTTTGATCGCATGATACTCGTTTGGGGTGGAAGCAACCTCAAACGTGAATCACGCTTTGGCTTGCCCTCACGCGGCTTTTGGTTCGTCGATATCGTTATGAAAGAGTGCGCTCCATGAGCGGCATAGAGCGTGAAGTTGCGACGCGGCTGCGGTCAGTGATGCAGCAGTGCGAAATCAATTCCGACCGCGACCTTGGTGAGTTGTGCGGTGTGACCGTGAGCGCCGTTAATCATTGAATTTCAGGATACAATCTGCCATGGATGCCGGTAATGGTGCGGCTCTGCTCGCAGACCGGCATTACGCTTGATTGGCTGTATCGCGGCAGCATGTTGGGTATGGATGCCAAATTCGGCATGCGTCTCGCCAGGATCGCGGGCGGAAATGACGTAACTACCCGGGTAGGTCGCCTAAATCCAGCCTGTGGGCCAGTTTGTGCCGCAAAAAATCCTCGAAGCCGCGCAAACTCGACCATAGACCTGATTCCCGGAGACTGCCCGGGCACGCCAGAGGGGTACCTGGGCAGTTACGAAATGACTCAGTACCATCGAAGGATTCTAAGATGGACGTAAACCTTAACTGGATCGTCAGGGGGGCCGCCTAAGGGGCATTGACCGGGCCGGACCAACCAACCGAGACGATTTTAAGGCACCATTGAACGGTCAGCGGATACGTCAATTGGCAGAGAAAAGGAAGCCACCATGCAATCCGACAGCATCCAACCTCGCGGGGAGTTGTCACTGCGCACAGTTGCCATGCCCGCCGATACCAACCCGGCGGGCGACATCTTCGGTGGCTGGATCATGTCGCTGATGGACCTCGCGGCCGGGATCGCGGCCGGCACCCGCGCTAAGGGCCGGGTCGCGACGGCGGCGGTGTCCAACCTCAGTTTCCTGCAGCCGGTGAAAGTCGGCGATGTGGTCTGCGTCTATACCGACATCGCCAGGACCGGCCGCACATCCATCATCGTCACCGTCGAGGCCTACGTGCTTCGGTGCAACCAGGGGGATCGGGTGCGGGTCACGGCGGCGGAGTTCGTATTGGTCGCGGTTGACGATGACGGCAAGCCGCGGGCCTTACCGGCGGGCTGAAAGAGGCTCCGTCGCCGGTGCGTTTCCGCCACAGGTTGCCATCCAGTGCCGGGCCGGCAGCAGCGCGTCCCGCGGGGTCAACCAGGACCATTCCGCACCGCGCGCCCTGACCGCGGCCCGGTGCGTATCGCTATGCACGCCTCGGCAAAGAGTGGGCCGCCGGCCGCGATGACGCGATCCGGCGGCCCC
Organism: Rhodopila sp.; assembly: GCA_025355085.1. GTDB lineage: Bacteria > Pseudomonadota > Alphaproteobacteria > Acetobacterales > Acetobacteraceae > Rhodopila. The sequence continues at coordinate 6,677 of JANXLQ010000386.1, forward strand.
TTACCGAACGGACAGTGATGAACCGGCGGCTACCGCAATGCCTCTGCCAGCAGTTCCAGCGCGCGAATACCAAAGGCCCGCATGTTGGCGATGCGGTCGGGGTTGCCGGTTTCCAACGTGATGACTTTAGAGAACCCGGCACTGGTCACCGCGATGCAGGTATGCCCCGCCTTGTCGCCATACCGGTTGCCCGTCGGCCCCGTGGCCCCGGTTTCGCCCAGACCCCAGGTTGCGTCCAACCGGGCGCGCACCGTGTCGGCCAGAAGCAGGGCGTACGGTTCGGTGGACGCCCGCTCGATCGGGGCGGGCAGCGGGTTGGGGATCTCTAAGAAAGCTTTCCGAGCATATGCGGTATAGATCACGCCGCCGCCACGGAAGTAGGCGGATGCTCCGCCGACCGACAGCAGTGCCGCCGACAACAGGCCGCCGGTGGAAGATTCGGCGATGCCGATCGTCTCCCCGCGTTCCTTTAAACGAGCGCCGATTTTCTCGGCGAGGGGTAGTAGGACGTCCATGGCTGTTTCCCTTTTCTCAATGCGGGAATACTTGCCCGGACTGCGGCGCGTGTCGATATGCGCTGCCTGACGTGGGCCGGACGCGGGCCGGGCCCAGCAGGATCGAAACCGGGATCGCCGCCGGAATGGTCCTAACGCCGGGATACCCGGGCGGGGGCGTGATCGAAGACGCCACGTTGAAGGGCTGCCGGCCAACTTTCGCGGATCGAATTGACGGTGGCGACACCGCGTTCGGTATGCGACAAGCGCGCCATGCCTGATATACGTATCGACAGCACCACCACAGGAAAAGCCGACGCAGCCGATGACCGCCCCGAAAGTGCGATCATCGGTTCCGACAGCGTCGCGGTCGCCGCGGAACTGACTGCGGTGATCGTCGCGGTCACCGGAGGAGAACCGCGCGTTCTAACGATCGAGCACGGTCAGGCACTGCCGTCGGGTCCGTTCGAGCCGGCTCACCGTTCACTCCAGGCCGGCTTGCGGACCTGGGTGGAGACGCAAACCCACCACCCGCTGGGTTACGTCGAGCAACTCTATACCTTTGCCGACCAGGACCGGAAACAGGGCACGCTGGGGCGGGTCGTGTCGGTTAGTTACCTGGGGCTGACACGGGAAGCGCCGGTGGTGGCGGGTTGGGACGCGGCATGGCAGCCTTGGTATCGCTTTTTTCCGTGGGAGGATTTTCGCGGTCCCGGCGCCGCGTTGGGCGAGGCGATCCTGGCGCCGGCGTTGTACGGCTGGGCGGACAGCGCGGACGATCCGGCGACCCAACGCGATCGGGAAAGGCGGATCGCCATCAACTTCGGACTGCGCGGGCAACGCTGGAACGAAGAACTGGTTCTTCAACGGTATGAACTGCTGTGGGAGGCCGGGCTGGTCGCCGAAGGGCGGCACGAGGCAACGGGCCTGTCCGAAACCCTGACGGCAGCCCCGGGCGAGCCCATGCGTCACGACCACCGCCGCATCCTCGCCACCGGAATCGCTCGTTTGCGTGCAAAGATCAAGTATAGGCCGGTGGTATTCGAACTCATGCCGCCAGGATTTACCTTGTTGCAGTTGCAACGGACGGTGGAAGCCCTGGCCGGGCGGCTGCTGCATAAGCAAAACTTCCGGCGCCTGATCGATCAACAGAATTTGGTTGAGGAAACCGGCGACGTCACGACCGAAACCGGTGGCCGGCCCGCCAAGCTGTTCCGCTTCCGGCGCGAGGTGCTGGCGGAACGGCAGGTGGCCGGGACCAAGCTGCCATTGGTGCGGGCGGTCTGAACCGGCCGGCCTGCAAGTCGTTTGGCCTGCAAGTCGTTCCCGCCGGGACAGGCGAAACGAACAGTATCCCGGTGAGACGGTGCGGGTGGTTGACAGGCGGCACCAAGACGGCAGACTCATCATTACAGTTAAACCGAGAGGAAACGACCATGCAAACGCCCGCGACGCGTGCCTTGTTCGGATTTATCGCCGGAGCGCTGTCGGTGCTGACCTTCCATGCAGGCATGTGGGAGGCGCTGCATGTACTGGATCTGCCGGGCCTGGGAATGCGTGCGCCGTATCCGGTCAGCTCCGTCGGACCCTTGCAGGTGCCGCAGATCCTCAATCTATGCTTCTGGGGCGGACTTTACGGGATCGTCTTTGGATTGGCGCTGCCGCGGTTGCGTGCGCCGCTTTGGCTGTGCGGTTTAGGTCTTGGGGTTATCGCCATGCTGGCCGGCACTTTCGTGGTGCCCGCAATCAAAGGTTTGCCGGTGGGCAGCGGCTGGGTGTTACTGAATTGGGTGAGGTCACTGCTGATCAACGGAAGCTGGGGCATCGGCGTCGCACTGATCCTGCCGCTGCTGCTGCTGCGACGGGCACCGCGAATGGCGTGAGGCTGGGGCCGGAAATCGGACTTTGGCGCGTCGGTCGCGTTTGCCCACGGGTCACGCTTGACATCCTTATACTCATCGCTAGCATAACCTCCAATAATGCTCATATAGAGCATTACAAAGGAGGTCCCGATGTCCACCACCGCGCTGCTCGAACGCACGGCCCCGCTCTATGACCGGGTCAAAACGCTGATCCCGGCCATCGAATGGCCCGTTTTTGCCGACGACATAGAGGCGATCCTGCGGCTGAAGCGGGAGCGTGACGCGGTGATCCTGGCTCACAATTACATGACACCGGAGATTTTCCACTGTGTCGCCGACATCGTGGGCGACAGCTTGGCGTTGGCGCGGGAGGCGATGAAGGTGGACGCCAAGGTCATCGTCCTGGCCGGGGTGCATTTCATGGCGGAGACGGCGAAGATGCTGAACCCGTCGAAGACTGTCTTGATTCCGGATAGCCGGGCCGGGTGTTCCCTGGCGGAGTCCATTACCGCCGCCGACGTGCGGTTGATGCGCGAACGTTATCCCGGTGTGCCTGTCGTGACGTATGTAAATTCGTCTGCCGCCGTGAAGGCGGAATCCGACATTTGTTGCACATCCGGTAACGCCCTGAAGATCGTCGAGTCGCTTGGTGTCGATCGGGTGATCATGCTGCCGGACGAATACCTGGCGCAGAACATCGCCGCCCAAACCCGCGTGAAAATCATCGCCTGGGCGGGTCATTGCGAGGTGCATGAACGCTTCACCGCCGCCGAAGTTCGGGCATTGCGGGTGGATTATCCTGGCGTCACCATCCTGGCGCACCCGGAATGCCCGCCGGAGGTCGTTGCTGAATCCGACTACACCGGATCCACCGCCGACATGTTGGGGTATGTGGGGCGGGAGCGGCCGGCTCGGGTTGTGCTGCTGACGGAATGTTCTATGGCGGACAACGTTTCGGTGGGTTATCCGGATATCGAGTTCGTCCGGCCGTGCAATCTATGCCCGCACATGAAACGAATTACCCTGCCGGGGATTCGCCGTGCTTTGGAAACGATGACCGAGGAAGTGACGATCGACCCGGCCCTGATCGACCGCGCGCGCTTGTCGGTCGAACGCATGCTGGCGGTGCGCTGATGAGCGCGATGTTTAATCCGCTGCCGATGGTGATGATCGAACCGTCCGTCCGCGCCGCGTTGCTGGAGGACCTCGGAAGGGCAGGGGACCTGACGACGGACTCCATTGTTCCCGTTGGCGCGTTGACCCGTTGCGCGTTGGTGGCGCGGCAACCCGGTGTGGTGGCGGGGCTGGACTTTGCGAGGGTTGCGTTTCGGCTGATCGACCCGGAGATCGAGGTCGAGGTCGCTCGGCCCGACGGTAGCCGGTTGCAGCCGGGTGACCTGATCGCAACGATCGCCGGGCCGGCGCGGGGGATACTGACGGCGGAACGAACGGCACTGAATTTCCTGTGCCACCTGAGCGGCGTTGCCTCCGCCACACGCGGCATCGCCGATGCGATTGCCGGGACGAAGGCGCAGGTTTGTTGCACCCGCAAGACGATGCCGGGGCTGCGGTTCGCACAGAAATACGCCGTGCGGGTCGGGGGTGGATCGAACCACCGGTTCGGGTTGGACGATGCGGTGCTGATCAAGGACAACCATGTTGCCATCGCCGGTGGGGTGCGTGCGGCGGTCGAACGGGCGCGCGCTGGCGTTGGGCACCTGGTGAAGATCGAACTCGAGGTCGATACTTTGGAGCAACTGGCCGAGGCGCTGACGTTGCGCGTGGACGCGGTGCTGTTGGACAATATGGGTCCGGACATGCTGCGGCAGGCGGTGGGGATGGTGGACGGACGCGCGATCACCGAGGCTTCGGGGCGGATCAGGCCGGACACGGCGCCCGCTATCGCGGCGAGCGGGGTGGATTTGCTGTCGGTGGGTTGGCTGACGCACTCGGCTACGGTGTTGGATGTGGGGTTGGATTGGGTGGGGTGAGGGCGGCGGCGTTGCCCCTCGACCATTGAACCTTGTTCGTGAAAACTCGTCTGCCGGTACCACCAACACAGCCGTGCTGGAACCGGTCGTGTACCGAAATGCAAGGTTTATGCAAATTGCAGAGGGTGTCGTCACCGAATTTTTTGCTGAGCAAGCCCTGCATGCGCGGCGGCGAATGCATCTTCCAATGTTGGTTCAAAGCGCACGGCAGGTGACCGGACGCCATGCGAGGCCAATGATTCCCGAACCTCGGGCGATGCGGCCGAAATCAACAAGGCAACCCCACCCTTTCTGGCTTTACGCGCCACACTGCCAATGGTGTTTGCGGCAGTCGAGTCAATGAAGGGAACGGCCGCGAAGTCAATCACGAACGCCTTATGCCGATCTGCAATGTTGTCAAGAACTGCGCCCACGGTGGCAGCCCCGGCAAAGAAAAATGCGCCTGTAATGCGATATGCGGCAACGTCGGGGTCAGTGGCAATGCGTGCATCGTAGGGAGTGCGGCCGCCATTGGCATCGTCCGCTTTATCGTCAGGAACGTGTGGAGCCCGCGCTTGAATGCCGGTGCTTTGTGCCATCCGGTTGATGAACAACAGCGCGCCCAAGCCAAAGCCGACGACGATGCCCTCGGTAAGGCTGCGAAATACGGTCAAGCCTAGTGTGGCGAGCAGCACGACGGCATCACCCTTGGAGGATCGCAGAAGGGTCAGCAGCTCAGGTTTTTCGGCCATGTTCCAAGCAACGATGACCAATACGCCCGCGAGAGCCGCAAGCGGGATGAAGCTTGCGAGCGGTGCGGCCACCAGCATGAACAGCAGGATAAAAACGGCGTGGAACATTCCGGATAGCGGGCTGCGTGCCCCGGCGCGCACATTGGTTGCGGTCCGGGCAATGGTGCCGGTTGCACAAATACCGCCGAACAGCGCCGAGGCGATATTGGCGAAGCCTTGCGCGACCAATTCCATATTCGAGCGGTGACGCCGACCCGTCATACCGTCTGCCGCCACGGCAGAAAGTAGCGATTCAATTGCCCCAAGGAGAGCAAAGGAAATTGCGTCGGGTAGGACCGCCTGCATTTTCTCCAATGAAAAATCGGGCAGCGCTGGACGCGGCAGCGAGTCCGGAATGCCGCCAAACCGCGTTCCAATTGTCTCAATCGGCAATTTTAGTAGTGTGGCGACGACCGCCGCCACGGTAATTGCGATCAGCAGGCCCGGCCATTGCGGCCGGACCTTTTTGAGACCGATTATGATCGCCAGCGTGGCAAGCGCGGTGGCGGCCGATGCCGGGTTAATGGTCGAAATTCCTGCCCACAGGGCTTTGACCTTGGGTAGAAATTCGGCTGGCTCCGCTGCCGCCAGCTTTAAGCCGAGCAAGTCATGGATTTGGCCTGCCAGCAGTGTGATCGCAATACCCGCGATGAAGCCGACAGTCACCGGATAGGGGATGAACTTGATGTATGTGCCGAGGCGAAGAAAGCCCATTGCGATCAAAAAGACACCTGCCATCATGGTGGCAAGGAAAAGGCCATCAAGACCCACGCGGCTGACTGTAAGAGCTACCAATACGGTGAATGCTGCCGCAGGGCCGCCGATTTGAAAACGGCTTCCACCCAGGGCCGAGATTAGGAATCCGCCAACGGCAGCAGTAAACAATCCTCGCTCCGGGGTGGTGCCGGATGCAATCGCAATTGCCATTGAAAGCGGCAGCGCAACAATGGCGACGGTCAGGCCAGCAATGAAATCTGCCCGTAGAGCGGCAACGCTATAGCTTTCGCGCAGGACAGTAATCAGCTTTGGCGTAAAAAGCTCGATGAAGGTTGGACTTTGCCGACGATCACTCATCGGAAGGTCGCCGCTGCGACCGGCCGGCCGCATTGGGTTGCGCGCCTTGGCTCTCTTTTAACTTCATTGGGTGGAAGCGTTTTAAATCCAGATGGACGGGCGCTTGGCGCAAACGAACGCCACGGCCGTGGCCTTCGCTGCGGGAATAGTCCCCGATCAGTTCAATCCCTGCGGTTTCCAAAGCTGTGACCACTTTGCTCAGGGTGTCGATGTTGCCGCGCACAGTCCCGTCGCTCGCCTCCATCCGCTGAATCGTGGGCAACGAGACGTTCGATATCTCAGCCAACGTCTTTTGGTCGATGCCCAGTAGAGCGCGAGCTGCACGGAGCTGTGGAGCGGTTATCATGTCAACCATCCCATGTAAGATAAGGCACTATCCATATAGTGCTCGTTGATAGTGATGTCCAGGCCATAAGAACCAATGTGCGTTAAATGATACGTGCGGCAAAAGGGAGCTGTACATAATTCAACGCTTTCGGATTTCTCGGAAGGTGTGACCGTAATGACGGAGCCGCGACCTTGGCCGGCACGGTCCCGAGAGGCGCCACCCGCACTTTTTGCTCTGTCGGCGTGAACATCAAAACTCTGGTCGAGTTCCGAGTTCCGACTGCGTGGCCACCATCGCCGGTTGGGGCAAATGAGGCGCCGTTCCGCTATTCCGCCCCGCCAGACGACCCAACGTGGCTCCCAAACGGTTCCATATCTCCACCCCCCGCTATCGCATATATTTCACCAACGGTGAGGGTTATCTGTCCGGAGTGACGCCCGCGGAGTTCACACACGCCGCCGCATGACCGGACGTGCCATTTGTAGGGAAGCCGCCTTCTGATCGAAGGCGGCCTGCCCCCTTACGCAGCCTCGAAAACCGGCAGCGTCAGATCGTCTTTCACCCGGTCGAACACGACTTTCACCGGCAGTCCCACCCGCAACGCCGACTCCTGGATCCCGCGTGCCTGAGCGTTCATCCGCACGCCCTCGGGTAGATCGACAGTTACCAGGATATACGGCAAATCCCCCTTGAACCCCGGATGGAACGCGTAATGCGTAATCGTCCAGCTATGCACCGTCCCGAGGCCCGACGCATCGACCCAATCGATCTTCATCGACCAGCACGCATCGCACATTGGCCGCGGATAATGCCGGACCTTGCCGCACTCCCCACAGCATTGCAGCCGCAGCCGGCCCTCGTTCAACCCATCCCAGTACGGCTGCGTTTCCGGGCTCGGCGACGGCACCAGCTTGTCATAGGACATGGTTACGCCCTCCGCATGATAGCCAGGGCGCCGTCGCCCATGTCGCCGTAGCCGGTCACTAATCCGATCTCCGCATTCGGCACCTGGGCATCCGCCTCTCCGCGCAATTGCCGAGCCAGTTCGACGATGTGGTTCATGCCGGCCATGTGCGCCTGGGACAGCAATCCGCCATGCGTGTTCACCGGCAACCGGCCGTTCAAGCCCAGCGCGCCGTTTTCCACGAACGCGCCGCCCTCGCCTTTCTTGCAGAACCCGAGGTCTTCCAACTGGCACATTACGATGTAGGTGAAGCAGTCATACACCTCGGCCACGTCGATATCGCCGCGCTCTACCCCGGCCATTGCGAACGCTTTCGGTGCCGCCTTGGCCAAACCGAGCGTGGTCAGGTCCGGGCGTTGGGTGATCGCGGACGGCGAGTCCGGATGACCCTCGGCGACACCCATCACCAGGATTGGCCGCTTCGCCATGTCGCGGGCGCGATCTGGCGCGCTGATCACCACCGCTGCGCCGCCGTCGCTCTCCAAAGAGCAATCCAGCAGCCGCAGCGGGTCGGAAATCATGCGGCTGGACTGGTGGTCCTCGATCGTGATCGGGTTCTTCATTGTCGCATTCTTTTGCAGCGAGGCGTGGTATCGGGTGGTTACCGCGATCTCGGCCAACTGGCGGGATGTGGTGCCGTACATCTCCATGTGGCGCCGCGCCATTGGGGCATAAAGTTGGGCCGGGGCGATGGCACCGAGCGGCATTTCGAACTCGCCGATGACTTTGAACTGGGGCATTTGCTGGACGCGCGTGCCGATGCGGCCGCCGGAGTAGCCGGTGCGCCCGAGCGAAATCAGCACATGCTTGCAGATGCCGGCCTGGATGACGGCCAGGGCGCACTGGATCGCCGCGACGGAGGAAGCGCCGCCCATCGGCGTGGTGGCGGAAAAGCGCAGATCCTTGATGCCGAAATTGGTGACGAAGTCCTCGGCCACTGCGCCATGACCGTATGGGATCAGGCCGTCGATATCCGATGGCTTCAGCCCTGCATCGCGGATGGCGTTCAGTGACGCTTCAAGCTGAAACGACAGCGCGGTTCGATCCGTGCCGCGCAGGTATTTGGTTTCTCCGACGCCCGTGATGGCGCCTGCTTCGCACAGTGACGATGCCGTTCCCATTGGAGGTTGTTCCCTTTCCTTGGACCGCCCCAGGTTGCGCCATAATGGCGCGGCGGTGAAGGGTGTGACTTGCCGTCATGGTTCGGATGGCAGACGGCGCGGCCATGATGGGGCTGGCGGAACGATTGCACCGAAGCCAACCGGCGGATATCGCTGGATCGCCGGGGTTGTTGTTTGAGAATACAGCGTGGTCCGCCGGCGGTGCGCCAAAGGGCATTCAGTTGCGGCACATCGGGAATTGCACGAAAGCCGATCCAGTTTATGGCAACGGCGTGGCAAAAGCACTGGGCATCTCCGCCTCTTAGCGGTAGGCGGCCTGACAATAGACGAGCGGAACATCCGCGGCACCGCCGTGTTAACATGGCGGTGTACGTCTAAGTTCCGTGCCAGGCCATGATCGTTGGAGGTTGAACTTTCCCGATCATGGTTTAACTCTATGTGCGATCGCGTTATCGATTGAGGGCGAAGCAACCCGAAACAATAACGCCCTAATCAAGGAGAGCAAGATGGCAGCCCATACGATTAAGCCTCTGGTGACGGCGACCGCTGAAAGCACAGGCGGACGTAACGGACACGCCGAGACGACCGATCATTCGGTGAGTGTCGATCTTTCAGTTAGGAAAGAGATGGGGGGGCCGGGTCTGCCGAACACCACCACGCCGGAACATCTGTTCGCTGCCGGGTATGCGGCCTGTTTCGGTGGCGCGCTGGAGTTCGTTGCGAGCAAGCACAAGAAGAACGTGTCCGGCGCGGTCGTTACCTGCGATGCGTCGGTTGGCCCGCGTGAGGGCGGCGGCTTCGGTATCGCGGTCAAAATGCACGTCAAGGTAGCGACTATGCCCGCCGCCGAGGTGCGTGCATTGGCGCAGGAGACGCACGATACGATTTGCCCGTACAGCCACGCCACGCGGGGCAACATCGACTTCGAGCTTGTAACCGAAGGCGCCTAACCCGGGCGGCCGGACAGTGCGAGATGAATTTATCTCGGAATGTTAATATTTAATACTACTCTGTGACTGCAAATTCCGTCGATTTGGACCCGTGCCGCCGCGCAACTAATCTGCGCGTGCGGTTTTGGTGCGACGCTGATAGTGTTGCAGGCCGAGCGAATGTCGTATTTGCCCGGCGCCACTGGCTGCACAGTTCCGTTGCTTTTGACCCTAATATTCCCCCCCTGGCAATGCCACGGTTCTCCCGGTATCCTCCCGCCAAATAAACTCCGGGGAACACGTCCATGCCCAATCTCTCCCGCCGAGGCCTGCTGGCAACGCTCGCCGCCAGCCCAGCCGCCATGGCCCTGCTGACCGAGGCCGCACGCGCCGCTGACCTGTCCGCGTCGGGATTGGTGGGGGAGTTGCAAGGCCCCACCATGATTACCGACCCGGCGAAATGGCCGAAGACGTTCCAGGAAGCGCCGATGCTCGCCGAACGGGTGAAGGCCGGCAAACTACCGCCCGTGGCCGAACGCATCCCCGCCGAACCGATGGTGTGGCAGCCACTGAACGAAACCGGCAAATACGGCGGCACATGGCGCCGCGCTTTCACCGGACCGGCTGATGGTGAGAATGGCAACCGTATCCAGTCGTCCGACAAGCCGCTGCACTGGAGCGCCGACGGCAGCAAGATCGTGCCCTGCGTCGCCAAGGGCTATGCGCTGAGTGACGACGGCAAGACCTATACGCTGTCGTTGCGAAAAGGCATGAAGTGGTCGGACGGATCGCCATTCACCGCCGACGATTTCATCTTCTGGTTTGAAGACATCTACGGCAATCCGGAGATCGTGCCGACGCCGACGCCGGAGATGCGTCCGCGGGGCAAGCCCGGCCGCATGGTCAAGGTGGATGAAACCACTGTGCGCTGGGAATTCGACGTGCCGTATTTCCTGTTCGAGGACATCATGGCCGGCGACACGGCGATGGGCGGCGGGCAAGCGGTTCGTCAGGCTGCCAAGATCAGCTTTGGCGCCTATGCGCCGGGGCACTACCTTAAGCAGTTCCTGCCGAAGTATTCATCGCTGGAGGCAGTCAACGCACGCGCGAAGCAAGAGGGCTTCGAGAACTGGGTGCAAATGCTGCACTTCAAAAAGGACTGGGAACTCAATACCGAGGTGCCAGTCCTCGGCCCGTGGCGCACCGTGCGGCCGATCAACACGGCGATCTGGCTGCTGGAGCGCAATCCATATTATTACGCGGTGGATACGGCGGGCAATCAGTTGCCATATTTTGACAAGGTGCAGTTCACGCTTGCCGAAAGCCTCGAAATCGTCAATCTGCGGGCGATGGCGGGCGAATATGACGAGCAGGAGCGTCATATCGACCTCGGCAAACTGCCGGTGCTGCTGGATAACCAGGAAAAAGGCAACTACAAGGTCCATCTCGATCTCGGCTTTGCCGGATCGGACTTCATGTTCCATGTGAACCAAAGTTTCACGGGTGACGCGGAAATCCGCAAATGGCTGACCAATGCCGATTTCCGCCGCGCGTTGTCGCTGGGCATCGACCGCGATCAGTTGAATGAGACATTCTGGCTGGGCGTCGGTACGCCCGGGTCGCCCGCTCCCGGTGAGAGCATGCCGCAAAGTCCCGGGCCGGAGTGGCGCAAGAAGTGGTCCACGTTCGATCCGGCGCTCGCCAACAAGATGCTGGATGGCATTGGACTTGCCAAGAAAGATGGCGACGGTTTCCGGGTGCGCACCGACAACGGCGAGCGGCTGCGCCTTCAGGTCATCGCGATTGCCGCCTTCCTGCCCTACCCGAAGCTGTCCGAGATGGTTGCCGATCAGTGGCGCAAGATCGGCATCCAGGCGGATGTCAAGGAGATGGAGCGCGGTTTGGGCTTCGCCAAGCAAACCAACAATGAACATCAGTTGTTTGTCTGGAACAACGGTGGAACGGAGCTGCTGTATCTGTTTCCGACATGGGCGGTGCCGGTCATTCCGGGGGCGGCGTTTGGACCCGATTATGCGCGCTGGTACTCGACGGGCGGGGCGCAGGGCACCAAGCCCGAGGATCCGAACATCCTGAAGATATTTGACCTTTATGCCGAGGCCGCAGGTCTGAAAGCGGAGGGACGCACCCACAACGCGCAGGAGATTTGGAAGATATTGGTTGACCAGCAGTACGGTATCGGCACGGTCGGCCAGTCGCCGGCGGGTCTTGGCGTGCGCCTTGTGTCGAACCGCCTGGGCAACATCGCCGCTCGGGTTTGCAATGCTCAGCATTGCCGCACGCCCGGGAATTCCCATCCGGAAACCTGGTACTTTAAGGCCTGATCCCGTGCTGACCTATGTGCTGCGGCGGCTTGGACTGGCGGTTATTACCGTTTTTGCCATCACGGTGGTGACGTTTGTCATCCTGCATTTGCCTCCGGTCGATTTTGTTACCGCCTATGCGGCGCAGGTGGCTGCCTCCGGGTCGTCTATCTCACCCGCCGAGGCGGATGCGATGCGGCTGGCGTATGGGCTGAATGAGCCGTTATTGGTGCAGTACTGGAAATGGCTGTCGATGGTGGCGGTAGGCGACTTCGGCCGCTCGTTCGAATACGGACGCCCGGTGACCGAGGTCATCGGTGACCGCCTGTGGCTGACGATTCTGCTGTCGCTCGGCGCGATCGTCGTCACCTGGGGCCTGGCACTGCCGATCGGCATCTATTCGGCGGTAAGGCAATACTCGATCGGCGACTACATCTTCACGTTCATCGGCTTCGCCGGTCTTGCCGTGCCGAACTTTCTGTTTGCCCTGATCATCATGTATGTCGGCTTGCGGGTGTTCAACACCAGCGTCGGCGGCCTGTTTTCCTCCGAGTTCCAACTGGCACCGTGGTCCTGGGCCAAAGTGTGGGACCTGGCTGGGCATTTGCCGATTCCGATGCTGATCCTCGCACTCGCCGGCACAGCGCAACTGGTCCGTATCATGCGCGCCAATCTGCTGGATGAACTGCGCCGGCCCTACGTCGTCACCGCCCGGGCGCGGGGCCTGTCGGAACGCCGGGTGATCATGAAATATCCGGTCAGGGCGGCGCTTAATCCGTTCGCCTCCACGATCGGCTACCTGCTGCCCTATACTGTGTCGGGCAGCATCATCATCTCTGTCGTGCTCAGTCTGCCGACCGTCGGGCCGTTGTTGCTGCATTCGCTGATTTCCCAGGACATGCTTCTGGGATCGACTATTATCCTAATGCTGGGGGTGTTGACCGTGTTCGGCACACTGCTGTCGGACCTGTTGTTGATGTGGATCGATCCCCGCATCCGGCTGGGGCAGCTTAAATGAGCGCGACGACGGCAGAGAGCCGGGTCGCGGTTGCCACGCAACGGCAACTGATCTGGTGGCGCTTTCGCAAACACAAGCTGGCCCTGGTCAGCGCCTTCGTCGTGCTGGCGTTCTATGTCGTTGCGGTTTTCGCCGATACCATCGCCTATACCGAACCGTTCGACACACAGGCGTCCCGCAGCTACATCCCGCCGCAACCGATCCACTGGTTCGACGCCGCCGGCCACTTCCATCCCACCGTCAATGCCCTGAAGGGCACCCGCGACCCACGCACCTTCAAACTTGCCTACGTTCCCGATGCCTCCGAACCGCGCGACCTGGTTTTGTTCGGCCACGGCTACGAATACCGCCTTTTCGGCATCATTCCCACCGATATCCATTTGCTGGGTGTGGTCAACAGCCGCCCGCAGGATGCCTTGTTTTTACTGGGCACCGATCAACTCGGCCGCGACGTGTTCTCCCGCCTCATCCTCGCAAGCCGAACGTCCCTGAGCATCGGCCTTATCGGGGTCGTTATCTCGCTGGTGCTGGGTGTTCTTTTGGGCGGAATCTCCGGCCTGTACGGCGGCTGGATCGACGTCGTCATCCAGCGCGTCATCGAAATCCTGCGCTCCATCCCCACGATCCCGCTGTGGATGGGGCTGGCCTCCGCTGTTCCGAATAGTTGGACGCCGCAACAAGTGTATTTCGCGATCACATTGATCATCAGCCTGATCGGCTGGACCGAACTCGCCCGCGTGGTCCGCGGCCGCTTCCTGGCATTGCGAGAAGAAGACTTCATCACGGCCGCCGAATTGGCCGGCGCATCCCAAATGAGAATCATCTTCAAGCACATGGTTCCCAGCTTCCTGTCGCACATTATCGCGGCCGTCAGTCTGGCGCTGCCGGCGATGATCATTAGCGAAACGACCCTGTCGTTCCTTGGCCTCGGCTTACGTCCACCGGCGATTTCCTGGGGCGTGCTGCTGCAAGACGCCCAGAACCTGCAAACCCTCGCCCTGGCCCCGTGGCTGCTGGTGGTCGCGTTGCCGGTGATTGTCGTCATCCTGGCCTTCAATTTCCTCGGCGATGGCCTGAGAGACGCAGCGGACCCCTATGGCTGATCCAATCCTGAGCGTCCGAGACCTGCACACGTATTTTGTCGCCGATGAGGGCGTGGTGCGCGCCGTCGATGGCACATCGTTCGACCTGCACAGCGGCCGAACCCTCGGTATTGTCGGCGAGTCCGGATGCGGCAAAAGCGTCACCGCGAAGTCGATACTGCGCATTGTAGAACGTCCTGGCCGCATCGTCAGCGGCCAGATCATGTTGCGGCGACAAAATGGCTCGACCGTGGACCTGACGACCCTTCCCACCGACGGAAGGGACATGCGCAGCATTCGCGGCGGAGAAATCGGCCTGGTGTTTCAGGAACCGATGAGCTCGCTGTCCGCCTTCCACACCATCGGCAACCAACTGATGGAAGCGATCCGCCTGCACACAAACCTGAGCAAGCGCGCGATCCGGGAGCAGGCGATCGAACTGCTGGCCATGGTCGGCATCCCCCGTCCTGCGCAGCGCATCGATTCATATTCGTTCGAACTTTCCGGCGGCCTGCGCCAACGTGTCATGATCGCAATGGCATTGGCCGCCGAACCCCGCGTGCTGATCGCGGACGAACCCACCACGGCACTGGATGTGACCACGCAGGCACAAATCCTCGACCTGATCCGCCGCCTGCAACAGGAGCGTGACCTCGCCGTTATGCTAATCACTCACGACATGGGCGTGATCGCCGAAATGGCCGACGACGTGGTGGTCATGTACCTCGGCAAAGAGGTCGAAAAAGGCCCGGTGGATGACATCTTCCATGCCCCGAGGCACCCGTACACAAAATCCCTGCTGCGTTCCATCCCGAGCGTGCTTGCGGAACCGAGGTCGCGGTTGGCAACGATCACCGGATCGATCCCGCATCCATTCGCCCGGCCCGGCGGCTGCCCGTTCCATCCCCGCTGCCCGGACCGTCATGCAGTGTGCGAAATCACTGTGCCGGCTGAAGTCGTCATCGGCGAAAACCATGTCACCGCCTGCCATCTTTACAACAAGGTGGCGGCATGACTGTTCTCGACGTCCGGCATCTGCGGAAACATTTTCCGCTGCGCCAGGGCCTGCTCGGTCGCACGTCCGGATACGTCAAGGCCGTTGACGACGTTTCGTTCTCGATCGAAGCGGGCGAGACGTTATCGCTGGTCGGTGAATCCGGCTGCGGCAAGACCACCACATCCCGCTGCATTCTGCGCGCCATCAAACCCTCCAGCGGCGAAATCCTGTTTCGCACCGCAAATGGGGAAAAAATCGACGTCGCATCGCTGGATAAGAAACAACTGCGACCGCTGCGGCGGCAGATGCAGATGATCTTCCAGGACCCGTTCTCGTCGCTGAATCCGCGCATGACGATTTCCGAGATCATTGGCGAGCCGCTGCTGGTCAACGGCATGACCGGCACCGCAGAACGCAACAAACGGGTCGCCGATCTGCTGGAACTGGTGCAACTTCCCAGCGCCTACCTCAATCGCTTTCCGCACGCGTTTTCGGGTGGTCAGCGTCAGCGCATCGGTATTGCCCGCGCCCTGGCCCTGAATCCCTCGCTGATCGTTGCAGATGAGCCGGTGTCCGCGCTGGATGTCTCCGTCCAGGCGCAGATCGTCAACCTCATGCTGGATCTGCAAGACCGGCTTGGTCTCGCCTATTTGTTCGTGGCGCACGACCTTTCGGTGGTGAAACATGTCAGCCACCGCGTCGCAGTGATGTATGTCGGCCGCATCGTTGAAATCGCGCCTACGACAAGCCTTTTTAACACGCCCGGGCATCCCTATACTGAAGCACTACTATCCGCGGTGCCGGTTCCCGATCCTCGGCGGCGCGCCCAACGGATCGTCCTGGAGGGTGATGTCGCCGATCCGTCCGACCCACCCTCCGGCTGCCATTTCCACCCGCGCTGCCAATACGCGACGGACCAATGCCGCACCGAAACCCCAGAACTGCGCGAAATCGCCCCCGGGCATAGCGTTCGCTGTCTGCGGGCGGAGGAACTTTCGTTGCTGGGCGTTCCAACCGGGGCATGATTCGATTCTGGTTCCGGTCACGGTAATCAAGCGCACACGGAGTTATACTGAGTGAAGATTAAGGCGGTTTGGCCGCATGCCGCTGATGAATTTTGCCTCGGCCGAAGCGTTTGTCGCCGAGGGTGCAAAAATTGTCTTCGGTGTAATACCAACCGGCGTTGACATTGACGTATCGCCGGCCGCCCTCGCAGTGTTATGGAGCGCGAAGGTGCAGCATCCATGTCTGTGTTTGGACGAACAAAAGACATGGATGCCGACCTTCGCCGGCATGACGGGTTGGATGGCGATATGTCAACGCCGGCAGAATCTCCGGCTGGCTCCAGAAGATCGAAACCGGACTCCGCCATAGCAAGCGATTGCCAATTCGTCTTGTGCCGGCCAGGGTTCTATGAGAGGTTCATGGCATGGCGCGCCCGGAAGACATCCCCCAGCCGACCCGCGATGCGGTGCTGAACGTACCTTGCCCAGCGTTCGGGACGACCCCGTTTGTCGCCGGCCCGCCACTTTCGCAACGACGTATCGCTATACTGACCAGTGCGGCGCTGATCCGCCGTGGCGACAAACCGTTCGCGTTCGGCTCCGGTGATGCACGCTTTTTGCCGGCCGCAACCGAACCCGGCGATCTGCTGCTCAGTCACGTCTCGATCAACTTCGACCGCGCCGGATGGCAGCGAGACATCAACGTCGTCTATCCGATCGACCGGTTGCGGGACCTCGCGGCCCGGGGCGAAATCGGCGGCGTGGCGGACACCCATTACTCGGTGATGGGATCCACCGACCCGGCCGCGATGGAAGACGCGGTCAACCAGATTGCGGGACAGTTAAAGCAGGAACGGATCGATTCCGTCCTGCTGACACCTGTCTGACCGCTTTGCACGCGCGCCGTGAGCGCGCTTTCACACATGCTTGAAGAACGCGGTTTCTCGACGGTGGCGATTGCCGGTGTGCGGGTGCAGGCCGAGAAAACCCGTCCGCCCCGCGCCCTCTGGACCCCCTCTATGCTCGGTCGTCCCATGGGCGAACCCGGCGAACCAGCGTTCCAGTTGCGGGTCCTCCGCGCGGCGCTGAAATTGCTGGAACGGACGGACGGGCCGGTGATCCTGGAGGATTTCCCCGACGATCCGCCGGGTTGGCCGGACAATCCCGATTGGGTGGGTCCGGCCACGCGCCCGTCCAGCGAGTTTGAGCCGGAATTGGCAGCGATATTGCCGTTGTGGCAGGCGGCGCAGGCGAGGTTCGGCCGCACATCGGTTGGGTTGAGCTTTCAGGCTCCGTCGGCCTGGCCGAGCTTCGTGATGGCGGTTTTGACGGACGAGTTGCCTGTGGTGGCGGAACTGGAGACCACGGCGTTGTCGGTGCGCTTCCTGTGCGACGACATCAAGGCGCTGTATGGGGAGGCGGCTCAGGCTGTCGGGCCAGCCCCGTCCGCCAATCAGGTGGACACATGGTTCTGGCAGCATACGGCTGCGGGCGCGCTGTTGCAGGCGTTGCGCCGTGTGGTGATAGACAGCGAGAACAAAGCATTGAAGACTGTTGGCGGCCGGTTTTTCGTGCCAACCCCTTGGGTGGTCTAGCGCGGCGCTTTTGCCTACCATCACCGTAATGGAGGACTCGCAATGAACGCACTTGACTTGATGCTAAGCCGGGAATCCGCATTGAAACTGCAATATCCCGGCCCAACGGCCGGCGAACTGGATCGGATGTTCGACAGCGCTGTGCGTGCGCCGGATCACGGCAGGCTGCGGCCGTGGCAGTTCGTTGTCATCAATGAGGACCGGCGGGCGGCGTTCGGTGAACTGATGGCGGACTGTTTACGCCGGCGCGATCCGACGGCGTCGGACCCGGCTTTGCAGCGGGAACGGGACAAGGCGTTTCGCTCACCGGTGATCGTCGTGGTCGCGGCCAAGGTGAAACGTGGCCTGCCCATTCCGGAGATCGAACAGATCGCTTCGGCCTCGGCAGCCGCGCAGACGATCATGCTGGCCGCGCCCGCGCTGGGGTATGGCGCGGTGTGGAAGACCGGCGCGCCGGCTTACGATCCGATCGTGAAGGTGGCGTTGGGGCTGGATGCCGCGGACGACATTATCGGGTTTCTGTACATCGGCACGCGGGCTGGGGGTTCGTCGCCGATCCCGCGGCCGGAGGCGAAGGATTTCGTCACGACCTGGGCCGGGTAGGCCGGGCCTTGCCCTCGCGCATCCGGACCGAAAGAATGGATTCCGGAATGCGTGGGGAAACGAAATCATGACGAGTTTGGCTGGCAAGATCGCCTGGGTGACAGGCGCTGGAACGGGCATCGGGGAGGCGGCGGCGCTGGCGCTGGCCGAGGCGGGTGCGACCGTGATCCTAACCGGACGCCGGCCCGGTCCACTCGAAGATGTCGCTCGGCGGATCAACCAAACCGGCGTCGCGCATGTGCAGCAGGCCGATCTAACCAAGGCGGATCAGGTCGAGAAAGTCGGCGACTATATTCGCGCGACGTTCAACCGGCTGGATATTTTGGTAAATAACGCCGGTGTGAATATCGTTGATCGACACTGGGATAAACTGACTCCGGCGAGTATCGATACGCTGGTGCAGGGGAACCTGAGCGCCGCGTTGTATTGCGTGACGGTGGCGTTGCCGTTCATGCGGGCGCAGCAGGACGGGGTGCTGATCCATACCGCTTCGATGGCCGGTCGTTTTATCGGTGGGGTCAGCGGTCCTATCTACACCGTTGCTAAACACGGCATCGTCGCCATGAGCCACGGGCTGAACATGCAGGAATGTATCAACGGCATTCGCTCAACAGTGTTTCTACCGGGCGAGGTTGCAACGCCGATCCTCGATATGCGGCCAAATCCGGTGGGTCCGGAAGTGCGCGCGCGCATGGTGCAACCGGCCGATTGTGGGGATTTGATCCGGTATATCGCGTGTCTGCCGAGGCATGTGGTGATGAACGAGGTGCATCTGGCACCGACGCATAATCGCGGTTACGTGGCGGCGCTACAGCGGCAGTTGTAGGGGCAGGGCGCCGGCTGATGCATCGAGATGGGGATGCTGATGATGTTTATATCAGAACGACTCCCCCGGTGGCACGGGATGGCTCTGGTTCCGGATAGGCATTGGATAAGGCGAGCGGGCGGCGAGGTTTCTCTCTTCGTCATGGCTCGGTTCGTCCGCATATGAATCAACTTAAGGCGTTTGGGGGGGAGGATTAGCTCATTCGTCATGGCCGGGCCAAGCCCGGCTACCTACGACTTTAATGGCCGGGCCAAGCCCGGCCATGACGGAGAAAGTAAAGCCTCGTCCTGGAAAAAATATATTCTGCCGGCTGCTTATGTTGACGCCTATGGGGCTTGGCCCTGCCACCCACGACTTTAGTGACCGGGCCAAGCCCGGCCATGACGCAAATGGGGAGGAGTATGCTCCGTAGCAACTTCTTGTGCCCAACGGGCAGAGGCCCATCGTAGTGCTTTCTGTCCTACTCCCCGCCCAGCGGTTTCATATTTCGCTCGATCGCGCGTCGCAGCAGGGCGGCGGAGCGGTAAACGCCATGCACCATCTTCGAGTATGGCAGCACCAGGAAGAACGCCAGGATGAAGCCCAGATGGATCGCCATCGCGAGACCCATCGCCCCGGTGGCGCGCACCGCCAGCAGCACCAGTCCGGTCACCGCGATCATCGCCAGCAGCATCAGCAGGGCCACGTCTCCACCCAGCAGGCGGCGGACGTTGGGGATCGGGTCGTCCACGAACTTCATCGCCATCAGGCCGATCGTGCCGATCACCATCAGAATGCCGCCGACGGTGCCCAGAATGACCGGGGCGCTGATAAACGGATACGGCGCCGGCCAGCCCAGAAACGAGTGATAAATGAACCCCGTCGTCGTCGCCGCAAAGCACAGCATGAAGCCGTAGAACATCGCGTGGTGGAGGTATCTGCGGCGCATCGAGAATGCCTCGGAGTTGTCGTTGCAGCCGTTGCCGCCGCCGCCCAGGTTTTTCAGCGTCAGCACGTCCCATAGGGCGATGGCAACGGCTGTAGGGCCAATTTTTTCCTGTGGACCGGCATCTCGCCAGAAATTTCTGGCGCCCATCGCCAGTGCGAACAGCGAGAATCCGAACGTTGCTGTCCCAACGATCTGCATCGCCCAGAGTGGGATGACTTTATAGAAGGACTCCGGCGTGTTGCCATGTGCGACCCAGAAATTCGAACTACCAAGCGAACATAGTAGCAACACCAGGGCGATTCCGAATGCCGCCATCAGTGAAACGACCGTGCCGTTACGCTCGAAGACTACTGCCATCGGTTTTGGCCACGCATATTCGGCGTAGCTTTCCGCTCGGACTTCGGCCAGTGCGGCGGGAACGTTGATGCCCCATTCGTGGGGAGGGCTGTATTGGCAGGCGTAGTAACAGCCCCGGCAGCCGTGGCACAAATTGGCCAGATAGCTCAGGTCGCCGGCGGAAAATTCGCGGCGCAGTTCTACCGCGGGGAAGACCGCACAGAAACCTTCGCAGTAGCGGCAGGCGTTGCACACCTCCATCTCGCGCCGAGCATTGATGATGGCGTCAGTTTCTTGCACGACGAGCTGCCTCCTGGCCTGCGATACGACCGAAGACCGTCCCGATCGTCATTCCGAACCCGGCAAGATACCCCTTGCCGAGGATGTTGCCTGACATGATTTCACCCGATGCGAACAGGTTTCCCGACGTTTGCCCGTTGTCCATGATCACCTGCGCTTTCTCATTCACCCTCACGCCGAGATAGGTGAACGTAATACCGGGCCGCAGCGGATATCCGTAGAACGGCGCTTTATCCACTGCCCGCGCCCAGTTGGTTTTCTCCGGCGTCAGGCCGCTGGTGGCGTTGCCGTCCAGCTTCAAATTGTCAAAAACCTGACCGGGTTTGACGGCTTTGTTGAACCCCTTGACTGTCTCCCGCACTTTCGCCGGGTCCAGCTTCATCTTCACCGCCAGTTCTTCCACCGTGTTCGCTTTGTAGGCCGGGAAAACCGACGGCATGAACAGCGGGAACGCCTTCGAATCGCAGATCGAGTAAGCAATCTGGTCCGGCTGCTGCGCGATCAATCGCCCCCAGATGGCATAGCGCTTGGGCCAGACATCCTCGCCTTCGTCATAGAAGCGGTCGCCGTGCTTGTTGACCACCACGCTGTAGGGCACGCTGTCCAAACGCGTGGTGATCCCGCCGTCGAATTTGGGCGCCCGAGCATCGAGAGCCACGGCGTGACATTGGGTGGGGTCGCCGATGGAGGCAACGCCCTGGTCCAGCAGGCTTTTCAGCACCCGGCCCTTGTTATAGGGCGTGCCGCGAATAACGAAGTTGTCCACCGCATCGCCCCAGTATTGGCGCATCCAGTCCAGGTTCGCCTGGAACCCGCCGGATGACGCGACGACGCAGCGTGCATGCACGGTTTCGGGAAAGCCTTTGTAGCGGATATCGACCGAACGCACCGATCCATCTTCCATGTTCAGATCGGTGACCTCGGTGTCGTACATAATCTCCACCCCCAGCTTCTCGGCCGTGAGGTAATACGCGTTCACCAACGCCTTGCCGCCGCCCAGGAAGAAGGCGTTGGTCCGGCCCAGGTTCAGCGTGCCGGTCAGCGACGGCTGGAACCGCACCCCGGCGTCCTTCATCCAACCGAACAATCCCGACGACGCGCGAATGGTCATCCGGGCGAGGGTCTCGTCGGTCTGGCCGCCGGTGACGCGCAGCAGATCGTCCCAGTATTCGTCTTCCTTATAGGCGTCGGTCAGCACCGCATTGGGCTGGTCGTGCATCGCCCGCAGGTTGCGCGTGTGCCGGCTGTTGCCGCCGCGGAACGCCCTGGGGGCACTCTCCACCAGCAGCACCGACGCCCCCGCCTGGCGCGCGGTGATGGCAGCGCACAGGGCCGCGTTGCCACCGCCTGCCACCAGCACGTCGTATGTCTTGGTCCGATCAGGCATCCGGTTCCCTCCGCCTTTCTTCCTACGAACGGTTGCGAGATCGTGCAAGGCATGCGAATCGATGGGCAGGTGTTTGAGGGAAACAGGACGACATGGCCGAAACCTGGTACGAGATCGTGGTCGAGGTGCTGAAGCGGCACAACGTCAGTCTGGTGACGTATGTCCCGGACAACGTGCTGCGCCCGCTGGTGGCGGCGATCGAGGCCGATCCGTTCTTCACCGCCTTCGCCTGCACGCGGGAAGAGGAGGCGTTGGGGATCAACGCCGGTGCCTACATGGGCGGCGTGCGCTGCATTTTGCTGATGCAAACATCGGGTTTCGCGACCCTGCCGAACGTGCTGGCCTCGCTGTCGGTGCCATTCAGCATCCCCACTGTGATGATGGTGTCGGAACGCGGCACATTAGGAGAGTTCAACATCGGCCAGTCGCTGGTGGCGCGAACCATGCGCCCGGTACTGGATGCGCTGTCGATCGAGACCCACACGATGACAAGGTTGGATGAGGCGGAGTTCATCCTGGACCGTAGCCTTGTGCAGGCGTTCGCCACGATGGCGCCCGTGTGTTTCATCCTGTCGCCGCTGCTGACCGGCGGCAAAGTCTTTTCGAAGTAAAGGAGCGGGGTCATGGCTATACTGTCGAACCAACCGGTAAACCGGGATCAGGCCAAGGTGATGAACCGTTACGACATCACTCGTCGTTTGGTCGGGCTGTTGCACGCCGATGAGGCGGTAATCGGCGGCATCGGATACACGAACTTCGATTTATGGGCAGCGTCGGAGTCTGGGTCCGGGCGGCGGCAGCAAAACTTCTACATGCTCGGTTCCATGGGGTTGGCGGTGCCGATCGCGATGGGTGTGGCGATTGCTCAGCCGGGGCGGAAGGTGTTCGCGCTGGAGGGGGATGGGTCGATGCTGATGCAGCTCGGTTCGCTGTGCACGGTGGCGGCGCGGAAGCAAAAGAACCTGTGCGTCGTGATCATGGATAACGGAGCGTATCAGATCACCGGTGGCCAGAAAACGATGACGGAGCAGGGGGCCGATATCGTCGGGATCGCGAGGGCGTCGGGGCTGGAGCAGAGCGCCTGGGCAGCGGATGAGGACGCGTTCGTGGAGCTGGTGACGCGGTCTTTGCAGGAAGACGGGCCGTGGTTGATCGGCTGCCGGATTGATGCCGCGAAGCCGGTGGATACGACGGAGCGTGATCCGGCGCGGATTCGGGATAACTTTATGAAAGGGCTGGGGGTGAGAGCGTAGGGTAGTCATTATGACATCGTCTTTAATCAGATCGCTCGGGACAATGGCTATTTGTAAAACGACACAGATTCTCAAAATATAGGCAAATTAAATGTCCGCAGAGTGGGCTGTCGTCTGGGTAACATTGCTATTGGCTATTATCGGAATTGGCCAGTGGTGGATGTTTTACCAGCAGCTCACTTTTATGCGGGGCGGCATGAGGGACACGAAAGCTGCCGTCGATGCCGCCAAAGCATCCG
>JANXLQ010000392.1 GCA_025355085.1 Rhodopila sp.
GGCGCGATACCGGCGGGCTTTGCGCCAGCGGCTGTGGTTTTGGCTGTTAAACCGCAGAACGCCGCGGCGACACTGCCGGCCTACGCCCGATTCGCGCCCAACACGGTGTTCCTCTCGATCATGGCCGGACGCACCATCGCCGGGATCGGTGTGCTGCTTGGTCCCTCGGCGGCGATTGTCCGCGCGATGCCCAATACACCCGCTGCTGTGCGGCAGGGGGTGACCGTCGGATGTCCGAGTCCGCTGGTTAGCACGCCCCAAAAGGCTTTGTGCGACCGTCTGTTGCAGGCAATCGGCAAGGTGGCGTGGATTGAGGACGAGGCGCTGCTCGATCCCGTCACCGCGGTTTCCGGCAGCGGCCCGGCCTATGTCTTCCTGTTGGCCGAACTTATGGAACAGGCGGCGATCGAGCAGGGCATTCCCCCCGATCTCGCCCGTTTGCTGGCGCGCCAAACAGTCTCCGGTTCCGGTGCACTGCTGGCAGCCAGTCCCGAAGATGCGTCGGCTTTGCGCGTGGCGGTCACCAGCCCCGGTGGCACGACGGCCGAGGCATTGTCGGTATTGATGAACCCGGACGCATGGCCGGTCGCGATGTCGCAGGCGATAGCGGCGGCGACCCGGCGATCCCGCGAACTGGCGGGTTGAGCCGGTGACGGCGCACCTTATCTTATCGCCATGCCCGATCTTATCGCCATGCCCGTGCCGCCAACGATGAACGATTCGGAGTTCGATACCGCCCTGGCGACCGCTGCGTTTCGTCTGGCCGGAGAGACCGGCTGGCGCAAGCTCAATGTCGCCGAAGCCGCGCGTGCCGCCGGTTTGTCGCTGGTGGAGGCGAGAGCGCGGTTCCCCTCGCGCGGTTCGATATTGCTGCGATTCGGCGTGCTCGCCGATCAGGCGGCGCTGTTGGACGCGCCGTCCGAGGGGCCGGTTCGCGACCGCTTGTTCGACCTGTTAATGCGGCGATTCGACGTGCTTCAGGCCCATCGGGACGGGGTGAAGGCATTGCTGCGCGCCCTGCCAACCGATCCGGCGGCAGCGATACTACTGGCCTGCGCGAGCAAACGCAGCATGCGATGGATGCTCCAGGCCGCCGGCATCGCCGCGACCGGTGCGCGCGGTGAAATACAGGTGCGTGGGCTGTTGGCCGTCTGGCTCTGGGGCGTGCGTGCCTGGGACAAGGACGATTCCGGCGATCTGTCCGGCACCATGGCGGCGATCGATACCGCATTGCAGAGGGCCGAACAGGTCGCGTCCTGGCTGCATGGTCATCGTCAGGTTGCGCCGCCACCGGTCGCTTCCGCGCCTGAGGAGGCGCCCTACCCGGCCCCTGTCGAGTCCCCGCCGCTGCCTGAGGCGCCGCCGCTGCCTGAGTCCAAGGTGTGATCGACCCACTCCAGGCACGATTCGACCATGGCTGGGTTCTCTCCGTCATCGCCGGGTTCTCTCCGTCATGACCGGGTTCTCTCCGTCATGGCCGGGCTTGGCCCGGCCACCCACGACTTTGCTTGGCGCGGCCATGACGAATGAGTAAATCCTCACCGCCAAACGCCTTAAGTTGATGCAAATGCAGCTCGGCCCGGCCACCTATCGCGACATTGTGCCGGACGACGTAGCCGGGATATGCCGGAGCTATGACGGTTAAAGATTGGTCGGCGAATACGCCTGTGGATAGAACACCGCTCGCGATCTGAACGACTTCCGGCGCAAATCACGCGGGATGCAACTTTTCAGGACCAGTCCCAATGCCGATACCTGTCATCCTCGACTGCGACCCCGGAACCGATGACGCGCTGGCGATCTTTCTGGCGCTCGCCTCACCGGAGTTGTCCGTGCTTGCGATCACCGTAGCGGGCGGCAATGCCGGGCTGGACCATACACTCGCCAATGCCCTTGCCCTGATCGCGTTGGCAGGCTCTTCGGTGCCCGTTCACGCTGGCGC
This sequence comes from Rhodopila sp., assembly GCA_025355085.1. GTDB lineage: Bacteria > Pseudomonadota > Alphaproteobacteria > Acetobacterales > Acetobacteraceae > Rhodopila. The sequence goes on from JANXLQ010000392.1 coordinate 1,943, forward strand.
CGACCGGCCGCTGCTGGGGTGTTTCACCAGTGAACCCCGCGTGCATGGCGAGACCGGATTGGGCGGCGTCGTGCTGCCTGCCGGTGGCCCTCCCGCACCCGGCATCGCGACGGATGTCATCCGGCGCATCCTGCGCGAGGCGGCTGAACCGGTCACGCTGATCGGTATCGGACCCGCCACCAACCTTGCTTTGGCGTTGACCACGGAACCGGCGCTGGCCGCGAAGGTCCAGCAGATCGTGCTCATGAGCGGCGCCTGGGCCGAGGGCAACATAACACCCGCCGCCGAATTCAATGCGATCAGCGACCCGGAGGCGCTGGCGATCCTGCTGGCGTGCGGCCGTCCGGTGGTGTTCGCGACATTGGAACTGACCGCGCAGGCGCTGGTGACGCCGGCCTGTATCGCGGCTTGGCGTGGCTTGGGAAGCGGGCGCTGCCTCCGGGCCGCCTGCGACATCCAGGCCACGGTCCCGGCATCCCGGCGGTTGGGCGGGACGGGTGCGCCGCTGCACGATCCCTGTGCCGTCGCGTGGTTGATCCGCCCCGAGCTTTTCACATTCCGGCGTTGCTCGGTTCGCATGGATCTAGGGCCGGGACCAAGCCGAGGCCGGACATTGATCGATCGCTGGGACCGCACGGGGGAACCGCACAACGCCGTAGTGCTGGAAACCCTGGATGCGCCCGGTTTCTTCGATTTGCTTGGCCAGAGGCTCGCCCAACTGCCTTAATCGTGGCCCGGTTGGGGCAACCGGCAACATGATCGCACCCCAGGGAACGCAGAAAGTGCGTCAATTATATGAAAAATAAGTAAGCGAGGCAACCATGGATACTCCACTCATACAGCCGCATGTTCTTGACATGTTCGATCTGATGTGTGTATCTAATCGGACATGCAAACCTCCGGCACCCCTAATCACCCGACTGATGAACAAGGCGTTGAAACCGACTCTTTAGCCCTTTATGTCGATTGGCGGCGACGAGCCAACGATGCGGGAACGGTGGTTTCTCGGATCACGGCCGGTGGGCCGATGCGGCCAATCCGAGCATTGGGTTCTGTAATGATGCCGGGGCCGATAGGTGTGGCGCCGTCCTCTTCATGTAGGCACGTTGATTCCGTCACTAAGTTTCTCGATACCTGATGGCGACGGACACCTTGCCGAGAATCGAACAAATGGTGTTGGAAGGACTCGTCAGCCTCAGTGACCAGGCTGAACGAGAGGACCAGACGATGCCCGCCGCCGTCCGTAAGCTACAAGTCGACCGCGCGGCAGTGATGAGGTGCCAGGACAATCTGTCTTTCATGCGCCCCCTGCCAGACGGAAGCATGAATCTTGTTGTGACCTCCCCCCCTTACAACATCGGGAAATCGTATGAAGCGCGCTCGCCGTTAGCTGACTACATAAAAGCTCAGGCCCAGGTCATATCGGAGTGCGTCCGGCTGCTGGCGCCCACTGGATCGCTGTGTTGGCAAGTGGGCAATCATGTTCAAAAGGGTGAAATCTTCCCTCTGGATATGATCCTCTACCCCGTTTTTCAGGAACACGGACTCAAGCTTCGTAACCGGATTGTTTGGCACTTCGAGCATGGTTTGCATTGCAGCAAAAGGCTCTCCGGCCGCTATGAGACGATTCTGTGGCTCACCAAGGGCGACGACTACACCTTTCAGCTAGACCCGATCCGAGTTCCATCGAAATATCCAGGCAAAAAATATTTTAAGGGACCGAAAGTCGGGCAACTTTCCTGCAACCCACTGGGTAAGAACCCAGGGGATGTGTGGATATTTCCGAACGTGAAATCCAATCATGTCGAAAAAACTGTCCACCCTTGTCAGTTCCCGATCGAGCTAGTGGAGCGGTTGGTGCTCTCGTTGACCGAGCCGGGTGATGCCGTCTTCGATCCTTACATGGGTGTTGGGACGTCGATAGTAGCCGCGCTCAAGAACGATCGACTCGGCTATGGATGCGATGTGTTACAGGAATACGTCGATGTGGCTTGGGACCGAGTCCACCAGCTTCGCGCCGGGAGCCTCCCCAGCCGGCCGATGGACAAGCCTGTCTATGATCCGGCTTTGCCTCATGGTGGCCACAGGTGAGGATCGTTACATACTATTCCCATCTAAACGGTTTGGAGTTCCTCCAAGTTCACCAACCCGACCTGTGGGCTGAAATCGTGCAGGTGATTGAGGGCGTCGATGCAAGCGCCTGCCGCACGAAGGTGTCTAAAGAAGTCCGGACGATGGGACATTTGCTCTACTCCCCAATTGCCATGAACGCAGCGATGGACACCGGATTCTGTGGCCTGGGATGGAACGAACGACGGACTAGCTACTGGGTTACATCGGACGCCAGGCTAATTCGAAAAACGATGAACATGCCTGCGGCGCAGCAGAAGGCCGAGATCGAAGGAGCAGGTCAGGTACCAATTCTCTCCTACAATCAAACTGACTTCGTGAAAAACCGTGTGGCCGTCGAAGTCCAGTTCGGGAAATATGCCTTTGTCGCTTACGATCTCTTTGTGAAACACATGGCATTTTATGTGGGAGACGTAATCGACGTAGGGATCGAGATATTGCCGATGAAGGAGCTACAAGCTTTGATGTCATCCGGCGTGGCCTACTACGAAGGTGAACTCTATAATCTCATTCGAGAGGGTAGGGGCGTTCCAGCGGTCCCGCTGGTAGTTGTCGGGGTGGCGCCCTAGTAACAAGCCTCTTCGGTTGAGGCCAGGAAGCGCGGCAATCTCACGCCGCCCGTTTGGTGGGATTAGTCTAACTCGTTGTTGCAGCAAAGGCTAAAGCATGGACCCTAACGCACTGCCGTTCGACTCCGATGCCATGCTGGCCGGACTGCGCGAATGGGTGGAATGCGAAAGTCCGACCTACGACGCGCCCGCCGTCAACCGGATGATGGACATCGCCTCCCGCGCTCTGATCCTGGCCGGTGCGCGGATTGAGCGTGTCGCCGGCCGTTCGGGATTTGGCGACTGCGTCCGCGCGACATTCCCGCACGCCACGCCGAACGAGCCGGGTATTCTGCTGATGGGTCACCTCGACACCGTCCATCCGACCGGAACGCTGTCCCGGCTATCGTTCCGGCAAGAGGGCAACCGCGCCTGGGGTCCCGGTATTCTGGATATGAAGGGCGGCAACTACCTGTCGCTGGAGGCGATCCGGCAGCTTCAGCACGCCGGTCTGCAAACGAAATTGCCGATCACGGTGCTGTTCACCAGCGACGAGGAAGTCGGCAGTCCATCGACTCGCGATTTGATCGAGGCCGAGGCGTCCCGCCACAAATACATTCTTGTGCCGGAACCAGCCCGCCCCGGCGGCGGGGTGGTCACGGGTCGTTACGCTATCGCGCGATTCAATCTTGAAGCGACCGGGCGCCCAAGCCACGCGGGGGCAAGCCTTGGGGCAGGGCGGTCGGCAATTCGCGAAATGGCGCGCAAGCTGATCGAAATCGAGGATATGACAACCGAAAACTGTACTTTCAGCGTGGGCGTCATCCACGGCGGCCAGTGGGTCAACTGCGTCACCACCACCTGCTCGGGAGAGGCGCTGTCAATGGCGAAACGGCAGGAGGATTTGGACCGTGGCGTGGCCGCGATGCTGGCTTTGCGCGGATCGTCCAACGAAGTCCAGTTCAAGGTGACACGCGGCGTGACCCGCCCGGTGTGGGAGCCGAATGCACGCGGGATGGCGTTGTACGAGACGGCGAGCAAGATCGCCCGGGGTCTTGGCTACGCGATCAATCCGCAAAGCTCCGGCGGCGGATCGGACGGGAATTTCACCGGTGCGATGGGGATCGCAACGCTGGACGGGCTGGGCGTGGCCGGGGCAGGGGCGCACACGCTCGATGAGCATATTCAGATCGATAGTCTGGCGTATCGAGGAAAATTGATGGCCGGACTTCTGATGGAATTGAGCTGATGGGTTCGCTCTGATGGGTTCGTTGTGGCGGGTCGTTCGCGGACGCCCCAGGGTATTCGCTGGTTTCCTGGCCATGATCCTGGTGGCACCGTTACTGCCCGCCAGTTTGCCGATGACCACGCGCGGAATACTGGCATGGGACATTGGCGTGCTGCTGTTCCTGGTATTGGCAGCCCACCTGTTCGCCACTTCGTTGCCAGACGACATGCCGAACGACGCCGAAGCGCAACAGGAGGGCGAATGGACGATCTTCTGGATCACGCTAGGCGTCGTCATCGTTAGTTTCGCGGCTGTCAGCGGGGAGTTCGCCGCGATCAAGACCGGCCCGCCGGAGTGGCGGGGGCTTGTGATTATATTGGTGGCTGTCACGTTGTTCCTGTCATGGCTGGTAACGCATGTAACCTTCGCGTTCCGTTACGCGCACGAGTTCTATTCGCGCGATCTCGGTGGCCCGGATGTCGATCGGGGTTTGGAATTTCCGGGTGAGCAGGAGCCGGATTATCTGGATTTCCTGTATTTCTCGTTGGTTCTGGGGATGACGTTTCAGGTTTCGGATGTCCAGATAACCAGCCGCAAATTTCGCCGGGTCGCGACGTTGCATGGATTGCTGGGATTTCTGTTCAATACGATTATCGTTGCGTTCACGGTAAATATTGCCGCTGGGCTGATGGGATAACAAATCCGGCGGCGACAGACCAAAACGGCGACAGACCAAAACGGCGACAGACGCAAAGAACAGTCCAGGGCCGCCGAAACCGGTCCGGCCATGGCGATAAGGATACGACCCGGCCTTTAGATACGCTTCCGCCGGCCGTTGAAGTAACGCTGGACACCGTCATCGACGATCTGTTCCACCAGCGCCCGGCCGGTATCCGAACCAGATGTCGTTACGAGTGTCATCTTTTTGCCTCGCTGCCGCTTTGGCTCTCCTCACCGTGACGGATTAGCGTTGCCGTAATCGGAGAGGAGGAAGGCATGTTCACGGCTACCACCGGCAGGTCGTCGAAGCCGCTGCGATGCGGCGCGTGTTCTGACGGCTGTTGCCGATCGCGGTCCTGGCGGTCGCGGGAACCATCGGGGTTCTGATGGCCGGACGGGATCAACCCCGGACGGTGGCAGTACAGTCGTAACCGCAACAAATTTTGCCGATTCTTACCCGCCGCGTTAAGAAATAATTAACGTTTATCCGTCATGCTGTGTCTCGTCAGAGGGGCAGGGATGGCGGGCAAGGGCGACAAGAAAGGCTCCAAGGGCGGGGTCATCATCAAACGATATGAGATTGTCGAGGGCGGCCATCACGGCGGCGCCTGGAAGGTCGCCTATGCCGATTTCGTGACCGCGATGATGGCGTTCTTCCTGCTGATGTGGCTGCTGAACGCCACGACCGAGGACCAGCGCAAGGGCCTCGCGGATTATTTCAGCCCCAACAACATCATGTCCCACGCGTCGTCCGGGACCGGCCAGCCGTTCGGCGGCCACACCGCATTCGACGAAGGCGCCCTGGTGTCGGATCGCGGCAGCATTCAAATCACCACCGGCAAGCGTCCGGTGATCGAGCAGACCGAAGACGGCGACGATCCCGTCTTTACCGAATATCATCGCGCAAAATCCGGAGAGGGCGTCGGCAAAGGCCCCATGCAGGACGACCAGGATGCCGACAACGCCACTGACGAAAAGCCGCTCGGGCAGAAAGGAATGCGACCCGCGCCCGGTCAGGGGGGCGGCGCCGACATTCAGCGGGAAGGCCTTCCCGATGTGCGCCCGATGACCGAGATGGAAAAAGCGGCGGTCAGGGCCGGTGTGGAAAAGGCAGCGTTCGAGCAAGCCGCGCAGCAGATAAAGGACGCCGTGCGTGCGGACCCGGCGCTGGCGGACCTGGGCAAGCAAATCGCCATCGACATGACGCCCGACGGGCTGCGTATCCAGATCATCGATGAGATCAAATTGCCGATGTTTCCGACTGGGTCTGCGGCTCCGAATGAACGGGCCAGGCTGTTGCTGCAGAAGATCGGGCCGGTGCTGATAAAGCTGAAGCAGCCGATTTCCATTGCCGGACATACGGATTCAGCGCCGTTCCCGGGGCCGGATCGGACGAATTGGGAGCTGTCGTCCGAACGCGCGAACGCAACGCGCCGGTTGCTGGTCGATGGAGGTTTCCCCGAGGCACGCCTAAAGTCGGTGATCGGCAACGCCGACCGCGATCCCTTGCTGCCGGCCGATCCGCTGGCAGCGGCGAACCGGCGAATTGCCATTGTAGTGCTGCGGCAGGCACCGGCGGTTCCTGCGGCGGCGACTCCATGATGCCGGGGCTAAAAAGCGACTCGATGGTTGGCCTCGTTTGTTCACCGTCATGGTTCGGCCTGTTCGGCCCGGCTATCGCCGATGTGGGTGCCCCGGACACGTCGGGCCATGCCGCCAGGGGGAAACGTAGGACCTTAAATCAATCGGCATTGACATTGACACACGCCCGTCGCCTTCGCATCGTCATGGTGCGCGAAGGCGCACCATCCATGTCTTTGTTTGTAATAACAAAAGACGTGGATGCCGGCCTTCGCCGGCATGACGGGAAGGCACAATCGAAGAATCGTTGTCAACGCCGGCCGATATTGGCAGCAGGATGCAAACCATGCTGACCATCGGCGGAATGGTCCTGTTGTTCGTCTGCGTCCTGGGCAGCTACATCGCGTCCGGCGGCAGTATGGAACCGCTGATCGAGGCAGTGCCGTTCGAGATGTGGACTATCGGTGGGGCGGCGATTGCCACGATGCTGATGGCCAACAGCCTGCACGATGTGAAACACACGGTCGGTGCGTTCGGCAAAATGATCAAGGGCGCCAAGTTCCATAAGCGCGACTACATCGAACTGCTCAGCCTGCTGTATTTTCTGGTTCGCCTGGCCACCACCAAGGGGGCAATGGCGCTGGAAGCGCATATCGAAAAACCGGCCGAAAGTACCGCATTCCAGAAATTCCCCAAGATACTGGCCAATCATCACGCGACCACGATCGTGTGCGACTACCTGCGCATGGTGGGTATGAACGCCGACGACCCGAACCAGATCGAGGACGTCATGGCGCGCGAACTGAAAAAGGTGCTGGTCGAGGAACTGCATCCCTCGCACGTCATGCAGACGATGGCAGACGCGTTGCCGGCCTTGGGAATCGTCGCCGCCGTGCTGGGCGTAATCAAGACCATGTCGCATATCGATCAACCTCCGGCCGTCCTCGGTGCGATGATCGGTGGCGCTCTGGTCGGCACCTTCCTGGGCATTTTGCTCGCTTACGGTATCGCGGGGCCGTTTTCAGCCCGGATGAAGGGGATCGTGGAGGAGGAGGCGAAATACCTGGAAGTCATCCGAGCGGTGCTGGTGACGCACCTGCATGGGAACGCGCCGCAGGTGAGTGTGGAATCCGGGCGGAAGATGGTGCCGACCGAACACATGCCGACATTCCAGGAACTGGAGGAGGCGGTGCAGGCCGTTCAAATGTAGCGCCCTTGTCTTATTGGGTACCGCTCATAACATGAGAGGCATGCTGCGAAACGGTGCCACGCTCATCGGACTTCTTCTGTCGTGCGCAGCTTTTGCGCAGGGCGCGTATTTGCCCGCACCTGTTTCGTCGGCACCCGCTGCGTCGGCACCCGCTACGTCCGCATCGGCGGCGCTTCATGCCAACTACCGCGCCTATGCGGCGGGCGTTCCCATCGCCGAGATGGAAGCGGGATTCAGTTTTTCGCCCGTGACCTATCAGATGAAACTTGGCTACCACACCACGGGCATGGTGGGGTTCTTCTTCCGGGGACATCAGTTCGACTTCGTCCAAGGGGCTTGGCGCGGCAAAGATGCTGTCCCGTCTCATTTTCTGGGGCAGGGTAACTGGCGCGGGACGGATCGGCATGCCGAGATCGACTACCAGCAGGGAAAGCCTGTCGTTCGGGTGCTCGAACCGCAGAATACGGCCGAACGGGAGCATGTCCCGGACACCTTGCAGGCGAATACGATCGATACGCTTAGCGCGCTCGCGGGATTGATCCGTTCCGTAAGCTATACCGGACGCTGCGAAACCACGGTTCGTACGTATGACGGCCGGCGGGCGCTTGAGATTCATGCAAATACCGTAGGCGAGGAAATGTTGGAACCGACCAGCCGGTCAACTTTCGCGGGCAAGGCTTTACGTTGCGACTTCGCGGGCCGGATGCTGGCCGGTTTCAAATTTGGCGATAACAGAGAGAACGATGGCAAAGCCATGCATGGTTCAGCCTGGCTGGCGCCAATCACCACGGGAGGACCGCCGCTACCGGTGCGGATGGTATTTGAAACCCGGTGGTTTGGCGACGCCACGATGTATCTTACCGGCATCGGCCCGGAGTCGGATCTGCGGGCGGCCCAAGGCCAGTAATTGGCTTACCGCGGTCTTTCGTCGCCCAGACGGAAGGCGTCCGCGATGCGCCGCACCTGCCCGGCCGGGTTCACCACCAAGATGTCGAAGCGAACACCATTCGCGCCCCAGTCCGGATGCTCGCCCAAAATGAGATCGCACGCCCCCAGCAGCCGGGATTGTTGTCGTGCGGTAACGGAGAGGGCCGCTTCCGCCAGGGTCGGCCGCGCTTTGATCTCGACGATTGCCAGGATGCCATCTTTTTCCGCGATCGCATCCACTTCGCCGGCTTTCGTTCGCAGCCGGCGAGCGTGAATGGTCCAGCCGTCTTTCACCAGGACTGCGCAGGCTGCGTCTTCAGCCGCGATGCCAACGGCATAGGCGATCCGGCCTCTTTGGCTGCGTGGGTTCATTCCGGCAGGATGGCGGGTATTTGTTAATATCCGATGAACGCCTGACGCTTTTGTGTTCCTCCGCAAGCGCACCCCGGGGCAGGGCGCTCAGGGCAAGTTAATAGCCCGCGACCGCATCGCCCCCAAAATCACCCGGACGAGCGGTGTGTGGCACACTTTGAAAACATCCAAATCCAACCGCCGCCGCCAGTAGCCTGACCATCGATAAAAGACAACGCACCGAAACGAAGAATAGGAGACCCTTTTGATAAGAGTGAACGACGGTCATGTGCCATTCCAAATGTTATACCAACCAGCGTAGCTCTTATAGCGTTAGTTATCGATATGCTCCAATTCCCATTGCGCGACTAAGCCATAACCCGGGCGCACCTGTGTGGCCGATGGTCTCGAGAGTTCTGCGCCAACCGAGGTAGTGGGTGAGGTTTTTCGTGGCGACCCCGT
>JANXLQ010000413.1 GCA_025355085.1 Rhodopila sp.
TACCAAGTCGTTACACTATAAAGTCGTTCCACCGCCAAGTCCAGGTCCTTCTGCATTCTCATGATCTCCGCCGCGATGTGTGGCATGGACAATGACCCGACCGTTCGTTCCAGCGCCGAGGCCCGTGCCGCCAAATCATGGACCCCAACGTTGCGGGCGGCTCCGGCAACACTATGGGCAGAACGGTAGATCACTGCGGTATCGTTATGCCCCACCGCCTCTTGCATCACCGTCAAATTGAACTGCGTATCCACCGCGAATGTGGCGATGATTTCGGCAACGGCGTCTTCTCCCAGCATCTCCGCCAGTTCCTGCAAGCGGGAATTTGTCGCAACGGGTTTCACCGTGACCGGCGGCGCGCCGCCATGTCGCAAGCCTTCGGCGATCGCAGCCCGCAGCCGCGACAGAGTGACGGGTTTGGTGGTCACGGTATCCATACCCGCAGCGATGCAGGCAATCAGATGCTCCGCGCCGAACCCGGCGGTCAGGCCGACAATGGTAATCCGCTCCGGGGGCCGTTCAGTTGCGCGGATCTGGCGCGTGGCGGTTAGTCCGTCCATAACCGGCATCATCACGTCCATCAGGATCAGGTCGTAACTGTCCCGCGTCAAAGCCTCGATCGCCTGCGCGCCGTCAGCAACCTCATGCACGTCGTGCCCGAGCCGCTCCAGAAAACGCAATGCGACGAGACGGTTGGTCGGGTTGTCTTCGGCCAACAGAACGCGCAGTCCCGGTTCTGCGCCGGGGGCGGGAATCGGCACCGCATACGGTGTTTGAACGAGCGTCGCCAATTTCAGCATGACGTCGAAATGGAAGGCGCTGCCGTCCCCGGATTGGCTTTCAACCGTGATCCGGCCCCCCATCAGTTCCACCAACCGCCGGCAAATCGATAATCCCAGACCGCTACCGCCGAATCGGCGGGTGATGGAGCCGTCCATCTGGGTAAATTCCTGAAACATCAGATCGACAGCCTCGGGGATGATTCCAATGCCGCTGTCGGCGACGCTGAACAGTAACCTGACGGAACCGTCGTCTCCGGGTTTGTCCTGCGACATGGTAACGCTGACCCACCCGTCGTCGGTGAACTTGACCGCGTTGCCGACCAGATTGAGTAATATTTGCCGTAACCGCCCCGCATCGCCGGTTACCGTCGCCGCCACGGTGTCGCCGGCGATCGCCGACAGATGCAGCCCCTTTGCGTTCGCCTGAATAAGGAACATCGCGACGACGTCTTGCATCAGCGCCTTTGGATCGAAAGCGACCGAGTCCAACTGCACGCGCGCGGCCTCCAGGCGGGAAAAATCCAGGATGTCGTTGATCAGCACCAGCAGATGGTCGCCCGACTGGCGGATCAGCCGGACGTAGTCACGCTGCTCCGTTCCCATGTCCATATCTTCCAGCAGGCTGGCGACTCCGATGACGCCGTTCAGCGGGGTGCGGATTTCGTGGCTCATGACGGCCAGGAAGTCCGACCGCGCGCGTGTTGCGGCCTCGGCCGCATCGCGGGCATCGGTAAGAACGTTAGCAGTCTGCTCCTGCTCGGTAATGTCAGTGTACGTGCGTATTGACAGACCAGTTTCGAGTATTTTGGTGTGTACTTCCAGGACCGTGCCGTTACGCCTTTTGCGGTGATAGACGCTGGTATGGGGCTTTATGCCACCGGTCTGGACCAGGTCGCGCATCGGTGCGTCCTCTTGTACGCTAAACTCGCCGGCCTGGATTTGCCATTTCAACAATGCGTCGAATCCCATCCCGGGGGACGCGAGGTGCGGCGGCAACGTCAGAAGTTCGACGGCGCGAGCGTTCAGCACCACCACGCGGCGCTGCGCATCGACCACTAAGAGGCCTTGGTTGATGTTTTCAACTGCTGCCCTCAGCATCTCCCGCGATCGCATGACATCACGTCTGTGGCGCACCAATACGGCACTGACCAGCAATGTCAGCAAGGTCAGGCCGATACCGATGCCGATGCTGCTGGTCTTGTGGCGCTGGTAGTCGGCCAGGGCATCGACGCTGGAAAGGCCAACGACGACGATCAGACCGTACGGATCGATACGCCGCCAACTGAAGGTCCGCGCTACCCCATCCGCGGGACCGATCATCCGCAGGGTGCCATGCGTCGCCACCATTGCCTCTGCCATCAGCGGGCTTGTGGCCAGATTGGCACCCAGGCCTGCCACGGCTTCAGGGGCAACCGAACGCACGATGCCGTTGCGACCAAGCAGCAGCAGGGCGCCGTGGCCGACGTCGAGTGACGCGTAAAAGCGCGACAGGAATGCGGGATCGAGTGAGGCGACGATGACCCCATCGAATCTACCCGTCGCGTCGAACAACTTGCGCACGAACTGCACCGACCACCGGCCGGAGACACGGCCCAGGACGGGGTCGCTGATGAATAGATCATCCTCTTGGGTGTCGCGGGGCACGCGAAAATGTTCCCGGTCGGAAAGGTTGACACGCTTGCTGTTCGTCTTGTCGAGGGTGCTTGCGGCCATAACGCCGTCGCGATCGGTCAGCGCCAGTTGTAAGGTCAACTCTCGGGTCAGGCCGCTGTCGCGTTCCCATGCCAACAGGTCGAAGTGGTCTGGATCATGGGCCCGGGCCACCCGCGCGGTGCGGATCGTGGTGTCGATCGATTCGACTGTGCGGCGGATGTTTTCCTCGAAAGCCTGTGTCAGATTTCGCGAATCCTGCACCGCGCCTTCAAGACCGGCGTAATGTTTCTGCGAAAGATAGGCGCCGATGCCCACCCAGAGCAGCAGCACCACCGGCAAGGTCGTCAGGACGCGAAGGCGCATGCTAACCCCTGGTCACATCGCCCGTTCCGCGATTTCGGTATCCGCCGATTCGGGTAAGTCACCCAACGACGCCTGGAAAATATCTGCCGGCACCGCCCGTCCATACAGCCATCCCTGGCCAACATGGCATCCAGCCTCTTGCACGAGTGCGGCGGTCGCCTCGGTTTCCACACCCTCGGCGACAACGTTAAGCCCAAGTTCCCGCCCCAGGGACGCGCTTGCTCGGACGACTGTCTTGCAATCGCGGTCGGTAACGGCTTCGCGCACGAATGCCTGGTCGATTTTTATCTCATTGAATGGCATCCGCACCAGTGACAGCAGGGTGGAATGGCCGGTGCCAAAATCGTCCACCGACAGGTTAACGCCGCGGATGCGCAGCCGGGTCAGGATTTCCATCGCACAAGGCGTGTCGGGGATGCCGTTGCTTTCGGTGATCTCCAGCACCAGGGCGGCAGGTGGCACATGATGCTTTTGCAACGTCCGTTCAATGCGATCGGTCAACCCCGGATCATTCAGCAGCAGCGGCGATATGTTGACCGCCACGCTGCAATCCGGCCGTTTTTGCCGCCAGCGGGAGCAGGCGAGCAGCGACTGATCCAGAATCGAGTCGGTCAACGCACCAACCAGCCCGCTTTGCTCGACGATGGGAATGAACGTGTTGGGCGGGATGGATATGCCGTCCGCACGAACCCAGCGCGCCAGCGCCTCGGCCCCCACCACGACGCCTGTCGTGAGCGATATTTTGGCTTGAAACCGCGGTTGTATCTGGCCGGAGACGATCGCGGCGTGGATCTGTTCGGGTGGGATCGGCAGGTCGGCCACGCCGCCGGTGACCTGAATATGCGGGGTTTCCCGAAGCAGTCGCTGCAGCGCGGTGGGCAAGATCGGCTTGCGCAACACGCCGGCTACCAGCAGGCCAAGGCTGGATGCCAGCCGCTGGCTCGCGGCAAGGATACGGCCATCGAAGCCTGACGCCAGAACCAGCACGGCCGATGGATTGAAGCGAGCAATCAGCGGCAGCACTTCAAGACCGTCCTCGGCTCCGAGGGACAGGTCGAGCACCACGAAATCAAAACGGTCGCCCCGTTCCAGATGCTCCCGCGTTTCGCCGATGTTGCCGGCGTTGGTGACCTGGAAACCGAGCCGCGTCGCAGCATGACCGGCGATGGCCCGGTCCAGACGTTGGTCATCGACGACTAATAGGCGCTGCCTCGTCGGCATTCGAGGGTACTTCCACAGGTTGTAAATTTATAAACATATACCAGAATAATTACTAAACGCTGTCAAGCAGTTGTTAAAATTGCCGGCAGTTCTTATTTTGGTGTAGGTGCCGCGATTACCCTCCTCGTCATGGTGCCCGAAGCTGCACCATCCATGTCTTTACTGGTCCGAGACGCCAAAAGACGTGGATGGTGCGGCTGCGCGCACTATGACGACTGGAGACACCCTCGCCGCTTTGCCAAAAATGAGAACTCCTGTAAAATTGCTCTCTACTAGGCGCCACTTGCAGAACAGGAAAATAAACTAGAGATAACACAAAATATGCCATAAATGCATAATTAAAACGCTATATGTGGTGTCCGACGATATAATTTCCGGAGTTTTGTAAATAACCCCCAGCCTGGAGGCGTCACGCTTGACCAGGCCGAGCCGCGTTTAGCACCAGACCAACCAATTGAACCGTTCTCACGCCCAAGAAAAAACTGGCGGAAAATAAGTGTCCGTCTGAAAAAAAATATGAAGATTTCAATCGCTTACGGTTGGCACCATCGCCAAAAATCCGATTTTTGTGAGAGGAATGCCGGATTTTACGACCGAAGTGAAGAAATTTTCCTTTGTTATCAATTGGATGTTTCCGGACGGACACTAAGAAAAAGGACCTGCTGGAAGTAACGGTCCCTCATGGTGGGCATAGGCGCACCATCCACGCCTCGCGATGCTGGTTCGGACAAAGCCTTGGATGGCAAGTCTTCGCCTGCCATGACGAGAAGGGACCGAACGGTCAGAACATTGGGCCGGTGGTATCAGGTTCGGCTGGCGGCTTTCCGCGATTCCATCAGCACCTTGATCCGGTCCACTAGCTGGGTGCCCGACACCGGCTTACGCAGCAATGAGAACGTACCACTAATCGCCCCACCCACTGCCAACGTGGCGCCGTCGCCGGCATATCCGGTCAGCAGGATCGCAGGCATGTTGGGGTGCCTTTCCTGCACAGCCCTGATCAGAGCAAGCCCGTCCATTTCCGGCATCGTCAAATCGGACACCAGCACATCCACCCGCGCTGCCGATTCCAGCATCGACAGCGCGGCGGAGCCGCTGTCAGCCGCCAATACCGTATAGCCGGCATCATCCAGCGACAGCATCAGGATTTCGCGGACGATTGGATCGTCATCGACCAGAAGCACGCACTCTTTGTCAGGGTCCGTGCTTCCGGTGAAGACGGCCTGCTCTACCATTACCCCGGGAACGCCGGTCGCGCAGGGCAACCAAAGATAGATCCGCGTGCCGCTTCCGACCACGCTATCGATGGACAGAGTGCCGCCGCTTTGTTCCACAAACCCCTTTGCCATTGCAAGGCCGAGACCCGTCCCTTTTCCCGGCTCTTTTGTCGTGAAGAACGGTTCGGTGACCCGCGACAGCACGGTTTGGTCCATGCCGCTGCCGGTGTCGCTGACCACGATGCGGACATAATGCCCCGGCCTTAGGCCGGCAAGATGAAGTGTGCCGAAAGCCACATTTTCGGCCCGTGCGGCGAACGTCAGTGTCCCGCCCAACGGCATCGCGTCACGCGCGTTTGTTGCAAGGTTAACCAGCACCGTTTCCAACTGCCCGCGATCGGCGAACAAAGGGGGCAGTCCCAGCGCAACATCCAGGGCACAAACGACCGACCCGCCCAAAGTGTGACTCAATACATCCGCCATATCGGCCAGCAGCGCGGCAGCATCGACATTCTCCGCGCGCAGATCGCCTCGACGCGAAAACGCCAGCAACCGGCTGGTGATCGCGGCCCCTCTTTTGGCGGCATCTATGACCATGCGCGCGTTGCGCAGGACGCGTTCGACGTCCAGCGGGCGATTTTCGATCAGTGCCGCGCCGCCTGAAACCGCTTGCAGCACGTTGTTGAAGTCATGGGCGATACCGCCGGCGATCTGACCGAGTGCCTGCATCCTTTCCGCGTGGGCAGCCCGTTGTTGAGCAGCTTCTCTGGCCGCCACTTCTTCCTGCACCATACCATCCTTCCACCGCAGCGGACGGCTTGCCACGCGATACCATGTCTCTGTGCCGCCTTCGGCCCGAAGCAGAAAATCGATCCCGGGCAGAGTGGTTTCGCCTAACCGCAGCGCCCGCCGCATCGGGTAATCCTCTGGCGCGACACGACCGCCGTCAGCACCGTAACCGATCCATTCGCCCCGCGGTGTTGCGATCATTGACTGGATGACCGGTCCGTGAAGCTTCTTCATCGCAGCGTTACCAAGTATAATACGCCCGGAGGCATCTACGATGCCCACCGCGACCGGCAGAGCTTCCAGAATCTCAATCAACCGGTTACGTTCGGTTTCCAGCATCCAAATCAGCCGGTCACGCGCCATTTCAGCTCCGTATCGCGCCGTCACATCCATATTGATGCCGACCATCCGAATCGCTCGGCCATTGGCATCCCGGATGGTCTGGCCGCGTCCAAAAAGCCGCCGGATCGACCCATCCGGCATAATGACACTGTATTCGCTCGAATAGGGTTGATCGGACGACTTCAACGAAGCCTTTAGTTCCGCCAGGGTTCGCGCCAGGTCCGCCGGATGCACAGCATGCTGCCAAACGTCCGGACCTGGTCCGCCGGGACGCGGCTCCAATCCGTGCAATTGCCACTGATGCTCACTCCAGGTTAGGACATCGTTGACGACATCCCAGTCCCAGATACCAAGATTGGCGCCTTCCCGAGCAAGCTCCAGACGCTCTTCGTTGACGCGCAGACCGGCCCGGGCTTGCCGCAGGTCGGTGACGTCGATCTGATTGATCAGTACCAACGTGCGGCCGGACACCTGAACAGGCGCCACCGCTACCAGCAGGTTCCGCACCCCGACCCGGCCCTTGATGCGGGTTTCGTAGCTGGAGCTGTGGCCATTCACCACAGAACGGCAGATATCGCGGATCCGGCCGGGGCTGGATTCGAGTGCGAAATCGGTGATCGGGCGCCCCCGGAACTCCTCCGCGTTGAGGCCGACATAGGACGCAGCGGCAGCGTTGCTGTCGATCACCTGCAGCGTATCGGATCGAGCAATATTGTTCCGCTTGGCGATCTCTCAAACACCGCGCGAAAACGCGATTCGCTTTCTGCCAGTTCCTTGGCGGCTTCTTGTCGTTCGGCCGCCGCCGCGACAAGTGCCCGCGCGACGATGTCGGCTTCCGGAAGCCCGGTTAGTGCGCGTCCCGGCTGGATCCAAACGTCATGCTGGGCGAGCCACCGAAGCTGCTCGATCGGGCGGGTAATGCCCCTGGCCAGCACCATCGCGAGCAAGAGTCCGGCGGTGAACGCGGTGAGTCCGATCAATGTGGCCGAGATAATTGCATTCCGCATCGGCGCGAAGATCGCCTCTTCGGGCGATCCGACAATAACGGCCCAATTGAACGGCGCGATATGGGTGTACACCGCGACCGCCGGAACGCCGCTTTACGTTCGGCGGTGTAATCCAGGTATTCGCGGAACACGCCGTAGCAGACCAGCGGCACGACGCTGGCGACAACCAACAGCAACAACCGGGTGCGCAAAGACATGCGCCGCCCCCAACGCCAACGGAGCGGGGTGCCAACGAGAACACGAACGGCCTGTTGCGTCAGTACTTCCCGAAAGGGACGCCCCTGTCGGAGTTCGATCAGGCCGACCTCGATGCCGTCGCCGACAGCCTGAACGCCAGGCCGCGCAAGACACTGGACTGTGCGACGCCGAGGGAGCAATTCACGAACCTACTCGCCGGATTGGCCGGCGCGCAGAAGTCGCCATCTGGTGGTGTTCGTCCCGGAACTTGAATCCGCCGTTTGTTTATTTCTATTGTGACATCAACTCTATTCTACCGTCGCCATGACACCGCGCTGATAGGTGGACGGCACGCCTTCAAACGCGGACTTGGCGCGCTTGCCCAGCCACCACCCCATCGCCGGGGGTACGCTGACAAAATCTGGGTCGGCCCGGAGTTTCTGCGCCGCGTCCAGCGCCCAGTTAGGGCTGTAAAGCAGTTCCCGCGCCAGGGCGATCAGGTCGGCTTTGCCCTCCTGCAGGATCGCCTCGGCCTGGTCGGCATGCACGATGTGACCGACGGCCATCGTCATGATGTCGGCCTCCGCACGGATTTTTTCTGCGTAAGGCACCTGATAGCCGTAATACTTCGCGCGGACGCTATCCATGGGAGAGCGTTCCAGCATGCCGCCGCCGCTGCAATCGATGACATCGACACCCTTCAGCTTCAGTTCGCGGGACAACGCAACGCTTTGTTCCGGACCCCACCCGGCGTCGTCTTCGCAGGACAGGCGCATGAACAGGGGTTTTTCAGCCGGCCAGTTCGCCCGGACGGCCTCCGCGACCTCCAGGGCGAAGCGCATGCGGTTGGTGTCGGAGCCACCATACTCGTCGTTGCGGCGGTTGGAGACGGGGGAGAGGAACTGGT
>JANXLQ010000421.1 GCA_025355085.1 Rhodopila sp.
TGGATGCGTTCTTCGAAAAAGTCACCGTGAACGCCCCCGAACCAGAATTACGCCGCAATCGTTTGCGTTTGCTCAATCAGGTCCGGTCCATCATGGATCAGATCGCCGATTTCTCCCGAATCGAAGGCTAGGATGAGGTCCGACATGACCAAGTGGGTTTACAATTTCGGCGCCGGCCACAACGAAGGCCGAGCGGATATGCGCAATTTGTTGGGGGGGAAGGGGGCGAATCTGGCGGAAATGTCGTCGATCGGTCTGCCGGTCCCTCCCGGTTTTACGATCACCGCCGATGTCTGCACGGCCTTCTACGACAATGACCGCAAGTATCCGGACGATCTCAAGGCTCAGGTCGATGCGGCCCTGGCGGCGATCGAGCAAGCCGTCGGCCTGAACTTTGGCGACCACGATCATCCGCTGCTGGTCTCGGTTCGCTCCGGCGCTCGGGTGTCGATGCCGGGGATGATGGACACCGTCCTGAACCTCGGGCTGAACGACGTGACGGTGGAGGGGTTGGCCAAGGTTTCCAACGACCCGCGCTTTGCCTTCGATTCCTATCGCCGCTTTATCCAGATGTATGGCTCGGTGGTCCTTGGAGTGGATCACCACCGGTTCGAGGAGATCATCGAGCACGCCAAGATGGAAGCCGATGTGATCGAGGACACCGCGTTGACCGCGCAGCATTGGCGCGATGTGGTCGAAGGCTACAAAGATCTCGTGCAGCAGGAGACGGGCAAGCCGTTCCCGCAAGACCCGCACGTTCAGCTTTGGGGTGCGGTTGGCGCCGTGTTCGGATCGTGGATGAACCCACGCGCCATCACCTATCGCCGGTTGCACGACATCCCCGCCGCCTGGGGCACCGCTGTCAGCGTGCAGGCGATGGTATTCGGCAATATGGGCAACGACTGCGCCACCGGCGTCTGCTTCACCCGCGACCCGTCCACCGGCGAGAATATGTTCTACGGCGAGTATCTGGTGAACGCGCAGGGCGAGGACGTCGTCGCCGGCATTCGCACGCCGCAGCCGCTGTCGGCGTCGGTCGCCAAGCCGGGAGAAATCCCGCTGGAACAGGCGATGCCTAATGCCTATGCGGAGCTGATGGCAGTGCGCTCGACGCTTGAGAAGCACTACAAGGATATGCAGGATATCGAGTTCACCGTGCAGCAGCACAAGCTGTACATGCTGCAAACCCGCAACGGCAAGCGAACCGCCGCCGCGGCACTGCGCATGGCGGTCGAAATGGCGAATGAAGGCCTGATCGACGAAGCCGAGGCTGTGATGCGGGTCAATCCGTCGTCGCTGGATCAACTTCTGCACCCGATGCTGGACCCGAAAGCGCCCCGCACGCTTCTCGGTAAAGGTCTTCCCGCCAGCCCCGGTGCGGCCTGCGGCACAGTGGTGTTCAACGCCGATGAGGCCGAATCCCGCGCCGCCAAGGGCGAATCTGTCATTCTGGTGCGCATCGAGACCAGCCCCGAAGACATTCACGGCATGCACGCCGCGAAAGGCATTCTGACCACACGCGGTGGCATGACCAGCCACGCCGCCGTGGTTGCCCGTGGCATGGGCCGGCCGTGCGTCGCCGGTGCCGGTGGCATCAGCGTCGATTACAACTCCCAGATACTCGCGGCTGGCGGCAAGTTCATTCGCGCGGGTGAGGTCATCACGCTGGACGGCGCAACGGGTGAGGTTTTCGTCGGACCGGTCGCGATGATCGAACCCGCGATGTCCGGCGATTTCGGCATCCTGATGGAATGGGCCGACAAGCACCGCCGCATGGGTGTGCGCGCCAACGCGGAAACCCCGATGGACGCCGAAACCGCGCTCAAGTTCGGCGCCGAGGGCATCGGGCTGTGCCGCACCGAACACATGTTCTTCGACCCGGAGCGTATTCTGGCGATCCGTCAGATGATCATCTCCAACACCGACACCGGCCGGCGCACGGCGCTTGCCAGGTTGCTGCCGTTTCAGCGGGAGGATTTCAGGCAGTTATTCACCATCATGGCGGGGCTGCCGGTGACGATCCGGCTGCTCGATCCGCCGTTGCATGAGTTCCTGCCGCATGCGGATCAGGAAATGCAGGACGTTGCGGACAGTCTGGGCACGGATGTCGCCATTATCCGCCAACGCGCCGAGGAATTAAAAGAAGCCAACCCCATGCTAGGCCATCGCGGCTGCCGCCTGGGCATCGCGTATCCCGAGATTTACGAGATGCAGGCTCGGGCGATCTTCGAGGGCGCCATCGCGGTCGCCAAGGAAACCGGCAAGGCGCCGCATCCGGAGATCATGATCCCGCTGGTGGGGATGAAGAAGGAACTCGATATCACCCGAGCGCAGGTGGATAAGATCGCCGCCGAGGTGTTCGCCGAAACCGGGACGACGATCGATTACAGCGTCGGCACGATGATCGAATTGCCGCGTGCCGCGATGCTGGCCGACCAAATCGCGGAATCCGCCGATTTCTTCAGCTTCGGCACCAACGATTTGACTCAGACGGTGTTCGGCCTGTCGCGCGACGATGCCGGGAAGTTCCTGCCGGCGTATGTGGAGGCGGGTATCCTGGTGAAAGACCCGTTCGTGTCCATCGACATCGAAGGCGTTGGCGAAATGGTCCGCATCGGGGTGGAAAAAGGCCGCAAGACGAAGCCGGACCTGAAGCTGGGGATATGCGGCGAGCACGGCGGCGACCCGGCCTCGATCGCGTTCTGCGAGAAGATCGGGCTGGATTACGTGTCGTGCAGCCCGTTCCGCGTGCCGGTGGCCAGACTGGCGGCGGCGCAGGCGGCGTTGGGATCGGCGACCGACCGGACTGCTTAGGTGGCTGCCTGTGATCGGACGTCCGGAACCGGCATTGGCGCCGCGCTGATGCAAGACCGATATGTCGGCGCTATAGGCGACTATGTGAAGCTGGCAATCCTGCGAGCATTGTCGCCTGGAAAACGTGCCGGCGTGGTGTGGTGGCTACCCCCGAATAGCGGCCCTCTCGGAGATGGACGGTATACGTCCTAGCTCCGAGAGGGCCTCTGTCCGGGATGCACACAGTCCTTGCCGGTGAGCCGAGGTCTGTACTAAGGTCCGTGCCATGAAACGCGACGAGGTTCTTGCAACACTGCGGGCGCACGAGCCCGAATTGAAATCCGCCGGCATTGTTCGCCTGGCGCTTTTCGGCTCGGTTGCTCGCGATCAGGCCGGCCCAGGGTCGGACATCGACCTGCTTGCGGCGTTCGACGACACGCATGCGCTGTCCCTGCTTGATGTCATCGGGATCGAAAACCGTCTCGCTGACCTTCTTGGGCAGAAGGTGGACCTAATTGAGGAAGGCACCCTTCGGCCGCGAGCGCAACAAAGCGTCAGCCGCGAGGCCGTGCGTGCCTTCTAGAGACCCGATCCAACGATTCGGTGATATCGTTACGAATATTGGCCGTATCGAGAGATTCACCACAGGGATGCAGCTTCAAGGTTTTGCCGCGAACGAACAGACTGAACTCGCGGTCAAATACAGTTTACTGATCATCAGCGAAGCCGCTGTGAAACTGGGCGATGTGGCTGTTGCGCTTTGTCCGGACATTTCCTGGCGGGAAATCCGAGGTCTTGGCAATCGGTTGCGGCATGAATACGACAGGATTGACGTGGTTCGTATCTGGCTGCTGTTGGAGCAAGATCTGCCGCCGTTGAAACGTGCCTGTTTGGCGGCGTTGCGGACGCTGGAGGCGAACGACCCGCAAGAGTGACGTGGCGCACGTTTTTCCCAACTCCAGCTTCCGCCTGTGCCGTCGCGCAAATTCGAAAAGATGCCGCACGCGGCCGCAAGGAGCGACGCGACTCTTGATGCCGGTGAGGCAGTTTCGCCACCGTCCAGTTTGGACGCAATCCGAAGCAATTCCGATTACGCCGGCTGGATATTCGGGATCATCTCGGTGGACGCCGGGCTTCTGGACGACACTATTGAACGGGTGAACATCACGCTAACGCGCCGCGTACTCCTCCGTCTCGATGCCCTGGCGAGGTCAGCCGGTGAAAGCCGTTCGGGCTACATCGCACACCACGTCGCATTGGACGGCCCGCGCCGCACAGCGGTCTCCTAAAACCGCTGTGTCCGGCTTGATCTCCGAGACTACGCGGTGTGGATCGTTGGCTCCCGCGCCAGATAGCGCTTCAGCACCGCCATATCCGGGTCGCACCCGAGGCCGGGGCCGTTCGGCACCGTCACCCGGCCGTTCTTCGCCTCCACCAGTTCGCCGTACGGGCTGGCTTCCAGATCGACGAACAGCCGCTCGAACGGCGCATCCGGCGCAAGTGCGGCGTTGCAGTGCAGCGACGCCAGATAGCCGGCTCCGAAATACGCGTTGTGCGGCACCAGCCGGACGCCGAATGCCTTCGCCAGCGCGGCAATCTCCACCATCGCCGAGGGACCGCCGATCTTGATGACACTGGGTTGAGCAATATCCTGCGCCCCGGCCTCAAACGCCGCGCGGAAGTCGTGCAGGCCGGCGGCGTTTTCTCCGGCGGCAATGGGGATGCCGCCTTCCATGCGGACCCGGGCGAGACCTTGATGATCGCCGGGCGGCCAGACGGGTTCCTCCAGCCAGGTGAGGTCGAGGTTTTCCAGTTCTCTTGCCATGTCCAGGGCCTGCCAGACGGTCCAGGGGCAATTCACATCGGCCATCAGCCTCGCGTCGTCGCCAAGCGCATTCCTGGCGGCGGCGATTTCAGGCGTGGTGATCTCGTGCAGTTTCACGTCGCGGTAGCCTCGGGCGGCAGCGCGTTCGCAGGCGGCGGCGACCTGCGGGGCCTCGCCGTAGCGCAGCAGGCTGGCGTAGCTGGTCATGGTTTCGGTGGGGGAGCCTCCCAACAGACGCCAGAGTGGCTGTCCCGCGACCTTGCCGGCGATGTCCCACAACGCGATGTCGAGCGCGGACAGCGCGAAAACGTGCGGTCCGTTGCGGCCGTAGATGTGAAAATGTTTCGCCAGGCTCTGCCGCAACCCGCTGATATCGCGCGCATCCTGGCCAAGGACCATCGGTGCCAGTTGGGTGTCCAGAACGGTCAACGTGCCGGCGGCGGTGCCATGCCCGAACGCTTCCCCCCAGCCGTCGATCCCGGCATCGGTGCGGATACGCAGCCAGACCGTGTTCATGGTCTGCCAGTTGAGGCCACCCATGACCTTGGGTTTGCCGCCCATGTCGAATGGGGTTTGGGTCCAATACGTCTCGACGCCGGTGATTTTCATTGCAGGTTTCTCCTTGTGGGGATGTTGCACAAGGTTGGGGGCGAGTGCCAGCCGGATCGATGAGACCGGAGACGATCGCACCCGGCGCACGCGGTCGCACGACCCTTTGTGGGCGAATTTTTATGGCAGATCGGCCGCCGGTGACATGCTATGTGGCCATATGCCCGTGTCGCCACAGATCGAACAGCACCCGACGCAAATCGTGTCTCTCGAAGGGTGCAGCTTGATGAGGAATTCCCATACGGTCCTCAGGGTGCGAAACCGAAGCGAATATTGATCTGTCCGAATCCTCCTCCATACCAGTTTCTGATCGGCGGCCATCGGTATTTGTTCAAGGAGCCCGCTGGGCCTCGGGCCATGCAGATATGGAGTGAGGTTATTGCCTATGAGTTGTCCCGCGACCTCAGACTTCCCGTGCCTCCTGCATTTCTGGCGCAAGGACCGGGAAACGGCAGCCCCGGAGTTCTGGTGGAATTTTTTTACGGATACGCCCTTGAGCCTGCAATAAGATTCGTACATGCAATAGAGCGGCTACAGGGATTACAGTTTCCAATCGACTATAAGCGCGGCAGCCTAAAGGACAACATCACTCTGTGCCGGCTACATCTAACGCCGGAGTGGAGGTCTTGGTGGGCGCGTACTCTGGCCTTTGACGCTGTGATCGGAAACGTGGACCGGCATACGGAGAATTGGGGGTTTCTGTTCGAACCGGGGTTGTCCAGCCGACGTCATACCTTGGCGCCGGCCTTCGACAACGGCACAAGCTTAGGTTACATCGTTCGTGAAAGCGATCTCGGCTCTTTCATGCAACCGGCTCGTCTGCGAAACTTAATCGCGAAAGGCTCTCACCACTTCGGCTGGGTGGCCGGGGACGGCGAGGGGGCGCAGCATGCCCGTCTATGCCGGCTCTTTCGAGACCGGTATCTTGATCGGAGCAATCCGATGGACGATGCTCTCGCGTTAACGGATATTCGCATCGGCCGACTCGTCGATTGGTGCTGTAGCTTCGCTTACCCGTTGCCGTTTACTCCGGCGCGCGGGCATTTTGTTGCTGCTCAATTGCGTGCCCGCCGAGACGCTTTGGCCGCTGCTCTGGGAGCATGAGCATGGTAAACTGGATAGAGTACCCGTCCGAACCGAGGGAACTGATTCTGGTGTGGCAGGCTCCGCCATCTGTGCCGGATCGTTTGCGCTGGGCGGTTGGACGTCTAGGTAAGGTGGGCGGCGAACCTATGTTCGATTACCTGAACGGTGAGGACTTCGCCGATCTGAATCTTGGGCGTTCGCCGGAATGCCTGCGTTTGGCGGGGTATTCGGGATATCCTGCCTTCGACTTGAAAAAGCGCCCCGACGGGGGCTTTCGAGAGCATGTTTTGGAGGCATTTCTCAGACGTGTGCCACTCGCGACCCGGTCGGATTTCTCACGCTACCTTGAGCATTACCGTATTCAGCAAACGACAAAGTTATCTCCTCTTGCCTTGCTTGCCGTGACCGAGGCGCGGCTTCCCAGCGATGGGTTCTCTCTGGTGGACCCATTGGACCCTTCGGCTAATTGTGTCGATTTGATTTTCGAGGTCGCGGGTTTCCGTTACTACAGCGCGAAAGACGAACGAGTTGCTGAAGGAGATATGCTGGAATTGGAGGCGGAATGCGCGAATCTGCGGGATGCCCGGGCCGTCAAGGTGACGGCGAATGGGCATGTGATAGGACACGTCAACCGATTACAGGCAGAAACCCTCCGCGGTTGGTTAACCTGCCGCCAGGTTTCATGCTGGATTGCTCGCGTGAACGGCAGGGCCGAAACCCCGCGTGCCTATGCCTTTCTGCAAGTGCGGCCAGCAAAGCGATCTATTGCCGCGTGAATCGGCGGGTGGTAATTTGGGTGGTGCGGACGGTGTCACCGTCGAAGCAGCCGTGAGGCGCGGGCTGATTTGACGTGTTCGGCTCGGTGGGAGGGCGGATTGCTGTCAGAGGAGTACTCGACAAAATTATCGAATGACTAGCTGGCTACCCCAACTCGTATTCCACCTCCGGCGTATAGACAGAAGCCTCTTTCCCCAACTGCGAGCTGAACAGCGTGAAGTGCTCTACCGGCATCGGGTCAGCGCGAAACAGGTTGTGGGTTTGCACGAACGCCGCCAGCTTTCCCTCCGGCACATTGTCCAACCTTGCCAACGTGACGTGCGGCTGGAAACGGCGCCGTTCGGGTGGTACGCCGCAGCGTTGCAGCGCCGTTTCTATTTTATTCTGCAGGTGGTTGAGCTGCGGGTTGCGCTCCACGCCCAGCCAAACCGCCGTGCTGCGGCCAGCTTTGGCAAACGTGCCAACTCCCGCCAGCGTCATTGAGAATTTCTTCGCGCGCAGGCCCATCAATGCGATGTCGATATCCTCGGCGCGATGTCCGGGTGTTTCGCCGATGAACCGCAGTGTCATGTGGTAGTTTTCCGGTGGAACCCAGCGCGCCCCGGGCAGACCGGCGCTGGCCAGTGCCGACAGTCGATCCCGCAGCGTCCAAGGCAGATCGAGGGCGGCAAATAGCCTCATGCTGTCACCTCATGCGGGGCGGGTCGTGGTCAGCAACTGTTTCACCAAGGGCAGGAGTCGCGCAACCCCGGCCTTCACTCCCTCCACATTCGGATGCAAACCATCCGCCTGGATCAGGTTGGGGTGCATCGCCACACCCTCCAGAAAGAATGGATCGTACAACACGCCGGGGCGTTTTCCGAGACGGTCGAACACCGCGCGGAAGGCGGCCTGGTAATCCGGCCCCAGGTTCGGCGGTGCATACATGCCCGTGAGCAGAACCGGGATGTGCCGAGCCGCGAGTGTGTCCAGGATGGCGGTTAGGTTTGCCTCCATTTCTTTCGGATCGACGCCGCGCAGGCCGTCGTTGGCACCCAGTTCTACCAGAGCGGCATCGGCTCCTTCGTCACCCAGCGTCCAGTCGAGCCTCGCACGTCCGCCGGCGGTGGTGTCGCCGGAGACAGCGCCGTCGATGATGGTAACGTCGTGCCCCGCGCCGGCCAGGGCGCGTTGCAACTGGACCTCGAACCCATCGGCGTGCGCCAGGCCGTAGCCGGCGGTCAGCGAATCCCCCAGCACCAGAAGGCGGGGCGGTGCGGTCCGGGCGGCGGTCATTGTCACCCCCGTAACGGC
Source organism: Rhodopila sp. (assembly GCA_025355085.1). GTDB lineage: Bacteria > Pseudomonadota > Alphaproteobacteria > Acetobacterales > Acetobacteraceae > Rhodopila. The sequence goes on from JANXLQ010000421.1 coordinate 8,384, forward strand.
TAACATCATTGCAATGGCAAGCCAGCCCTTACGCGAACGTCGCACACCACAATATACAGGGTTCATGGATGCCATTTCTCGCTCTCCGCTCATCACACAGTCGATCCTGCCGCTCGTGCGGATCAGGGATCTGTATCTGACCGTGCCGTCCGCTGCCGGAGTGGTCAACATATTGCGTGGGGTCGATCTGGACATCGGCAGGGGGGAGGCGGTCGGTCTCGTTGGCCCATCCGGGTCGGGCAAGACCAGCCTGTTGATGGTCCTCGCGGGCCTGGAACGGGCGACATCGGGTAGCGTTGCGGTGGACGGGCAGGAGATTACAGGGTTGAACGAGGATGCGCTCGCCAAATTGCGGCGCGAGAAGGTCGGCATCGTTTTCCAGTCGTTCCACCTGATTCCGACCATGACCGCCCTGGAGAACGTTTCTATTCCTCTGGAATTAGCCGGCGTTCGCGATGCTGAGGCCCGCGCCCGGGTCGCCCTGGACGCGGTCGGGCTTAGCCACCGCCTAACGCATTTGCCCGGTCAACTGTCGGGTGGGGAGCAACAACGCACCGCCCTGGCCCGCGCCTTCGCGCCAGAGCCGGCGTTGCTGCTGGCCGATGAACCGACGGGAAATCTGGATCACGCGACGGGGGAGACGGTGATCGACCTGCTGTTCGCGTTGCGTCAACGGATGGGCACGACGTTGCTGTTGATCACGCATGACCGCGATCTGGCGGCACGATGCGATCGGCAGGTGCATATGTCGGACGGGCGGGTCGATGAGGTCGTGGAGGTCTGATGCAGTCCGCTTTCTCTTGGTCCGCACCGAGGTCTGTTGCCATCGAGCAGGGCGCTTTGCCGATTGCGGCGAAGCAGGCAGAACAGGAAAGATTTAACACGGAGAACACGGAGTTCCACGAAGCGCCAATCTTGCCTCCTCGGCGGCCTCACACTGCCCCGGCGTCCTCTGTGTTAATCCCTTGCTTCCTTGCCGGCGTTCAGCCCTTCCGGTCCAAAAGCGCCAGCACCAACAACCCAACGATGACGGTTCCAGCCACCGGGCAACGCGGCGAATCCACACCATGATCCTCGCCCTGACCATCGCCCGGCGGGAACTGCGCGGCGGTGTCCGAGGCCTGTGGATCGTCCTGCTATGCCTCGCCTTGGGTGTAGGCGTCATCGCGGCTGTCGGCACACTGCGGTCCGCGGTGAATGCGGGCCTCGCCGCCAATGGCCGAGCGCTGCTGGGTGGCGATCTGGATGTCGATGGCGGCTCTCGGCCACTCCCCGCTGAACTGCGCGACTGGCTGCATAAACGCGGCGCCGCCCTTTCTGAAATTGCTCAGATGCGCTCCATGCTGGTTGCCCAGTCGGGTGAGCGGCAGTTGGTAGAACTGAAAGCGGTCGATGCCCAATGGCCGCTGGTGGGCGAAGCGATCATTGAGCCGTCTCAAAGCCTCACCGACGCGCTCCGCCAACACGACGGCGAGTATGGGTTGCTGGCCGAACAGGTGGTGCTTGACCGCCTGGGCCTGCATCCTGGCGACAAAGCCCGCCTGGGAACAGCGACCTTCCGCATCGGCGGCGCACTGACGCATGAACCGGATCGCGTCGCCACCGCGTCTATCCTCGGACCCCGCGTGCTGATCTCAGCCGAGGCGTTGCCCTCCACGGGGTTGATTTCCCCCGGCGCCATGGTCCGCTATGCCATCCGCCTAACCGTCCCGGACCCGGGAACGACCGCCCGAGACATTCGGGCGGCTTTTCCCAACCAGGGCTGGCGCATTCGCGACTCGTCCGAGGCCGCGCCGGGTGTTAACCGCTTCATCGACCAGACCGGGACATTCCTGACTTTGGCCGGCCTGACTGCGTTGCTGGTCGGCGGCATCGGCGTGGCCAACGGAGTCCGGGCATGGCTCGACGCACGCGCCAGGACGATCGCCATCCTGCGCTGCCTCGGTGCGTCCGCGCGGCTGGTGTTCGCCGTTTGCCTGATCCAGGTCCTGGCGCTGGCGGCGGGGGGTATCGCTTTGGGCGTTGCAGCGGGTGCGATCGTTCCATTGGTGGGCGCCCGGTTCCTGGCCGGGATATTACCGGTTCCCCCCGTCCTCGGGCTTTACCCGGGGCCGCTGTTGCTGGCCGCGACCTACGGGTTGCTGATCGCCCTGTGCTTCGCCTTATGGCCGTTGGGCCGAGCGGCAAGGATACCCGGGGGGGCGCTGTTCCGCGATGGGCTGGTGCCGGAGGCGACGCGACCGTCCGCCAGACCGATCGTGGTGAATGTGGCGCTGGCGCTTGTTTTGATCGGCCTGACCGTGGCGACGGCGAGCGACCGCGCTTTTGCTTTGTATTTCTGTGTCGCCGCCGGCATGACCCTGGCGCTGTTTCGCGCGGGCGGATCGCTGGTGATGCGCCTCGCCCGTTTGGCCCCCGCATCGCGGTTTCCGTCGGTCCGCCTTGGAATTGGGAATCTGTATCGTCCCGGAACCTCCACGCCGTTGCTGTTGCTGTCGGCCGGACTGGGGCTTTCGACCTTGGCGGCGGTGACGCTGATCCAGGGCAATATGCAGCACCAGATTCAGGAGCAATTACCGCGCAACGCCCCCAGCTTCTTTTTTATCGACATCCAGAACGACCAGTTGCCGAAATTCGAATCTGTCGTCCGCGCGCAGCCCGGCGTCCAGGACCTGCATCAGGTGCCGTCGTTAAGAGTGCGTATCGTCGCCGTTAAGGGCGTTCCCGTCGATCAGGCCGTGACGACACCGGAAACCGCCTGGGCTTTGAAAGGTGACCGGGGCCTGACCTATGCCGCGACACCGCCCGAGGGCACCCGCCTCGTCACCGGCAAATGGTGGCCGCCCGATTACGATGGCCCTCCGCTGGTTTCGTTCGACGCAGCCCTGGCCCGGGGCTGGCACGTCGATATAGGCGATATCATCCGGGTTAACGTGCTTGGTCGCGACATCGACCTGACGATCGCCAATTTTCGGAATATCGCGTGGCAGTCGCTGTCGATCAATTTCTTCATGGTTGCCAGTCCTGGCGTTTTGGCACATGCGCCGCACACCCATATCGCGACGGTCCGGATCGCCGGCGCGGGGCAGGGGGCCTTACTGCGCGCGGTCACCGATGCGCTGCCCAACGTCACCGGTATCCGGGTGGAGGACGTGTTGTCCGCCATTGCCAATTTGCTCAATCAAGTGGCCGCCGCGCTAACGGCAACCGGCGCTCTGACGCTGCTCTCCGGCACTTTCGTATTGGCCGGTGCGGTGGCCGCCGGCCAACGGCGCAGGGTCCGGGAAGCGGTGATCCTGAAAACCCTCGGCGCAACCCGCATCCAAATCCGTGCCGCATGGCTGACCGAATTCGGTCTGCTCGGCCTTGTCGCCGGCGTGATCGCAGCCGCCGTCGGATCGGCTGCCAGCTTTGGCGTGGCACATTACATCATGCACACCAACTGGATTTTCCTACCCCTCACACTTATCTACACTCTTGCGGGAGCACTCGCACTTATGCTGGTGTTCGGTTATGCTGGCACAGCAGCGGCTTTGCGGGCCAGGCCGGCGCTGCTTTTGAGGAGCGAGTAGCGCATCTATCGGTCTCCGTCCGGCCCCGCTGCCGGACCAAACACGAACCAGCCCGGTTGGGTTTCCTTCCTACTCTGGATTAGGGGGGCTCGATCTGGTATAAACATCACGGGCTTACGCTCGAAAGGAAACAAGGAACCATGGCTTTCAGTCCGCAATTCGGGGCCTATCCACAGGCATCCGCCGCTACCACGGCTGTCTTCGACGCCGGGCTACGGGCTTACATGCTACGGGTTTACAACTGGATGGCGTCCGGCCTGATGGTGACCGGCGCGGTCGCTTATGCGATTGCCAACACCAGCCTGATCAACGCCTTCTATCCGCTGGTGCAGACTCCGTTCGGCTTCCAGCATCAGGCGACCGGCCTTGCGATGATCGCGATGTTCGCACCGCTGGCCTTTGTGCTGGTGCTGTCGCTGGGCGTGAACAAGCTATCGACATCCGCCGCGCAGTCCCTGTTCTGGCTGTTTTGTGGCGCGATGGGCGCCAGTCTGGTCAGCATCTTCCTGGTTTACACCAGCGAGTCGATCGTGCGGGTGTTCTTCATCACCTCCGCCACCTTCGCCGCGACCAGCCTGTATGGCTACACGACGAAAGCCGACCTGACCCGCATGGGTAGTTTCATGATGATGGGCCTGTTTGGGATCATCATCGCCAGTCTGGCGAACCTGTTTTTCCAGAGCAGCGCGTTGCAGTTCGGCCTTAGCATCGTCGGTGTGATCGTGTTCACCGGCCTGACCGCCTACGACACGCAGCGGATCAAGAGCAGTTACCTGCAATTCGCCTATGCCGAGGGTACCGAGGGTGCAGCCAAGCGCAGCGTTTACGACGCGTTGAGCCTGTACCTGAACTTCATCAACCTGTTCATGATGCTGCTGCAGCTTCTGGGCAATCGGAACAACAACTAACCGGCCTCTTAAACGGACGGGATTTGAAGGGCGGGGAATTCCCCGCCCTTTTTTGTCTCGGCGGCGGGTGAAATTCTGTCCAGGTTGCGGAGCGGCTGAAACTGCGGGGCGAAAGATTCGACAAATGCCGGGCCGGCGGGTTTGATCGCCCGTCGTGGCGGCTGCGTGTTTGGATCAAGACACCCATCGCGCGGACAATAGTTTGAGGCCCGTCCTTGTCCGGACGAGCCCCACAGCCGTAAGGCGCCACTCAAATTTTAACGCATCGGATGCGCAGTTCCCCATCGTCATGGCCCGGACAAGCCGAGCCATGATGGAATGAGGGGCCTGACAGGCGATTCGCTTATTGTTTGGGGTCGCCTATTTCTTTTTGGAAGCGATCGCGGCTGCCTTATGGGCCGTTGCCGCACCGGACGGCATCGGCGTGCAGATCTCGACCGACGCCGGCACCAGATTCTTGCCGGCCGCGAAATCCGGAAGGTCCGACACTGAGGTTAGCGCCAGGACTTCGTTAAAGATTATCCCATTACGTGGGCAGAAATCGCCTCCGATATCGCTACCCTGGTGGGAAATCGCGTTCGCCAGGTCGGTCACGAATCGGTCGTGTTGGGTCTGTCCCGCCCGGCCGTAGCGATGCTGGAAGTAGGCGTTGATCGTGCGCTCGTTGGCCTGTAGGTCGCCCTGGAAGCGACGGATGAAGGCATTGTACCGCTCATCGTCGTGGCATCCCGTCGCGACCACCATCAACGCGCTACGCAGCGCCTGGACCTCGAACGCGGATTGCTCCGCGACCGACGTGCATTGGCGGTCCGCCAACACCGGTTGGGCGGACAGCATGGTTAGTGCGGCAACGGCACTCATTAGACGACGCATCGGCTTCTCCTCTACCGTGATTTCGCGGACTGATAGCGTGGCTCGACGTATATCGCCATCGTCAAATTGCAAGGAAGGGATCGTTACGGGGATGGAGGCGATAAGGGGCGGACCCGATCATTCTTCCGGGGAGGTATTATTGTCAGGCAAACCGACACGGTCGAAATCCGTCCGCACCGCGCGAACCGCCGCCGCCGGACGCAGTTTTTCACGACACGACGTTGGCAATGACCGGCATTCCAGGGCGTGATCGCTGCCGACGATCCCGAATGGCACCGCTGCGAAACGGCCTCCCGTTGGCATCGATCATGGTGGAATAGGGCCTGTTATCCTGACGGCGCGGTTTATCGCTTTCGACACTGATACAAACCGGCTAATCGGTTGGGTCACTACAACCGGGTCAACCGGGCTAAACGCTCAAGCGAGGCAACGAATGCCGAATTGGTATCAGGGAGGACGTGCGTGTCTAATAATCAGTCTGTAGCACCCAATCTGGCGGGACGTTGGGTGCAACTATGGTTGGGCGTGCTTTGCATGGCCCTGATCGCCAACCTGCAATACGCCTGGACGCTGTTTGTCGATCCGATGCATGTGACACGGGGGTGGAGCCTGGCGGAGATCCAGTGGGCCTTCAGTATCTTCATCGCGACTGAAACATGGCTGACGCCGGTCGCCGGTACGATCGTGGATCGGCTGGGGCCGAAGGCCGGCCCCCGGACGATGATCGCCGTTGGCGGCCTGCTGGTCGGCATCGGCTGGGCTATCAACGCATACGCCGATTCATTATATCTGCTGTATCTGGGGGCTGGCGTATCGGGCACCGGAGCCGGTGCCATCTATGCCACCTGTGTCGGCAATGCGGTCAAATGGTTCCCTGACCGCCGTGGCCTCGCGGTCGGTCTGACCGCTGCCGGATTTGGCGCGGGCGCCGCGCTGACCGTCATTCCTATCCGGATGACCATCGCGGCGGCCGGATACGACAACGCGTTCCTGTGGTTCGGCATCGGCCAGGGCGTCATCTTGGTGGCGATCGCCGGTATCCTGCACGGACCGGAACGGCCGATCGTTCTGGCCAACACCGCCAACGTCAATCTGGCGCAAAGCACGCAGAGTTTTACCGCGATGCAGATGTTGCGCTCGCCGGTTTTCTGGCTGCTGTACCTTATGTTCATCGGGGTTTCCGCCAGCGGGCTGATGGCCACCGCACAGCTTGGGCCGATTGCCCGGGATTTCGGGATTTCCAACACCGCGATTTTCTTCGGTGCCAGCACGCTGAGTGTCGCCCTGGTCGTCGATAACGTCTTGAACGGCTTCGCCCGGCCATTTTTCGGCGCGGTGTCCGACCGTATCGGCCGGGAAAAAACCATGGCGGTCGCCTTCACGCTCGGTGCCGCGAGCTACTGGCTGCTGGCCATGTTCGGCCAGACACCGTGGGCCTTCGTGGTGTGCGCCGGCTTGATATTCTTCACCTGGGGTGAGATTTTCTCACTGTTTCCGTCAACCTGCACGGACACGTTTGGGCCGAAATACGCCACCACGAACGCCAGCCTGCTTTACACCGCCAAAGGCACCGCGGCCTTTCTGGTGCCTCTGGCGAACGTGTTGAAAAGTGCAACGGGAAGCTGGGAGTCGGTGTTCATGGTTGCCGCGGCCACCAATGTGATCGTGGTGCTGCTGGCGCTGTTCGTCCTGAAACCGTTGCGGGCTAACCAGATGAGCCGGGCGCGCGCGGCGGAGGGTCAGTTTGGCTGACCATCTCCCCCTGACCATCTCCCCCTGACCATCTGCGGCTGACCATCTGCGGCTGACGCGTGCGCGGCGATGTGCTATGCGGCGTTTGCTTAAGGTGAGGGATGGATGACAGGCGCTGAGCGCTTCGCATTGGGCAGCTTTGTCGTGGGCTGTCTGGTGCTGGGATTAAAAGGCGCTGCCTGGTGGCTTACCGGCAGCGCCGCTTTGTATTCGGACGCGCTGGAAAGCATCGTCAACGTTGCCGCCAGCCTGATCGCCTGGGGCGCGCTGCGCTTCGCTGCCCGGCCGGCTGACGCCAATCACCCGTATGGGCACGACAAGGCGGAATTCTTCGCGGCGGTGATCGAGGGGGTGTTGATCACCGTCGCATCCCTGCTGATTTTCGACGCGGCCTGGAAAAGCTGGCCCAGAGCCGAACCGCTGGAAGCGCCGTTCCAGGGAATCGCCCTGAATGCCGCGGCGACCGTGATCAACGCGGGCTGGTCGGCGGTGATGATCGCCGCCGGACGCCGGTTGCGGTCTCCGGCGCTGGCGGCCGACGGGCGGCACCTGCTCGCTGACGTGGTCACCTCGGTCGGAATCGCCCTGGGTGTGTTTCTGGCGGTGTTCACGGGCTACCTTATTCTGGATCCGCTGCTGGCTGCCGCCACGGGTGTGTACGTGCTGTGGTCCGGCATCCGCATGATCTCCACGTCCGTCAGCGGGTTGATGGACAGCGCGCCGGAACCCGCGGTCCTGAACCGGATCAGGGAGTTGGTCGCCAACAGCGCGGCTGGTGCGATCGAGGCGCATGACCTGCGAACCCGTCATGCGGGGCGACTGACTTTTCTGGAATTCCACCTCGTCGTGCCTGGCAGCATGACCGTGGCCGTGGCCCATCAGATTTGCGATCGAATCGAGGATGCTTTGAAGGCTGAGATGGGTCACCTGATGATTACCATCCATGTGGAGCCTGAGGAAAAAGCCAAGCAGGCGGGAGTTCGGGTGGTCTGAGGGGGAATTGGATGCCGATCGGGCATAAACCGCCCGGGTTGAACCGAGGCAACGACCTTGACTCGTCAACAGGCGATGCGTAGAACCCCCGTCTTCCGCCACACTTTCCCGGATCTTAGGATCATGGCCGGTTTGGCTTCTCAATGTTGTGATCGAAGAACGCATGGCCAATACCGCATCGGCGCGCAAGCGCATCCGCCAATCTGTTACCCGCACGGCGCGAAACACCGCCCGCAAGTCGCGCATGCGGACCTTCGTCAAGAAGGTCGAAACCGCAATTGCCAATGGTGACAAGACCGCCGCTGCGGTTGCGTTGCGGGAAGCACAGCCGGAAATGCAACGCGCCTCCGGCAAGGGCGTCATTCACGCCAACACGGTTGCCCGCAAGCTGTCCCGCCTGTCAGCCCGGATCAAGTCGCTGCCGGTTGCCGCGACTGTCTGATTGCGTCTGCCGGTCAATCCCGCGGGATTGACCGGCCGCGTTCGAGCAAGCACTATTATTGCATCGTCCGTTATATTCGTTACTACCTTACATTTTTTATATCTTTATAACGTCTGCATTGCTTAGGCGAAATGCGGGCGCGTCATGGCGTGTGCGGCATGTAGGCGTGGATATTATTTTGTTTATTTAGATTCGACTGAACGTGGTTAATTTTCGATTGCCTCTACCCTATGCTCTGTCACATACTTACACCACGTAAGCCTGATAGCAGTGATCGCTGAAATTGTACCCGTTTAAGGGTTGGAAAACTGTGTTTGGTGGATGTACAGGGATGGCCGGGCCGATGAAAAACTGTCGGTTAGAACCAGAGAAATTGGCTACGGCCAGTCACCGGGAAGGGCGTTGCACATGACCACGACAGAATCTGAAATCGTGGAAATGCCACACCTATCGGTCCAGTGGACCCGGATCAGAGGACGTTTGCAGACCGAGGTCGGTGAAGTCGAATATCGGACCTGGCTGCGGCAAATGAGCCTGGCAGGTCAGGATGGCGACGAAATCACCGTTACGTTGCCGACCCGCTTTCTGCGCGATTGGGTATCGACCCGTTACGGCGACCGGCTGCGCACGCTCTGGCAGGCCGAAAACGCCGATATTCGCCGCGTCGATATTCGCGTCGCCACGGTCAGCACCCCCGCTGTGCCGGTGCCGGAGAGCGTGGCCGCACCCCGTTTTACCCCGATGGCCGCTTCCAGGAAAACGTTCGCGGATACGACCCGCGACGTTGTGCCCCCGGTAGCCGCCCGTGTTGCGCCGGTTGTGGTGGAGGACAAGGTTGAGTCGCGCTCGGATCTTGCCGCGCCGCTCGATCCCCGTTTCACATTCGACGGCTTTGTCGTCGGAAAGCCTAATGAATTTGCCTATGCGTGCGCACGCCGCGTCGCCGATATGCCGTCGAGCCCGGGCTTCAATCCGCTATTCCTGTATGGTGGCGTAGGACTGGGTAAAACCCATTTGATGCATGCGATCGCGTGGGAACTGACCAACCGGACCAGCAATCCGGTGTCGGTGGCCTATATGTCGGCCGAGAAGTTCATGTATCGCTTCATCGCCGCGATTCGCAGCCAATCGACCATGGAATTCAAGGAAAACCTGCGCAGCGTCGATGTCCTGATGATCGACGACCTGCAATTCCTGATTGGAAAAGATAATACGCAGGAAGAGTTCTTCCATACCTTCAATTATCTGGTGGAGCAGGGGAAGCAGATCGTCGTGTCGGCGGACAAATCGCCGTCCGATCTGAACGGGCTGGAACACCGGCTGCGCACGCGTCTGGGTTGCGGCATGGTGGCCGACCTGCACTCGACCACCTACGAACTGCGACTCTCCATCCTGGAGGCGAAGGCATCACGCGCCGAGGTCACCGTACCGGGGAAGGTGCTGGAGTTTCTCGCGCACAAAATCACATCCAATGTCCGAGAGTTGGAAGGTGCGTTAAACCGGCTGGTTGCTCACGCCAATTTATTCGGACGGCCAGTTACACTTGAGTCGACGCACGAAGTGCTTCACGACATTCTAAAATCGCACGATCGTCGCGTGACTATCGAGGAAATCCAAAAAAAGGTTGCGGAACACTTTAGCATCCGTCTCACCGATATGTCCTCTGCCCGCCGTGCCCGCGCCGTCGCTCGGCCACGTCAGGTGGCGATGTATCTCGCCAAGCAACTCACCAGCCGCAGCCTGCCGGAAATCGGCCGGAAATTCGGCAATCGCGATCACACCACGGTAATGCACGCCGTCTCCCGCGTAACCGAACTCATGGAACGCGACGGCACCTTCGCCGAAGATGTCGAACTTCTGCGACGGCTGCTGGAATCTTAAGGAAAAGCGGACTCTCACCGCACCCGCCAGGGACATCGATTGAGCAACGCTCGACCGGTTGTTCCCGGGTTCCGGCGGTTATCGTCCCTTGAAGCGGCGCGCTTGTGGTGTCGGCTGAGACCGAATTTCACCACGAAGCCACGAAGTTTCCAATGAAATCGTCAGGTTTGGCGCTGGTTGTCCGCAGGCTTCGTGGTGAAATAAGCGATACCTCGCCAACCATGCCGGGTAACCAAGCTACCAAGAAGCCATTCACCCAGCAGTCCTCATTTCGGCGTTTGCGACAGCAAACACCTTCCGCATCATAGTGTTAGCAGGCGCGCCATCCACGTTTTTACTGGTCCGAGACGCCAAAAGCGTGGATGGCAGGCCTTCGCCTGCCATGACGAAAAGGGGCCGAACGGTCAAAATATTGGACCGTTGGTATAACCCCTTGTTTGATCGCGTGATTTACGTTTGAGGTCGAAGCAACTTCAAACGATCACGGCTCTATGCGGCCGCCCGCAGATCGCCAGCCGTCGCTGCCTTGATCATGTCGGCACCTTTTTCGGCGATCATTATGACGGCCGCATTGGTGTTTCCCGACGGGACGGTTGGCATGATGGAGGCATCCACCACGCGCAATCCGGCGATCCCATGCACCCGCAACTGGTCATCCACCACGGCCATTGGATCTGGTCCCATCTTGCAGGTGCCGATCACATGGTAGGTGGTTTGGCCGGTCTCCCGGGCGAATTGTAGCCATTCGGCATCGGTCTGAATTTTGTCGCCGGGGTTCATCTCGTAGGCGCGGTATTTATCCAGCACGCGGTTGCCGATAATGGCGCGGCCGATTTTCATGCCGTCCACCAGGACGCGCTGATCCATCGGATCGGCCAGATAGTTCGGACGGATCGCCGGCGCCGCTTCCGGATCGTTCGACTTCGCATGGATGGAACCTTTCGATTCCGGCCGGCATTGATAGACCGTCATGGTCATGCCGGGTTCAGTCTCCAGGTCGCGTTTTTGGGCGCTGCCATAACTTGCATGGGCGAAGTGGAACTGGACGTCGGGTTCCTCCAATTCGGGACGAGTCTTGATGAATCCGTAGGCGATGCCGGCGGTGAAGGTCAGGATGCCGCGCCGCTGGGTGTAGTATTTGAACACCTCTTTGGCCAACGCGAGGCCGCGACTGCGTTCGTTCAGCGTCACCGGCAGCTTGACCCGCCAGTTCATGCGCGGCGCGTAATGGTCGCGGTAGTTTTCGCCGACACCGGGCAGGGCGTGAACCACCGGAATACCCAGCGAGGACAGCAGGTCCGGGTTGCCGATGCCGGACAGTTCGAGAAGATGCGGTGACTTCACCGCGCCGGCGCACAGAATAACCTCTCGGTTGGCATGCGCTTCCTTGGCCACGCCGCCTTGGGTGTAGGCGACCCCGGTGGCGCGCTTGCCTTTCAGCAGCACTTTCGTCGTCAGCGCTTCGGTCTCGATCTTCAGGTTGGGCCGGTTGCGGATGGGATCGAGGTACCCGCGCGCGCAGGACCAGCGCTCGCCGTTTTTCTGGGTGACCTGGAAGTATCCAAAACCCTCCTGGTGGCCGTTGTTGTAGTCCTTGTTACGGGGATATCCCTGGTCAACGGCGGCATCGATAAACGCATCCAGCAGTTCGGCGCGCTCCCGCATGTGCTCCACATTCAGCGGCCCGCCGCGACCGCGTGACTCGTCGCCGCCGGGTGCGAAATTTTCGGCCTTGCGGAAGTACGGCAGGACGGAGTCATAGCCCCAACCACGGTTCCCGAACTGCGACCAGGTGTTGTAATCCAGCGGATTCCCGCGGACGTACAGCATGCCGTTGATGGCGCTGGACCCACCGAGGGTGCGGCCTCGGGGGATGGGGATGATGCGGTTGTTGAGGTTGGGTTCTGGCTCGCTCTCAAAATTCCAGTTGTATTTCGGGTTGTTGAGCAGCTTGGTGAAGCCGGCCGGGATCTTGATCCACATGGAGCTGTCCGGCGGTCCGGCCTCCAGCAACAGCACCGTCGACCGGCTGTCTTCCGACAAGCGGTTCGCCAGTACGCAGCCCGCCGATCCGGCACCCACAATGATGTAGTCGAACTCAGCCATCGTCACATCCCCCGTTTGTGACCCAGCTATAGCCTTCCCTCCGGCGGCTTGGAAGGCTTGCGGCTTTGAACGGAGCGGGGGGTGTGGCAAGGATGCCGCGCAATGGAAAATGCAGCACGATTTTCCTTTCTGTCCTTGCTGCGGCACGGGACTGGAAAGGTCTGGGACAGGCAGTGGCGGGACGCGCAACCCAAGGCGTCGTACGGCGTGGTGATCGTGGGCGCCGGCGGGCATGGTTTGGCGACCGCTTACTACCTGGCGAAGGAGCATGGCATTCGCGACATCGCGGTGCTGGAAAAGGGCTGGCTGGGGGGGGGCAACACCGGGCGCAACACCACGATCATCCGGTCCAATTACCTTCAGCCGGAAAGTGCCGATTTGTATGAGCACGCGCTGAAGCTGTGGGAGACTCTGTCGCAGGATTTGAATTACAATGTGATGTATTCGCCGCGCGGCGTGCTGATGCTGGCGCATACGCATCACGATGTGCAGGTGTTCAGGCGCCATGTGCAGGCCAACCGGCTGCAAGGGATCGATAACGAGTGGCTGACTCCGGCGCAGGCCAAGGTCTTTTGCCCGCCGTTGGATATTAGCGCCGAAGTTCGGTTTCCCGTTCTGGGGGCAGCGTTGCAGCGTCGGGGCGGTGTGGCGCGGCATGATGCCGTGGCCTGGGGCTACGCGCGTGCGGCCAGTGCGATGGGGGTCGATATTATCCAGAACTGCGCCGTGACCGGGTTTTCCCGCAGCGCCGCGGGTGCGGTGACCGGTGTCGAAACGACTCGCGGCCCGATCGCGGCGGGACGGATTGGTGTCGTAACGGCTGGACACACCAGCGTGGTGATGGCGATGGCCGGTGTGCGGATGCCGCTGGAATCGTTTCCGTTGCAGGCGTTGGTCAGCGAACCGGTCAAGCCGGTGCTGCCGTGCGTCGTGATGTCGAACACCGTCCACGCCTACATCTCCCAGTCCGACAAGGGCGAGTTGGTGATCGGTGGCGGGACAGATGCCTATACATCCTACAGCCAGGCCGGCGGGTTGCATGTGACCCGCGCAACCTTGGCGGCGGTGTGCGAGTTGTTCCCTTCGTTTCGGCGTTTGCGGATGCTGCGCAACTGGGGCGGCATCGTCGATACAACGCCGGATCGCTCACCCATCATCGGGCTGACGCCGGTGCCGGGGTTGTTCGTCAATTGCGGCTGGGGAACCGGCGGCTTCAAGGCGACTCCCGGATCGGGGCATGTCTTCGCGGCCACCATTGCGCGCGGCGAACCGCATCCGATCGCCGCCCCGTTCAGTTTGGACCGGTTCTGCGCCGGACGCCTGATCAATGAGGAAGCGGCCGCGGCGGTGGCACACTGATGTTGCTGATCCCCTGCCCGTGGTGCGGCCCAAGACCGGAAAACGAATTCCGTTACGGTGGTCAGGCGAATCTGACCAGGCCGGCGGCGTCGGCCGATGACGCGGCCCGGGGCGCGTATCTGTATCTGCGCGATAACCCGAGGGGCCGGCATCAGGAAAGGTGGAGGCATCGACACGGCTGCGGACGGTTCTTCAACTGTGTAAGGGATACCGTGACCGACCGGATCGCCAGCACCTCTAAGATCGGGTCTCTATGATGCAGCCATTTCGGACCGCTGAAGGTGGACGAATCGATCGATCCCATCGGGTTCGTTTCAGTTTCGACGGACAAGCCTACAGCGGTTATGCGGGCGACACCCTTGCCTCCGCGCTGCTGGCCAACGACGTCTGCCTGATCGGACGTTCGTTCAAATACCACCGCCCGCGCGGCATTATGTCCGCCGGATCGGAGGAGCCAAACGCGTTGGTAACCATCGACCGGGGGGCGGGCCGGATCGCACCCAACCTGCGGGCAACCAGCGTCGAACTTTACGACGGCCTGAAGGCATGCAGTCAAAACCGTTTCCCGTCACTTCGTTTCGACATTGGTGCGCTGGCCGGGTTGGCGGCGCCGCTGCTGCCGCCAGGGTTCATCTACAAATCTTTCATGTGGCCGCCATCGTTTTGGAAGCGGTTGTATGAACCGGCGATACGCCGAACGGCGGGGCTGGGCCGAACGCCGGCCGAGGCCGATCCGGATCGATACCTCAATCAGTACGCCCATTGCGATATACTGATCATCGGTGGCGGAGCAGCGGGCCTTGCCGCCGCGCTGGGTGCATCAGCCACCGGCGCCAGGGTAATCTTGTGCGACGAGCAGGCCGAACTGGGCGGCGGCCTGCTGGATGAGCCGAATGTAACGATCGACGGCTGGCCCGCGCCGGATTGGGTGCGGGAGGCGATCGGCACTCTGAACGGTTCGGTAACGCTGCTGCCGCGCACCACGGCATTCGGTTGGTATCCGAACACTATGATCGGGTTAACCGAGCGGCTGACCGATCATCTCGGGGAGCCGGGATCGCAACGGCCGAGGGAGCGTCTGTGGCAGGTGCGCGCAGAACGCGTTGTGCTGGCGACCGGGGCGATCGAACGGCCTTTGGTTTTCCCCGGTAACGACCGTCCCGGCATCATGCTGGCCGGGGCCGCGCGAACGTATTTACACCGGTATGGCGTAAAAGTCGGCAAACGTGTTGTGGTCGCCACCGCCGGCGACAGCGCCTATCGCGCCGCAACCGATCTGCACATGGCCGGCGTCGCAATTGCCGGTATCGTGGATCGCCGCCCCGCCGGTGACAGCGAAGCCATCCAATCCGCCCGCGCGCTGGGTATTCCCATTCATAACGGGATGACGATCAGCAGCACCGAAGGGCGCAACCGGGTTCATTCCGCTAAACTTTCGAATGGAACCGATATCATTCCATGCGATACGATCCTGATGTCGGGCGGATGGACACCATCCGTGCATCTGTTCAGCCAGTCACGCGGCGCATTGGTGTTCGACGCAGCATCGGGCACCTACTTGCCGTCGCAAGACGCCGTCGGGGCCTGTGCCGGCGTGTTCGACCTCTCGACCAGCCTGCGTGACGGCACGGCGGCGTTCGGTGGCGAACCTCGGTCGTTCGCGGTCCTCGGTGTGCCGGCGATGGCCCCGTCCGAACCGCCGGTTGCAACGGTACCGCATCGGGGCGCGTTCGTGGACTTCCAAAATGACGTAACGACGAAAGACCTGGCCATTGCGGCGGATGAGGGCTTCGTTTCGATCGAGCATGTCAAGCGATACACCACGGCCGGAATGGCGACCGATCAGGGCAAGACTTCGAACCTCAACGCGCTGACGGCCATCGCGGGACTGACAGGGCAGGGGATCGAACACACCGGCCTGACCACGTTCCGCCCACCCTACACCCCCGTGACGTTCGGCGCCCTTGCCGGTCCGGTTCGCGGCGATCTGTTCGCCCCGATCCGATTGCCGCCGATCGCCACGCCCGGCGCGGTGCAGGAGGATGCCGGCACCTGGAAGCGGGCACGTTGCTTCCCCAATGCCAAGGAAACGATCGCGGCGGCGGTGGCGCGCGAATGCCTTGCCGTACGCAACGATGCCGGCATGCTGGACGCCAGCACGTTGGGTAAAATCGCGGTGGAGGGACCGGATGCAGCGGCATTCCTAAGCCGTATCTACACCGATGATTTCACCAAACTGGAACCCGGGCAATGCCGCTACGCCGTGATGCTTGGCGAGGATGGTTTTATCCGTGACGATGGCATCGTCGCCCGGCTTGCACCGGATCGTTTCCATGTCACCACCACGACCGGCGGGGCAGCCTACGTGCTGCACCATATGGAAGATTACCGGCAAACCGAATTTTTCGCCATGCGCGTCTGGCTGACCTCGGTTACAGAACAATGGGCGGTCATCGCAATTCAGGGGCCAAGGGCAGCGGAGGTCCTCGCGCTGTTCATTCCGGATATAGATCTAGGCACGATGCCGCACATGGCGGTGCGGGCGGGACATATCGGCGACGTGCCCATCCAGCTTTTCCGCGTCAGCTTTACCGGCGAAACCGGTTTCGAGATCAACCTTCCCCCGGACCACGCCCAGCGCGTCTGGGATACGTTGCGTCAACGTGACGTAACGCCGTTCGGCACCGACGCAATGCATGTGCTGTGCGCGGAGAAAGGACATATCGTGATCGGGCAGGAGACTGACGGGACGGTCACGCCAGACGATGTTGGCCTGGGATGGACGATCCGGGGAACCGATTGCATCGGTAAACGGTCGTTGTCTTTGCCGGATCTGAAGCGGCACGATCGCAAACAGCTTGTCGGGCTGCTGCCGGCCGATCCGGCGGTGGTGTTGGAGGAAGGCGCCCAGGTGACTGTCGCCCCCTCGGCCCGCGACGGTCTGTCCGGCCCATCGGTTGGGGCAAGGAACGCCCAGAGCGTCGGCCACGTCACGTCATCCCATTGCAGTCCCACCTTGAACCGTGGCTTTGCCCTGGCCTTGTTGGCGGCTGGCCGGTCCCGGATCGGAACGCAACTGTCTGTCGCGGGGCCGGATGGTGGCATCCCGGTTACTGTCACCGCTCCGGTTTTCCTGGAAAAGACAGCGGACCGGCCGAAGCCATCGCCACGCCGAACACAGGAGCCGCTTTTGCCGCTGGCAGACCAGCCAGCGCCGGTTGTGCGCCCCTGCGACTCCGTTCAACTGGCAACCCTTGCGCCCATTACCCGCCTGTCGATCCGCGCCGGCCCGGCGGCCGGCACCGCGATCGGCCTTGCGCTGGGTGTGTTGCTGCCGACCGTCCCCTGCCGATCCGTCATGACGCCAAACCGAGCGGCGCTTTGGTTGGGGCCGGATGAGTGGCTGATCGTCGCGCCGGAAAGCGCCTCCGAACTTGCCGCGCTGGCTCGGAAAGCGGTCGGGGATCATCCCGCTAGCATTATCGATGTCTCGCATCGCTCCCAAACGCTGGAAATCGCCGGGCCGTGTGCCGCCTGGTGTTTGAATGCCTTCTGTGCGCTGGACCTCGACCTAACGGCATTTCCGGTCGGGATGTGTACGCGGACGCTGTTGGGTGCTGCCGAAATCGTGCTGTGGCGCATCGTTGCCGAGGTGTTCCACGTCGATGTTGCACGGTCTTTGATGCCGTATGTCCGAGCGTGTTTGGAGGAAGCGCGGTTGGAATTCGTGGATGTCGAAGTCGTGTCGAGTCGGCCAAAATAGTTCTGTCTTAATTTGGACGGCTCCTGTATGGAGATTGAACGGCTGAACTTTTCAGCCGGGGCAAGATCCCTATTTCGCGCCGCACCGCATCCTATCGGATTGGGCGTCGCGCTGTTCTCTCCCCAATTGAAAAGTAAGATATCCCGCATGTGCGTGGGATTTGGCCAGTTGCGGAGACTTCACGTGGCTTCAGGTACTGTAAAGTGGTTTAACCCGCAAAAGGGTTTCGGTTTCATTCAGCCGGCCGACGGCTCTAAGGACGTTTTCGTCCACATTTCGGCCGTCGAACGCGCTGGGCTCAAGACCCTCAATGAAGGTCAGACGATCAGCTTCGAACTAGAGCGTGGCCAGCAGGGTAAGACCTCTGCCGTCAATCTCCAGGCGAGCTGACATT
>JANXLQ010000226.1 GCA_025355085.1 Rhodopila sp.
TTTCTAGGCCGGGACAGCAAGGCGTGGATGACGGGCCTTCGCCCGCCATGACGGAGAGGAGCCGTCGGAGAAAACCATTCTCCGCCAAAAGCGCGGGCGAGAGTTTTCACACAGCCTGCTTCGCCTGCCATGACGAGAAGGCGCCGAACGGTCAAAACATTGGGCCGTTGGTGTAATACTCAGTTGGGTTGACGCCGGCGCTGGTGGATCTAATCCGACAGAAACATCCGGCCGGTTTGGCGAATTCCTGCCGCATCGGAAAAACCAGGCCGGGTACCAAGCGTTAGACTTTGTCCACTAGAGTCAAGCTTCCCCGTCATTCCGGCGCGCCTTCGCGCACCATGAGGTAAAACGTGCGAGACGACCTTCACCCGATTGCCCCGGGGGCGGCATCCACGTCTGTTATGGATACGATCGAACGCGTGGATGGTGGGCCTTTCGCCCACCATGACGGTGCCGGCACGGACCATCTCTTTTTTGTGCTGCCAATCGGGTAACGACGGCGAATAATCGTGCCGACTTCGATTTGCTCTAACCGAACGCCGTCAGCAAATCGTTCACCTGTGCGGCGTTCAGAAGGCGTGGCGACTGCCCGCGCAACATTAGAAAAAGCTTGGCGGCTTCTTCCAACTCCTCGGCGGCATAGACCGCATCGGTCAGCGTTTTGCCCGACACGACTGGTCCATGGTTCGCCAGCAGGATCGCGCGGGCATTGCGTGCGGCCGCGTGGATCGCCGGTTCCATTGCCGCATCGCCGGGGCGGTAATACGGAATGACCGGCATCGTCCGCCCGACCCGCATGACGAAATACGGCGTCAACGGCGGGATCGGATTGGACGGGTCCACATCGGGCAAGCAGGATACCGCTGTCGCCTGCGTCGAATGCAGATGCACGACCGCGCCCGCATCCTCTCGCGCCTGATAGAACGCGCGGTGCATGAACACTTCCTTCGACGGTTTGTCGCCGCCGGTATGCTGAAAGTTCAGGTCCAATTTCGACAGCCGAACAGGATCGAGTCTGCCGAGACTCGAATTGGTCGGTGTCATCAGATACCCGTCCGGCAGGCGGACACTGATATTGCCGGCACTGCCGACAGAAAAACCGCGTGCGAACAGGCTTGCACCGAGTTCGCTGAGCAGCACCCGGGTGGCGGCTTCGTCCATCGGATCAGGCCTCCAGCCCGCGAAACGCTTTCAGGAAGAAATCGGTTGCGCCGAAGTTGCCCGATTTTAGTGCCAGCATCAGATCGGCACCACTGCCCGAGGCAAGCGTCCACGGCACGCCAGGATCGATCTCCGATCCAATCCGCAGGCTCCGCACGCCAAGCCGCCCCACGACCGCCCCGGACGTTTCCCCGCCCGCCACGACCAGCTTACGCACCCCGCGAGCGACCAGTCCCTCCGCGATGCGCGCGACGGCATCCTCGATCAACGCGCCGGCCTGCTCGCGTCCGAGGCTCGCTTGCAACGCAGCGACTTTCTCCGGCGGCGCGGAGGCAGCGATCACCACGGGCTTGTCACCGATCTTGTCCGCTGCCCACGCCAGCGCCGCATCGCTCAATGCCGCCGCATCGGGCGTCGCCAACGCATCGAGTTCGAACACCGGCAGATGCCCGCGCGCAAAACCAAGTTGCGCCAGCGTTGCCCGTGAACAGGACCCCGCGACCACTGCGCACGCGCCTTCGATCCGTGGCAGCGCGCCAGGGTCACCCGCCTCCGCCAACAATCCCACTCGGCGGAAATTCTCCGGCAGGCCCATGGCGACACCCGATCCGCCGGTAATCAGCGCGTGGTTCGCGGCGGCTTCTCCGATCGAAACCAAATGCGCGTCGGTGATCGCATCGACGATGGCGTAACGGCGGCCGCGTTCTTTCAATGCCGTCATCGCGTCGCGGATCGCGTTCGCGCCGCGATCGACGGTGCCGAAGGGAACCAAACCGACCGTGCCCTCGGACTGATGCGACAGCACGCGCACCAGATTGGCGTCGGTCATCGGTGTCAGTGGATGGTTCTCCATCCCGCTCTGGTTCAGCAGGTTGCCGCCAACGAACAAATGTCCCTGATAGACCGTGCGTGCATTGGTCGGGAACGCCGGGCAGGCGAGCGCGAAGCCGCATTCCAGCGCGTTCACCAAAGCATCCGCGACCGGCCCGATGTTACCCTGCGGTGTGCTGTCGAAGGTCGAGCAGTACTTGAAAAAGAACTGCCGGGCACCGGCCGCTTGCAACCACTTCAACGCGGCGAGGGATTCGTCGATTGCCTGTCGAGCGGGCGCGGTACGCGATTTCAGCGCGATCACCACGGCGTCCACATCGGGGATCGGCGTGCCGGCCGGCGGTACGCCGATCAGTTGCACTGTCCGCATGCCGCCGCGCACCAACATGGAGCACAGATCCGTGGCACCCGTGAAATCGTCGGCGATGGCACCTAGTAACATTGTCCGTCTCTCCCGTTTTATTTCACCAGCACGCTGGCTAATTTTGTTGTGCTGGCACGCTGGCACGCTGGCTAGTCTTGCTTTGCCAGCACGGTCGCGAGGCGTGCTGCCTGATCGGTCCACGCCGGCAATAACTGTCCCGATTGCCACGCGACTTTCGCCATATCGTGCCGCAGTGCCCGATCAAAGATCAATCGCCGCAGCGCCTTGGATAATTGGTCGATGTCGCCAGATACGCAGACCACACCTGCCTCGGGTCCGATCAATGTTGGCACCGCCCCGACATTCGAAACGGCAACGGGCAAGCCGCGGCGCAGCGCTTCGGCGATGGCTACGCCGTAGCCCTCAAAATACGATGTTAGGGCGAACAGGTCGCTGCCTGCCCACAATGCGTCCGTTACGTCGCCGGTGAAGCGCACGCGTTGGGCGATGTTCAGTTCCTCGGCCAGGGCGCGCAGCCCGTTGGCATGCACCGGATCGCGGCCGGCGGACCCGGCAAGCGTTAGTTCCCAATCGAGATCGAACAGGCGCCCGAGCGCGCGCAGCAACACGTCGTGACCCTTACGGGGGATCAGCGCGCCGACGGATAGGATTTGGCAGGCCGGACCGGTCGAACCGTTGCTGCGAGGCAGGTCGTCAATCCCGGGAATGACGACATCGATACGGTCGGTCGAAGCGCCGAAATCCCGGATCAAACGTTCCGCCGTTTGGTCGCTTGTTACGACCAATCGCGGTATTTCCCGGAACATCCCGGCTTCGGTCAGATGCAACCTTTCGGCCCGAACGCCGGTTTCCAGTGACGCCGGATGATGGATCAGCGCGATCGCCTGATGTAGCGGCAACCCGGCGAAGGCCGGCAGCGCCAGCCCGTCGATCAGCTTCACGCTGTCTGCCGGCAGCGCCGCCCACACGGTCCTGGCGGCATAAATGGCGGCCTGATCGGCGTCGGGCAATCGCCCATCGAGTTCCACGACGTGAACGTCGTGCCCCAAGGCGCGCAATCCCTCCGCCATCCGGCGATCGTAGGTGTGGCCGCCGGATGCCGTGATGAGCGGGCCGGGAACGATGAGGCAAACATGCATATGCGAGTCTTAACAGGTTTCTGCCGGCAGTCACCCGGCAACGATTTGGTTTCCGCCGGTGGCCACCGGCAGGGGTTTGCATTCCGCCGGTGGTCATCCGGCGAGGGTTTGCATTCCGCCGGTAGTCATCCGGCGAGGGTTTGCGTTAGTGATGGATTCTCGACCAGGGAGAATTTCATGCCGGCCCCAACCCAATCGACCCTCGCCACGGTCCTCGGCCATGCGGATGCCAATCTGGAAGCGTCGCGGGACCGGCTGTTCGACCTGCTGCGCATCCAATCGGTCAGCGCGCAACCGGCGCATGCGGCGGATTGCGTCAAG
This sequence comes from Rhodopila sp., assembly GCA_025355085.1. Classification (GTDB taxonomy): domain Bacteria; phylum Pseudomonadota; class Alphaproteobacteria; order Acetobacterales; family Acetobacteraceae; genus Rhodopila. The sequence continues at coordinate 3,841 of JANXLQ010000226.1, forward strand.
GCGGCGGAGTGGTGGCGCGATCAACTGAGGGGCCTGGATTTCGAGGCGTCCGTGCAGCCCACCGCCGGCCATCCGGTGGTCGTCGCGCATTGTGGCGGACCGGCGGACTACAAAGGCCCGCACATCCTGTTCTACGGCCATTACGACGTGCAGCCGGTCGATCCGCTGTCCCTGTGGCACAGCGATCCGTTCGACCCCCAACTGGTCGATGGCCCACGTGGCAAGCGCTACGTCGCGCGCGGCGCGGTGGATGACAAAGGCCAGACGCTGATGTTTCTGGAGTCCCTGCGCGCCTGGCACATCGCCGGCGGCGGCATTCCCGCCCGCATCACCGTCCTGATCGAGGGCGAGGAAGAGGTCGGTTCCGTCAATCTCGATCCATTCCTGCGGGCGAACAAGGCCGATCTGGTCGCTGACGTGGCGCTTATCAGCGACACCGGCATGTGGGATGTCGATACGCCGGCCATCACCACGCGCCTGCGCGGCATGACCTATGCCGAGGTGACGCTGAAGGCCGCCAACCGGGACCTGCACTCCGGGCTGTATGGCGGATCGGCGTTGAACCCGATCAACGCCCTGACGAAAATCCTGGGGGAGCTTCAGGACGAGACCGGCCGAATCCAATTGCCTGGATTCTACGACAACGTAAAACCGATCTCGAACTCGCAACGCGCCCAATGGGACGCGCTCGGTTTCGATGAAACGGCGTTCCTGGCCGGCATCGGACTGACGACGCCCTCCGGTGAAAAGGGTTACGCGGCGCTGGAGCGGCTGTGGGCGCGTCCCACCGCCGACATCAACGGCATCTGGGGCGGCTACACCGGCGCCGGCAGCAAGACGGTGATCGCGTCGGAGGCCTCCGCCAAAGTCTCCTTCCGGTTGGTGCCGGGTCAGGACCCTGAAGCGGTCATGGACCAGTTCAAGCAGTTCGTGTTGGATCGGCTACCGCCCGGCGCCACTGCCACATTCGCCGATTTCGCCCGCGCACCGGGCATTGAGGTCAATGTCGATAGCCCGCATGTGCGGTCGGCGTTGGCGGCGCTGGAGGACGAGTATGGCAAGCCCGCGCTGCTGATGGGATGCGGCGGGTCGATCCCCGTGGTGACGTCCCTACGCGCGATCCTGGGTTTGGACTCGATCCTGATGGGGTTCGGGCTGGACGACGATCAGGTCCACAGCCCGAACGAAAAGTTTGAGGAGGCGTGTTTTCATCGCGGAATACGGTCCCATGCGCGCCTGCTGGCGAAGTTCGCGGGCGGGTAGGTGCCGGCAGTATGCATGGGGAGCCCGAACCGCTATCGATACGTCCCGGCAATTCGCCGAAGCCACCCTGGCAAGGCCAGAAACAAGACCAACGGTATGGTCTGCCGGTGAGCAAGCCAGATTATTGCAATTTCGGTATTATTTTGACACCCGTGGTTTTGTCCGCGATGTTGGCAGGTGGGCTGAAATAGAGTTTGCTCCCACAGGTGTCAGGCCACCTTGCGGGTCCCACTATCGAATAAAACTCCAAAGGATATTTCGTGATGATTGCCGCGAAAGAGGTGCTGTCCGGTAAACGGGTCCTGATAGTCGAGGACGAAATGCTGGTGGCACTTCTGATCGAAGACTTTCTGGCGGATTTGGGATGTAGTTGCGTAGGACCGTTCCGCAGCGTTGCGAAAGCGCTGGAGGCGGCTCGCACAGAGGACCTCGATCTCGCCGTTCTGGATGTGAATCTCAGCGGTGAGCGGGTTTATCCGGTCGCGGAGATGTTGGCGCAGCGGCGAATTCCGTTCCTGTTTCTGTCGGGCTATGGCGAGGAGGCGATTCCGCCCGGTCATGCCGACTGGAAGGTGTGTGCCAAGCCGTTCAAGAGCGAAGTCCTCATGCGGATGCTGGCGGCGTTGCTTGTCCCGGCGGTTGGCTAATGGATTAAATCCAACGGATAGGGTTGTCGGATTTGATCCACCGGCTCTTGCTTTTGTGGCCCAGCTTACCCGTCCGTGCGGATTCTTCCGCCGGGAGCTGACCGCTGGTTCGGCCGCAACGGCCGTCGGGCCTGTTACAAATTTTGTAGAGGGCTTGTGGCAAAGCCCCATCGGCGCGATCCTTCGGCAACGAAAGAAACCAGGAGAAACGCCGTGCCATCCATGATGTTCGATTATATTATCGTGGGGGGCGGATCGGCGGGTTCGGTCCTGGCCAACCGGCTGTCGGCACGAAGCCAGAACAAGGTTCTGTTGCTTGAGGCCGGGCAAGACACACCGCACGGAAAAATTCCGGCAGCGGTGTTGGATTCGTATCCGGGCACTGCGTACCTCAATCCCGCGTACACATGGAACAAGCTGAAGGTTACAACCGAGGTAATCTCCCACAACAATCCGGACCAGAAGGCACCGCCGCTGCGCACCTATGAGCAAGCGCGCATCCTGGGCGGCGGATCGTCCATCAACGGCCAGCTCGCCAATCGAGGGGCCCCTTCGGACTACGACGAATGGGCGGCCAGTGGGGCGACGGGCTGGGATTGGAACAGCGTGCTGCCCTACTTCAAGAAGGTCGAGCGCGACATGGACTTCGACGGTCCATGGCACGGCAAGGAAGGCCGCATTCCGGTTCGCCGCATTTTCCCGGACCTCTGGCCCGAACACGCCAAGGCAACCGGCAAGGCGTTCGAGCAGGCAGGATGGAAATTCATCCAGGACCAGAATGCAGAGTGGGAGGATGGGTATTTCCCCATCACCATCTCCAATGCCTATGAACGGCGGGTGTCGGCGGCGATCGGCTACCTCGATCCGGGCACCCGGATGCGGGAGAATCTGTCGATCTTGACCGATACCCAGGTGTCGTCTTTGATTTTCGACGGCCATCGCTGCGTGGGGGTGAAGGCGACGGCCGCCGGCAAGCTGCAGGAATTCCGTGGTAAGGAGATCATCCTGTCGTGCGGCGCGATTCATTCGCCGGCGCATCTGATGCGGGCCGGGATTGGGCCGGGCGCGCATCTGCGGGAGCATGGGATCGAGGTCCGGGCGGCGCTGCCGGGGGTAGGGCAGCGGTTGCAGGATCATCCGGCGGTGGCGGTGGCGGCGTTCCTGAAGCCGCATGCCCGCATCGTCAATGACTACTCGCGCCGGCATATCTACACCGGGTTGCGGTATTCCTCGAAAATGCCGGGCATTCCGGCTGGGGACATGTTCACCGTCGTGACCAACAAGACGTCGTGGCACGCGGTGGGAGAGCAGATCGGGTCGCTCATCGTGACGGTTTACAAGACGTATTCCGAAACCGGATCGGTGAAACTTCGGTCGTCCAGCGCGGCGGACGAACCGCAGGTGGATTTCAACCTGCTGTCGGACCACCGGGATTTACAGCGGATGATGGACGGGGTGCGCCGGTTTGGCGCCATGCACCTGACGCCGATCATGCAGGCCGTGACCGACAATCCATTCCCCGCCAGTTATAGCGACAAGGTGCGCCAGGCCGGGCTGCATAGCCGCAAGAACAAGCTGATCACCGACGTGCTGGCGATGGCGTTGGATGGTCCCGCCGCTCTGCGGAAATATCTGATCGAGACGTTGGTGATGGAGGGTGTCTCGCTTCAGGACGTGCTGACCGACGACGACAAGCTGGAGGCGTTTGTCCGCAAGGCCGCCGTGGGGGTGTGGCATGCGTCGTGTACCTGCCGCATGGGGGCGGACGACGACCCGATGGCGGTGACCGATCCGGCTGGCCGGGTGAGGGGCGTGGAGGGGCTGCGGGTGGTCGATGCCTCGGTGTTCCCGGTGGTGCCGTGCGCGAATACCAATTTCCCGGTGCTGATGACGGCGGAAAAAATGGCGGATGCGATCTTGGCGGGGGCTTAGTGCCTTACCCCCGGCGTGCGCCGTCCTTCGCAGCGGACGCCGGGGATAAGCGGCCACTAAAAACAGGGAGTCGCCGATAGGGGGTTGCATTGCGGGGGAAGGTTGTTAGACATCGCCACTTGTTGGTGCGGGCGCTTAGCTCAGTTGGTAGAGCAGCTGACTCTTAATCAGCGGGTCGTAGGTTCGAATCCTACAGCGCCCACCAATGCCTCCAATCACTTGCTGCGCAACGTAGGGTTGACCAAATAATGGCGACGCTATGACGCCTTGATGATGCATCGCCGAAGTCGGGATAATCCGTCCGGCAGAGCCGATTTCGATGGCCATCGCCAGAATGACCCCGCACTATAACCGTGTCGCCGAATTGGCCATGCGCAATCACTGGAAAGGAGCGCGATTATGTCGCTCACAACGCAGATAATCGACCAACGCGTGTCCGGAATTGTGGTGCAAATGGCCGATGTTTTGTCAAACGAGCTCAAACTTGGCCCAGACGAAGACAAAAGGCGCTCTGCGGCTTTCGTCTCGCTAGTGGCCAAGACGGTGTTGAATCTGACCGACGAGGAAGCGATCGACGGGATTGTGGATGGCGGCAACGATTTTGGCGTGGACGCCCTCTATTTTGCTCCACCGTCGGATGGTGAAATTCGCCTTACGCTAATCCAGGGAAAATATAAGCGGAGCCTAGAGGGGGATTCGACGTTCCCCGAAAACGGAATCATCAAATTGATCGACGCGATTGGCGCGCTCTTCGATCCTGGAAAAACTCTTACACTCAATAAACGATTGCAGGACCGGGTAGAGGATATCCGTTCCTTTGTCGCGGGCGGGGCCATCCCCCGGGTCGTAGCGATAGCGGCCAACAACGGTCCCATCTGGTCAAGCGCGGCGCAGCAGCGAATTGACAACGCCAAGAAAGAATTTGGCGACCAGGTCGATTGGCAGCATGTTGGGCCGGATGAACTGTTGTTACTGTTACAATCGCAGAAGCCGATAGATACTACGCTACAGCTCATTGGGCAGGCGCTTGTCGAGACATTTGATTTTCGCCGAGTCATGATCGGCAGGATGTCTGTGAGCGAACTTGCCCGCTTGGCAGAGAATTTTGGAGATCGGTTGCTAGAGCGCAATATCCGCCGTTATCTCGGCCTAGCGGGTAATCGTGTGAATGAAGCCGTCGCAACAACCTTGCGTGACCCGGCGCAGAGGTCGAATTTCTATTTTTACAACAATGGAATCACGGTGACCTGCTCGCAGTTTCGCCACAATGCGCTACAGCAGGGGAATTGGCAGGTGCAGGTCGGGGGATTGCAAATTGTCAACGGGGGTCAAACCTCGAAAACAGTCCAGCAAATATACAAAGAACTGGGTCCCGATATAGCGTCCGCCCACGTTTTGGTTCGTATCTATGAACTTCCACAAAGTGACGGTGACTTGGTTGATGCTATTACCTTTGCAACAAACAGCCAAAACCCCGTCGATTTGCGAGACCTCAAAGCAAATGACAAGCGTCAGAAAATTTTGGCCGAATCGATAAAGGGTCTGGGGTATGAATACAGGCTCAAACGGGAGGATCAGCCGCTATCTCCGACTGAAGTCACCAGTGCTGTCATCGCCGAGGCCGTGCTGGCGATCTGGCGTCACCGGCCGCATCAAGCGCGTTTTGCCGCGAACGAGCATTTTGGCACGCTCTACGACATCATTTTCAAGCCCGACTTGAATGGTGCCCAGGCTGTCATCGCGGCATTGCTGACCCGATTTGCGGAAAACCGTCGTAAGCGGCCGCCTGAGAACTCACCTGACTTTCTGGCGTATGGATCTCGCTTTATCGCCATGTTGATGGGGCGTTACCTGCTCGAAGATCTTGGGATCAGCCTCAATGCATTGGATCATAGGACGTTCGATCGAGCTCGCAAGCTCGTCGTGTCGAACGGCGATGCGTACTTCAAACGGGCGGAGGTCGCGATCTCGGAAGCGATACTCCCACTGTTCAATAATCGTGATCGGACACTTCAACGCCTGTCAGCCACATTCCGGCGGGCAGACCTTGTCGAGATTTTGCTGAATGAGACACTCAAGGGGCTCAAAGTCTGAGCCCCGCAGTGAATGCTGCCCCGCACTGCGAGACAAATAAGATCCTTCCGGGGCGATCATGAATGGCCCCGGGGATCGGGCACGCTACGCACCTAAGCTGGCCGACCGGTTGGCCGGAGTGTGTCCATAGTTCAGTTGGGTTCGGTTATCCCGATCAAGCTCCCAATTGATCCCGGGGACGGCCATTCTGACCATGCCTGATGCGTGCCAAGTCAGTTATATCCTACCGCCCGTTCGCCTTCCGCCACACCGCGAACGCATCCAAATTCGCTTCGTCCGTGGGCGGGTAAAGACCCAGCGTCGCCTGCCCGGCACGCACCCGTTCCGTCACGAAGTCCTCGTAGGCAGTCATTTCTACCGCCTCATC
>JANXLQ010000227.1 GCA_025355085.1 Rhodopila sp.
GATCTGTTTTTCACCGGCCAGGACCGACGACAGCATGATGCGGTCGTAGTTCGCATGCGGTTCGGCGCCGAACACGGTGATATCGAAGCGGGTGGGGTCCAGCTTCAGCAGTTCCTCGACCGTGCGCATGCCGGCCATGCCGTTGCCGATAACAACAAGGCGCTCGCGGGTGGTCGAGGATATGGATGAAAGCATCATGCACCATGGTCGGATAAGCCCGTCTTCGTTGACAAGCGGGTCGGGTCGTGCGGGACCGGCGGTGCCGTTCAGGGTACGGCGGCCGCTGCCAGCCCGCGATCCGGCGCCATTGCCGGAGCGAGACTGACTCGCGTGTGGGAACGAAGTCAGTTGGAGTGTCGCAAGTCCCGTGCCATGTTGGATTTCCAGGCATACCGTGCGGTTTATTTTTTTGAATTAGACATATGATTATAAATTAATCGATTTGGTTAATCGGCGGGCTGGATATGAGCGTAATGCGACCACACCCGACCCGCCGTAGCAGATTACTGCACCGTTACGCAGTCATTGCAGCCGTTTTCATCTGAAACGGATTTACCGAGCGGCAGGCTGCCCGGCGGGCAATTTTTTGGCGGGCCGACGTTGAGCGATCAGGCGTTGAGCGATCAGGCGTTGGGGGAGCGGGCAAAGCCTCCAGCCGAGGCAGCACCAACGGTGTCTTCGACACGGGTGCGCGTGCTGCCTCCGGTGCCAGGCCTTCCTGTTGCCGGCGTTCCGCGATCCAACGTTCGCCGCTACGGGTAAGATCGTCGGGATGAATTTCAAGGCAATCGGCAACGATGGCGCGTGATTCAGCCCATTCGCCGCGACTGACGAAGAAAGCCGAGGCCTGGTTGAACAGGATGGAGCCGATCGGTTCGTTTTCCAGGTCGGCTTTGGCTTGAAGCACAACCTGGGCCCACAGCACGCGATAGGATTTTTGTGTGTCCACAGTGGACATATCGGTCTCCATTGAGTTGAATTGCGGAGAGGCGAGGTAATAACCGATCAAGAGGAGCGGCATCGCAAGATCAGATCGAGCAGAGACCTACCCAGACGAACATCAGTGTCGTTACAATGCCAACTGCCTTGAGATACGGCATTGCGGCGGCCACCGAGGCCGGCAGCCATGCCGTTGCAATCGTTGTAATTCCGAATTCGTATTGGATTAATTGCACTTGCATGGGGATCATCCGGCTCCGGCATGATCCTCCCCAGAGTGAATGCTCTTGAAAAAGAGTGCTGCGGGAGCAAAACCCCCGCAGCGAGTTCAGGGAGGAAACATGAGTTTTTTACATCACGTTTTCGTTAGTTGGCAATTGGATTCTCACGAATTTTCGATCACATTTATAATCTGACATCGGAATATATTCGGCGAATGTAGTTTCGATATAATATTATTATAGGTTATATTTCCGGACCAGTAATAGACTGGAAACACGATTTCAAATCGATTTCGTCTTGGTTCGGTCGCTGATCGGTCCCTGACAGCGCGCGACGGCCCAATTATATGCTTGATCCGAGGGCCGCCCTGATCGGCCACATCAGCCGCGAACCGTAATCCATGCCCTGTTTATCGCAACATCCCGCAACAAAATGACCGTCCACAAGCAAACCCGCCTGCTCCGCCCAACCCCGGGCGCGGAGATCATCAGCGTCGATCTGGCCGCACCGCCCGCCGACGCGGATTTCGTCGCGATCTAGACGGGCATCGCTGCACAATAAAGTCGCAGTGTTCCCGGGCCAAAACCTGACCGGGGATTCGTTGATTTGATACGGTAAGCAGATCGGCGAACTGGAGATCCATGTCCGCTCCCCCCACCACTCCCGCAAAATACGGGGGTGATGATCGTCTCCAACAAAAACCGGATGTCCCGGTCTTCACCGGTGCGATAGACCGGGAACTGGATGAAAACGGCTACATCAGGCCAGGCCCGGGCGACACCGGAGACCGCTTTTACGGCACCAGGTAAAAGCGCCCGCATCCCAACCGAAACCGCCCACCCCCAAATGCGTTGCCTCATAATTCCCGAGGAGGCGATGCATGGCGGCCACGGCAAAGCGCACCAATCCCAAAATATGGGACACCCTTAAAACCGAGATCACCAAGGGCGACAAAGGCGGCCAACCCGATCAATGGTCCGCCCGCAAAGCCCAGCTCGCGGTGGCCGAATACAAAAAACGAGGCGGCGGCTACAAAGGCCAGAAATCCCCGGACAACCACCTGACGCAATGGACCGACCAGGAATGGGGCACCAAATCCGGCCAGCCAAGCGGCAAAACCCGGGAGCGTTACCTGCCAAAAGCCGCCCGGCAAAAACTCACGGACTCCGAGAGCAAACGCACCACGGCCAAAAAGCGAGCCGACACCGCCCGGGGCAAACAGTTTAGCCGCCAGCCAAAGGACATCGCCGACAAGGTCGCGCCAACGCGCAAAACCAAACCCCCGCCCGCGACCAGGCGCAAAACGTCCAAGGCCGCTTCCGCATGACCAAGACTGAACGCGCGAGGACCAAGCAGACATGAGCACGGAAACAAACGACGACATCGCTGCCGCCTTCCGGAAGGCCGTGAACATGACCCCGGAAGCGCTAGGTAAATGGCTACGATCGGAAGACAGCCGGTCCGTAGGCATGACCCCGGAAGGCGAAAAAGTAACCGCCGCCGGCCAGTCCGAATCCGTTGGCCATCACATGGGGGAGCGTATTGTCGAGATCAAAGCCCGCAAGGCCTCCGACCTGACCGACGCTGATTATGCCGACATGCGCAAGGTCGTCGGCTATATCCGCCGCCACGGCGCGCAACGGCCTAAGGGCGACGTCCACAATACAAGATGGCGCAAGTCATTGATGAATTGGGGCTACGACCCTTTGAAAACTTGATCATGGTCACACTCGACCCGCGCAAGGACGGCCGCACGATCAAGGTTTGGATAACGGCGAGGCGCAGTGGTTCATCCACCGGTCCTACTGCACAGCCGACGTTAGGTGACGCCCAATAATTAACGAATTGATCGGCGCGGCTATCGCTATGGCTGACCGCAGCTTATTGATGCACAAGTGGAGCGATAGTCTTTGGGCGTCGTCTTAGGGACCATCTTGTTCGCCGCCGGAGCGTGGCAACACGCGGTTCGCCGACCTCTTGCCACGGCCTGACCGGCTGCCGGCGCCGCTGAAGGCAAATATCCGTGGTAAGCGTGTCCTACCATCGGCCCAATGTTTCGCCCGTCCTGCTCCTTCTCGTCATGGCAGGCGAAGACCTGCTCCTTCTCGTCATGGCAGGCGAAGACCTGCTCCTTCTCGTCATGGCAGGCGAAGCAGGCTGTGTGAAAACTCTCGCCCGCGCTTTTGGCGGAGAATGGTTTTCTCCGACGGCTCCTCTCCGTCATGGCGGGCGAAGGCCCGTCATCCACGCCTTGCTGTCCCGGCCTAGAAA
>JANXLQ010000017.1 GCA_025355085.1 Rhodopila sp.
TTCGGTGTGACCAGCCCCTCATCCAGCAGCCGGTAAACCTCCAACTGCATCGCGGCCTGCAAGCGGTTGGCGACGTAGCCTTGCACCATCTGCTTGAACACGACCGGCGCCTTGCCCATCGCCTTGACCATATCCCGCACCGTCTCGACCGCCTCCGGCCTGGTTGCCGGCCCGGGGCACAAATCGACGAGGTCGCACAAATACGGCGGCGTGTACCAGTGTGCGATAATAGTGCGTTCCTGCAACGCCTCCGGCACCAGCGGGAAAATATCCAGGTTGGAGGTGTTGCTGGCCAAGATGGCATCCGGCTCCATCAGCGATTGAAGCTGGTCGTATAACGCCGTCTTCACATCGGGCCGTTCCAGCACCGCCTCGACCACAACCGACGCGCCCTTTACCGTGTCCGCCAGGGACGGCACGCACCGCACCGCCGTCGATAGCCATTGCCGATCCCGGCTTCCATCGACTTCCCCTGCCTCAGCTAAAGTCGCAAGCGCGGTGGCCATTAAGCCCGGCGCCCGTTCCAACGTTTTGGCATTGTTATCCGTCAGCCGGACGTTATGCCCGCCTAACGCGAAGACCAACGCCAACGCATGCCCCATCAGGCCTGCGCCAATAACCGCTACTTCCGCCATTTCTATACTCCCTCCGGCAGCCAGGACTCCGGAGCCCGGCAATCGATATTGGTCGCGACATCGACCACGACGGTTTCATCCGATGCCAGCGCATTGCGCAAGTCCGGCCCGATTTGCGACGGGTCCTCCACCCGAATGCCGCGCAATCCGAACACGGGCGTCACATCCGCGAAATTGCGCCGGGGTCGTCGGTTCCGCATGCGTCATCAATAGTTTTCCCCGTTTCCGGGCGAATCTAAGATCAACGGGAGCCAGTGTAGAATTCACCCTGCACCGCATGGACGCGACCGCAACACCCCGCTAGGGTGCGCGCTGTCCAATCGCCGCATCAAGCTGGCGGAACAATCGGGAGTAACGTCATGCTGGCAGGCCGTATCCGGACCGCTTTACTATGCACCATCAGTGCGGCCGCGATCTTCGCGTCACCAGCCCGTGCGGCCGACCCTAAGCATTACAGCCTGGGCTACGACCAGCCACGCACCACCGCCTATGGCATAGGCGCCGATCTTTTCGCCGCCAAACTGTCGGAACTCAGCAAGGGCACGATGGAGATCGACCAGTTTCCCGGCGGGCAGTTGGGCCAGGAACCGCAAATGTTGCAGAAAATCCGCACGGGCGACATCGACTTCATCTTCAGCGCAACGGCTAACGCGGCGACGCTATCCCCGCAGTCCGGCGCATTGTCGATCCACTACCTGTTCCGCTCGGAGGACCATCTGGTGCGGGCCATCGCCGACCCCAGACTGGTCGGCGCGATGCAGGAGATGTTCGGTGAAACCGTCAAGGACGCCCATGTCCTGACCCTGCTGACACTCGGCTTGCGCAATCTATACGGCAAGAAGGAAATCCACTCGATCGCCGATGTGAAGAACCTGAAGATCCGCGTGCAGGCGACGCCGACCGAGGACGCGATGTTCCCGGCCTATGGCGCACAGACCGTCCACATGCCATTCGGCAGCGTCTATACAAGCTTGCAGACCGGTGTCGTGGACATGGCCGAAAACGGCATCAACGTCTATGACACCAACAAGCACTACGAAGTCGCCCCCATCATGTCGCTGACCGGGCACGAGGCAAATGCGAACCTGCTGTGGGTCAGCGGTAAGCTATGGGACTCGCTGACCGCCGAACAGAAAGGCTGGGTCGAGGGCGCGGCGAAAGAGGTCGCAACCAAGGAACCCGCCCTGGCGATCGCGTTGGAGGCCAAGTCCCGCGCTAAACTTGAAAAACTCGGCGTCAAGTTCGTGACCGACGTGGACAAGTCAGGCTTCATCAAGGAAGCGATGCCGTTGCAAGATAAAATCGCCGCCGGCCTTGGCCCGCATGCCACGAAGATCCTGGAAATCAGCCGTTCCATCCAATAGGCCCCCCCTCGGAATCATACATGTCCGCACCGATTGTTCAGGAGACGGACCGCCACCTGAAGTGGTCCGCCTTCGATGTGCTTGAAAAATGGTTGATGATCCTGTGCGGGGTATGCCTGACGGCGTTCACCGTCTCGACCTTTATCGATGTCATTACCCGCGAAACCGGCCACCCGCTGCTGTGGTTGCAAGAGGTCACATCGACCTTCTTCACCTACGGCGTGTTCGTTGGCACCGCCGTGGCCGTGCGGCGTAACGACCATCTGTTCTTGTCGGCCTTGACCGAGAAAATGTCCGGCACCCCCCGCCGCTTCTTCGAGGTCTTCAACCGCTCGGTCGTTTTGTTGGTCGGCGTCGGCATGGTCTGGTTTGGCTGGCAAAATGTGCTGACCGGCCTTGGCAGTTTCCGGATGCCGTCAATGTATCCCATGTCCTACCTCTATGTTGCCATCCCGGTGTGCGGCGCCCTGGTCGCGCTGTTCTCGCTGGAGCAGATATGTAACGGTCTTCGTAACGGATTTTCCGCCCCTACCGAAGAACACGCAGTACGGAATGCCGGCTTATGAAGATGCGTGATTTCGTTAGCCCTGGCAATTTCGTCATGGCAGGCGAAGGCCTGCCATCCGCGCCTTTGGTCGAACCGGCACAGCAAGGCGTGGATGGCAGGCCTTCGCCCGCCATGACGTTGGGGCAATGCCCGACGATGCGGAGACGCGTGACGACGGGTCTGTACCCGGGATGGCCACTATGATTATGTCCAATGCCGTCCTTCTGGCGTTTATGTGCGTACTCTTCCTCTCACTCGGCTACCTGGGCGTGCCGGTGGCGTTCGCCCTGATCGCCGGCGTGCTGGTCGGCGCGGCGTTCACCCCCATCAGCCTCCAATCGATGGTCGCCCAACTTTTTAACGGCATCGATTCCGAAGCCCTGATGGCGATTCCGTTCTTCCTGCTGGTCGGGGAGCTAATGACCTCGGCCAACGTCGTCATTCGCATAGCGGAACTATCTCAGGCCCTGGTCGGCCATGTGCGCGGCGGCCTCGCGCAAGTCACCACCGTGTTCTCGATGTTTTTCTCCGGCATGTCCGGATCGTCGTCCGCCGATGTCGCCGTGCTCTCCCGCACCATGGCCAAGCCAATGGCGGCCGAGGGCTATCGCCCGGAGTTTACCGCCGCGCTGATCGCAGCGGCCTCGACAATCGCCGCCCTGGTCCCGCCGTCGATCATGGCGGTGGTGTATGGCGCCATCGGCAACGTTTCCATCGCCGGGCTGTTCCTGGGCGGTATCGCACCGGGATTATTCATCGGCTTCGGCCTGATGATTTATTGTTACTTCTTCGGACCACGCGGATTCCAGCGCCCCCGCGCAACGTTCCGCCAGATGGCCACCGCCGGGCGCGCCGCCTCCCTGCCCATGATGATCCCGGTCATCCTGCTCGGTGGCATCCTGACCGGCTGGTTCACCCCGACCGAGGCCGGTGTTATCGCCATCGCCTACATCCTGACGATCGTCATTCCATGCCTCAACCCGAGGCACCTGAAAGACGTGCCGCGCGACTTCATGATGGCCGGACTGGTCTATTCGCTGCCGCTGATCACCATCGCGGCGGCGACGGCGTTCGGTTGGATGCTGGCGTATTTGCGCGGACCGATCGTCGTCGCCGGGTGGATCGAAGCAATCGCCGGCGACAGCGCGCAGTTGACGATGTTCTGCCTCGTCGCCGTGTTCGTCATCGTTGGCGATTTTATCGAACCAGTGCCGGCAATCATCATCTTCATGCCGGTGGTGAATGCGCTCACCGAACAGGCATCGATCAACCCGGTCCACATGGGCGTGGTGTTGATCGTAACTTTGGCGTTTGGACTGATTACACCGCCATACGGGTTGGCGTTGCTGATGGCGTCGAAGTTTCTGAACGTGAAATTCTCGGCGGCGCTAAAGGCGAGTTTGCCGATCTACATTATCTTCTTTGCGGCCATCGCCTTCACGATCTTCCTGCCGGAAATCGTGTTGTGGTTGCCAAAACATGTGTTCCCGGAGTCCGTCGGATGCTTCAAGTCGCCGTCGGGAACGGGATATATCTGCCCGTAACAATCGATTGGATGGGCTGAACCCAAGGGCCGCCGAACAGCGGTCCCTTGCGGTGCGGCGATGGTGTAATACCAACCCGCACAGACAGTGATACACGCCGCCCGCCCTGGCATCGTCATGATGCGCGAAGGCGCCGCCGCCTTTGCATCGATAGGGGTCGGGAAGTTTCTTCCTTGGCCTCCGAACCGTGCGTGCGGGTCCCACGCACACGGCTCTCCAGTCGCTGGCGGAACCTGGCCGATCGGGTCAATCGGCGCGTCGCTCTCAAATAATGACGCATCATTGGCACATATGCCCGATGAAAAAGTCGTCGCGATTTGAGTAACGGACTTGACAGCGGGGAATCAAGGCGGACAACTCCACTCATTGTTTCATTGAAGGTTACGTCGCATGGGTCTCCCGGCAGCCCGCCTTACCGACATGCACGTCTGCCCGATGGTTACCGGCGTGGTGCCGCACGTCGGCGGCCCAATCATTGGGCCAGGTTCGCCCAACGTCTTCACCGGCGGCCTACCCCAGGCGCGTGCAACCGATATGTGCGTCTGCGTCGGTCCGCCCGATCCGATCCTGCCCGGCGCGACGACCGTCTTTATCAACAACCTGCTCGCCGCGCGGTTGGGCGATATGACGGCGCATGGTGGGAACATCGTCCTCGGCTTGCCCACGGTCCTGATCGGCGCGAATGGCGGCGGGGGAGGCGGGGGTGGTGGACCGGCAGACGGACCAATCGAAGACGAGCGCCGGGTATCGGTCGAGTACGAATTTTTCAAAGCGGAAGAGCACGAGCTGAAGCGCATAGGTAACAAAGATGATTTCCTGAGATTTGGTTCGGCAGATGCCGATGCCCAGGCAGTGGCGGGATACGACCTCGACAAGAAACAGTTCTCAGCCGGTATTAACGCCGAGGCCAGCATCGCCGCTGTAAAGGGCCACGCCAAGGGTTCGCTGGGAAATGGAGCCATATCGGGTGAGGCGGAAGGGGAGGCGCTGTCGGCTTCGGGAACGCTGGAAGCCGGAATCACCGCCGGGAAGGATGGTGTAGAGGCCAAGGCGGCGGCGGGTGGCGAACTGGTCCTTGTCAAGGGTAAGGTTTCGGGGGAGATACGCGTCACACCAAAGTCGCTGTACGATAATACAATCGGCCGGCTGACCAACACTGTGTTATCGAAAGCCTGGGACAAGGGCGTTGTGATTGGTGCCTCCGGCGAGGGCGGGGTTGGTGCGGCTGCGAAGGCCGAAGCGGAGTTTGTTGCCAACGCTCACGAAATTTCGGCGACGGCCTCGGCGACGGCGGGGGCAGGCCTAACGCTCGGACTGGCTCTGAAGTTTAGTTTGATATGGTAGGAGAAGCCTCATGACCGAAATCCTGCCCGGGGGCCATGGCTTCAGCCCGGAGGTTCAGCGTGAACGCTTCGTGCGCGTAGAAACCGGCTTCGACCTGACCGGCCGGAAGCTGACGCTTTTGGTGCCCAAAACCTGGGCGGCGATTCCGCCACCCAATCCCGCGCCGGATGCGATTGATGCGCTAAGGATGGTTGCGTTCTGGAGTGATGGCACGACGCCCCCAGCGCCGCTTTCGTTACAAGTGTTCACCGGCCGCTTTCCGCGTGAGATCGCGGCAGCCCATTACCTGCGCCGCATGGCGACGGCAATGCGGTTCGAGCCTTTGGTGGTCGAGCCGGTATCATCCGCGCTCGCCGATTCACTCGTGGGATTTCAGGTCAATCTCGTGCCGTTCCGCGGCCGCCTACTCATCCGGCTGTATGGATCGATGGTTGTCGCAACGCTCGCGTCCGGCCCCGCGAGCCGCTACGAAGAAATGGCGTCGCTCTATGACTTTCTGGTGCGCGGTGCGTCCATTGAAAATCTCACTGCCGGCGGCCCCATGGAACCACGGCGGGACATCGCACTGGGCCCTCGCCTGACTTGCCAGATGCCGGGTTCCTGGACTTCAGAACACCAAGCGGGGCCGGATCGCCTGCGGGGGCTCACCGAGATGACATCCATGGCGCAGGATGGCACGCCGATCGGGCGGCTTCGCCTCAAATGGCTCGCTAACCAGGTTGCAGGCACGCCGCCGGAAGAGCTGGAGAAGCTTCGGAAGGAGATAACGTCGGCTGGTTTGACCATAGGTCCGCGAACCCGCGCGACAGGGGCCGAGTCCATGCTGCCGGGCAAGCTTATTCTGAAGGCCCACGACGTTCATCTTGCAACGCTTGGTAATTCGGGGGGCATGCTGGAATTGCATCGTCTGGTCGTGGTCGGGCGCGGATTTACTCTGGCGATCACAATGCTGAACGCCGCCAACCAGACCGATTTCACCGCATGGGCGCTGTCGCGACGTGCCCTTGAGATCGCGGTCGAGACGCTGCGAGAGAGCGATTGATCCAGGTGTTTGTCGGCTGCGCCTGATTTTTGTTGCAGTCGGCAAAGGGGCGGGGTGCCATGCGACGGCATATCATTGGGATCAGGCAGGTCGCTGGTTGATGCCGGTTGACGCGCATTGAGGCGAGCTGCACCGGTGGTCCGCCGATCGTGAAACGCCCGGGCAGAATGTGCCCTCCGGAAGAAATGCTATCGAGTCCACAGCCGGTTAATCGGCGATAACGGCTGATTTCGCCCAGGTTTTGGCTTGGCACGAACCTTGCTCCGGCAGGGAGAACGGACAAGCCCCCGCCAGGAGAAATATCCCGTTGTCATCCACACAAGCGATCTCGCCCGGGCTTGCCGTGACATTGGTTGACGCTGCGTTGCCCTCCGTTGCCCCCGGAGTAGGTACGGCCACGACGTTCGGCCGGGTGCTCCAATCCCTTCAGGATGCGGTGTCGCCAGCAGCCGGTCCGATGCCTGAATCCCAGCCTCCTGAACCCGGGCAGGCTGGGATTCAGGCATCGGACATCGCGTTGTCGCAACCAGGGGCATTGACAGTTCCGCATGCCTGGTTGTTTCAGTCCGGGGTCAAGCCTGTCAAGGGTGGCACGAGCGATCGTGCGTCTTCCAGGACCGAACAAGGCAAGACCGAACAAGGCGATACAGGTGTTTCCCCATCGGCTTCGTCGTTGGCCATTCAGATGGGGGCCATCCCAATGGAGGCGCTCCCGGTAATGCCTCTGCCGATTGAGTATCAGCCGCTCGGCGTAAGTGGCGCGGAAGGGCGTTCCAGTTCAATGGCGCCGGCGGGCGGGCTGCAGCAGGACGGTTCCGGCCGGGACATATCCGGCATCGCTGTGCCGCCGAACACGCCGGCCGCGCTGCCTTCGCTCGGCACTCCGCCTGTGGAAACCGCTGCGACCGGCCCGGTTTCACCAGCGTCGCGTGAACCCGCCGCGAACGGTGCGCAAGGTTCCAGAATGTCTGCCGAACGTCCGGATAACAAGAACGGAATTCGTGGCGCTGCGGCCCGGGAAAGCCCCTTCCGGCAGATTGCCATCCAAGACAGCCCCCCCCGAGAAAATCCTATCCACGAAAGCGTCAACCGGAAGGGCGGCGCATCGGACAACGCCACAAGCGACGGTTCACCCCCGGCGCAACCTCCGGCACATGCCGCCGTGTCGCTGGAACTGACCGCCTCGTCGATCGGGTTCACCCTTGCGCCGATCAATCAGCCAACCACCGTATCCGGGCCAGGTCAGGTTTCCTCGGACCAGCCCGCCAGTGCCGCCTCAGCAGCGGCGCAGCTTGCACCGGCATTGCTGACACTGGCGAAGACCCCGGGCGGCAACTCGCAAATAACGATTCGGTTGCATCCGGCGGACCTGGGCATGGTGCAGGTCCAAATCGAGCAGGGCCCCTCTGGCGCAACCCGGATAGGAATCACGGCCGAGAAGGCTGAGACGCTGCAAACCATTCTGCGGGATCAAACGCAGGTCCACCGCATGCTGGATGACGCCGGCATTTCAGCCGCCGGACGCTCGGTCACCTTTCATGTGGCCCAGCCAGCGCCCATCCCGGCGGTGCCGGAGCATACTGCCGCAGGTAATGCCGGCGGACATCCGGCGGGGCGCGATGACGCCGGCGCCAACGGCCATTCGGGCGGCGGCAAAGCCGGTTACCCGGCGCAGCAAGCCGATCCGGGGTCTGACGGCAGGCAGCGTAACGGCTCGCCCGCGCCGCGCTCCGTCAGGCTGCCGGCACAAACGCAAACCTATCGTGTCGGTTTGGACATCACCGCATGATCCCCAAAAAGGAGATATTTCGATGACTGGAAGCATTCTGCAAGCGACCGCCGGAGCCAGCGCAGCCACGCCCAATGCCATCAAAAATACCGGCAGCAGTGCCTTGACCGGCCTGAGTAACAATTTTGCCAGCTTCCTGTCTTTGCTGATGACGCAATTGCAACATCAGGACCCATCCGCGCCGATGGATGCTAACCAGTTCACCACCCAACTGGTCCAATTTTCGGGCGTCGAGCAGCAGATCAGCACCAACGCCAACCTTTCGCAGCTTATTCAGTTGGGTCAGGCCAATCAGGTCGAGCAATCGGCGGCGATCCTCGGCAAGCCGGTCACCGCGGCCAGCACGCAGCTTACGTTGCAGAAGGGCGTATCCGATATCAATTTCAACACCGTAACCGCCGAACCGGTCGCCATCGCGGTTTACAACAGCGCAGGTGCTCAGATAAAATCCGATACAGTAACGACCGTGGCGGGCGCTAACAAATGGGCATGGAATGGAAAAGCGGCGAATGGCACCACAATGCCGGACGGTGCCTATAAGGTGACTGTAACTGCGCTGGGCGTCCCCGCCGGCAAGGCGGACATTCCCTTTACCGTCACCGGCACGGCGACGTCGGTGCAGAATAACAGCGGCACTGTGCAGGTTCAGATGGGCGGGCTAACGCTGCCGTTCACTGCTGTGCAATCGGTAGGGGGCGGCTAACGGGCGGCCGTGCGCCGGGTTTCGGTCCGCCCCGGTCATCGGGACTGAAACCGTGGCGCGGCCGATGGGCATATCTTCTTTGCTGGTTGCCGGCATGACGTGTTGCCTCCCGCTTTGCTTGGCTGGAAGGATCGACCGGCCCCGGCGCACCCTGCAACCCGGCCTTTCTGCGACCGTAGCCGAAACGCTTGTTTCCCGGCGCCGCATGTCTCTATAGCATATTCGTTTATGCCCCGTGGTGACCTGTTCCCTGAGATCGGCCCTTACGAGACCGGCTATCTGCCGTTGTCCTCCGGCCATGTCATGTACTGGGAGCAAGCCGGGAACCCCAACGGCCGCCCCGTGCTGTTCCTCCATGGCGGTCCGGGGGCGGGCGCCGGCGCCGTGCATCGCCGCTTTTTCGACCCCAACCACTGGCGGATCATCATTTTCGATCAACGCGGGGCAGGGCGGTCCCGGCCGTTGGGCGGGCTGGACAACAACACCACCCCCGATCTGGTGGCCGACATCGAAATCCTGCGCCGCCATCTCGCCATCGAGCGATTCCTGCTGTTCGGCGGCTCCTGGGGATCGACCCTGGCGTTGGCCTACGCACAGGCGCATCCTGAACGCGTGGCCGGGGCCGTCCTGCGCGGCGTCTTCCTGGGACGCGCACAAGAGGTCGAATGGTTCCTGCACGGCATGGGCGCCGTCTTCCCCGAAGCCCGGGCCGCTTTCTCCGGCTTCCTGCCGGAAAACGAACGCGCCAATCTGCTGGGTGCCTACCTGCGCCGCCTCACCGACCCAGACCCGTCCGTCCATCTGCCGGCCGCCCGCGCATGGTCGGTGTACGAGGGCACATGCAGCACGCTTCTCCCCAGCCCGGAAACCGTCAACGGCTTCTCTCAGGACCGCACCGCACTCGGCCTGGCTCGGATCGAGGCATTTTACTTCGCCCACAACCTCTTCCTCCCCGAAAAGGGATTGCTCGGGCACATGGACCGGATCAGCCACATCCCGGCGGAAATCGTGCAGGGCCGCTATGACATGATTTGCCCCGCCGTGACCGCGTTCGATCTGGCAGCGTCGTGGCGCAACGCCCGCATGACCATCGTGCCGGATGCAGGTCACTCGGCCCTGGAACCCGGCATAAGACGAGCACTGGTCGCGGCGGTCGAACGGTTCCGAGGCGTTCGGTAAAGGCATCGGATCGCCCGCGGAGGCGACGCGACGGGTCCAAGCATTGACACGCGCCAATACCGGGCTAGAGCGTTGGGGTAACGACGAACAATGCCCATAAGCCGAGGGACGACACCCATGAGCGCTGCCCTGGAACTGCCCGAATTTCCGTTTGACCTAAAGGCCGATCCGGTCGCGGTGGCGCAGGCAATGGTCCCATTGCTGCGCGCAGAGGGCCCCAAGATCGAGGCGCTCGGCCAGTTGACGCCGGCCGTGGTAGAGGCGCTGCACGCCAGCGGCCTCTATCGCACGCTGCTGCCGCGTCAGTTGAACGGTTATGGCGCCGGTTTGGAAACCTTCGGCAAGGTGATGGAAATCCTCGCCGGTGCGGACGCGTCGTCGGCCTGGTGTCTCGGGCAGGCAGTCGGTTGCTCCATGGCCGCAGCCTATGTCGATGGGCCGGTGGCACATGAAATCTGGGGCGACGACCCGCGCGGTGTTCTGGCCTGGGGCTTTCTCCAGGAAGCCCGGGCGAAGGTGGTGCCGGGTGGCTTTCGCGTCACCGGCAAATGGGGTTTTGGCAGCGGCGGCCATCACGCGAGCTGGATGGGGGCGCATTGCCATGTCGAGTTGCCCGACGGCTCCCTGTTGCAGGACGCCAATGGCACGTTGATAGAGCGCACGATGCTGCTGCGCCAGGACCAGTTGCACTGGATCAGCAACTGGAATGTGGTCGGGCTGCGCGGCACCGGCAGCGACGGCTATACTGTCACCGGCCTGTTCGTGCCTCAG
>JANXLQ010000072.1 GCA_025355085.1 Rhodopila sp.
GATTTCCTTGGTGAACTGCTGCGGCGGAGATGTTTCATACACGAAGGACGACTTGGTGTGGTTGAACAGCTCATCCATGCCTTCCTTGCCGGCGCCGGAGACGGACTGGTAGGTCGAGACGACGACGCGCTTGATCTTGAACTCATCGTGCAGCGGCTTCAGCGCGACAACCATCTGAATGGTCGAGCAGTTCGGGTTGGCGATGATGTTCTTCTTGCCGAACCAGCGCAGATCCTGCGGGTTCACCTCTGGCACCACCAGCGGAACGTCCGGGTCCATGCGGAAATGGCTGGTGTTGTCGATCACGATGCAGCCCGCAGCCGCCGCGCGCGGGGCGTGGATCGCGGACACCGAAGCGCCCGGGCTGAACAGGGCGAAATCGCAGCCGGTGAAATCGAACGTGTCCAGATTGCGGACCGTGAGCACTTTTTTCTCGCCAAAGGAGATTTCCGCGCCGGTCGTGCGGGCGGAGGCGAGGGCGATCACTTCCGACGCCGGGAAGTTACGCTCCACCAGGGTTTTGATGATTTCGCGCCCGACCGCCCCTGTGGCGCCGACAACCGCGACCCTGTAAGCCATGCTAGTCTCCTGTTTGCGAGGCGGCACACTACCGCTAGAGGGCGCCGGGTTAGCTTTTCTGGCGCCGTGAGGCAAGCAATACGCGGTATTCTTGTTTTGGACGCATGAAAACGCGATAGTGGAGGCATGCAGCGGATCGTCACCCTTCCCGAACGCAAAGCGGCCGAAGCGGCGCGACGTGCCTTGGCTGTGGAGGCGCTTGTGCCGGTGCTGGCGGAGTATGCGCGGGTGCATGGCGGGCGGTTTTTGCTGTTCGGGTCGGCGGCGCGCGGAACGATGACGTATCATAGCGATGTCGATATTTTGCTCGATTTCCCGGAGGACGCGCTTGATGAGGCATGGGGCTTTGCTGAAACGGCGTGCTGGGATCGCAAGTTGGAGCCCGATTTGATGCCCTATCGCTGGTGTAAGGCGGTGTTCCTGGACCATGTCGAAGCCGATCTGAGGGTACTCGCATGAGCGATACGCGCTGGTTCGAAATCGATTCGGCGGCGGCGGCAGCGGCCAAGCATTTCGCTGGAGCGGTGCTGATTTATCAGAAAGTCCCGGCGGCGCAGGCGCCCGAGGACCGTTATCTCGTCGAGATGGCCTTCATGCACGCCATGCAGGTTGGCCACACCTCGTTGGAGAACGCGCTTTTGCGGATACTCGAATTGTGCGGCGAGGATCCGCCGGCCGGCGGTACATGGCACGCGGACCTGATCCGGCGTGTGGCTAACCCTGTGGGTGATCGGCCTGTCGTGCTGCATGGGACCGCGGCACGAGCCGCTGATGCCACGCGCCGTTTCCGAAGCGTTGCCGCCCATGCCTACGACGAGTTCGATCATACTCAAGCGGTGAAAGCTGTGGCGAGCGCCGCGCTGCTGATCGATCTTTTGCCGGCGGAAATCGCGCGCTTCCGTCAGGCGATGGATCCATAAGCAAAGTGTCGGCCCACCCCAGTGTTGCGCTTGGCCCCCGTTTTACCTAATCTGCCGGGATCCCGGTTCCAGGATTGCTCGCTCAACCACGTCTCAAAAGCCGTGCCCTGAGAATATGTCCCATTTTATGAGACATTCTCCTCAATCCTCTGGTCCACACAAGCCGCCGGCGCCTCGACCGGCGCCGATCCGGGCCGCGCCGCCTCCAGCGATCCGACATCAGAATCAACCCCCCGCAGCATAAACCGCTCGGCCACATGCTGAGTCAACGCGTCCCCGCTCGTCGAGCCCTCGATCGCCACCCGTTTCTGGGGTACCGCCTGCACTCGCATCAGGCGTCCGTGCACGGAAAGCGATGTCCGCACCATTGAGCCGTACTGTGCGTTCAGCCGCATCACCAACCCGTTGTCGTTCGCGTCCTGACGGATCAGCCGCAACATCTCCTCGGTCTGAGCCCGGGCGGCGATGCACTGGGCAGCGAGATCGATCTCATTCGCGCCGACCGGCAGCAGCGCCGCCACCTTGGCAATGGCGGCATGGTTTCTGGCGCGCTGCGCTCCGGACGAGGCATCGATCGGCGGTGGCAAAAGGTCCGTCAAGGTACAGACGAGCTGGTAATATAGATGCGGGGAGAGATCGATGGCCGGCGGGGAGGAGGGTTCCATTCCTGCAACTGTAGATTAATATAGGAAATAAGTCAAGTTTTGTAGCTGCTGTTCCGATCCGGGTTATCGGGTGAACATGGGCGGTACCCGGTTTTCCGTACGGTATCGCCGGCCGAAGGGTCCGTCCGGACATAACCGCCCACGCGGGTTGACACGAATGGGCGTTACTCCGCTGCGGCCGATTTACCCAAAAGACATTCTTCAACCGCTTCGGCAAGCTGCACGACAAGCCTGCCAAGTTCCTGCACCTCGGGATGCTGCGCCACCTTCGCCTCGGGAGATTCGATGACGAGGCTTGCTGCGAACTCAGGACCCCAGTTGGATGAAGTCGTGTAGCGCCACCAGGGCCATCCTGGGGACTTGCCGCCGCCGGACACCTTTCTTCTAACGCTCTCAAGCTGTGCTCGAGCTGAGCACCCCACCGTGGGGTCAAATTTATTGGGATCGGGGGCACTTATTCCCACGCAGATTTTGTTGAATCCATTGGCATCGGCAGACAAGACGACCTGACAGTTCAGGGGCCATTTTGGCCTTCTAAGGGACCAATTCGTGGATTTCCAATACAGGCAGTCGTACAGCGATTTTTCATTGGCGACGAAATCATCTCCCAGATTCTCTCTCACTGTGCCCAGCAGGAAGGTGCCAATGTCGTCAAGAATGCGGGCGTGCAGTGTCGATTGTGCCAGCATGACCATGGCGAGCGCCTTCTTCCTGGCCGGGCTGCGGTCGAATTCCGCCTCGACGGCCTCGATGTAAGGCCCATCACTTTGCTCAATCACCGGCGCTCCCCCGAATTGCATACTAATGTAGTTGATTAGGTCTTCGACATAAGCTTGCGTGCGGGGAGCCCGAACACTGCCCACTGCCGACGACAACACGCCACACAGAGACGGTTCTGGTTGAACCGCGTAAGGTGGCAGGCGGACAACCCCCTCCTGGTCACTTTTCTCGGCCTGATCCGATAGGAGGACCAAAACGAAGTGTCGGCCGTGAGCCCGGTTCCTAAGTTCGCATAGATAATCGCGAAGCTGGTAGGGTTGCAGGGCGGCCCCCCAGAGCTTGTTCTCGATGCCGAGCAGGACCGTCGGCGTCTCAACGACGATATCGATCCGCCGGCGGGCGTCGGTCTGAACTTCACAGGCTACCCGTACGACATCACGCACCCCCACCCGCGGTAGGTCCCTGCTGCCCAATAGGGTGTTTAGAAACAGATGCCCTTGGCCATGTGCGCCGACCGGATCAAGGAGATCAGCAATGATTCGGCTAAAGGCATTCTCGTTTGGGCGAACCAAATCGAACAGAGACAGACGAGGTGCCCCATAGAGTTCAATACCGGCCCGTTTGGCATCCAGTAACGGTAATTGGTGCTCCAGATCCTGGACCAATGATGCCAGCTCAGAGTCTGCGTCCGGTTTTCTGGTTTGGCGCATGTTTTGTCCAGGCCAAAAAGCGGGGGGGGACGGGGTTCCGCCATGGCGCTTTCAAAGGAGGTCGGTTCGACCCGGAACCGCCCAGGAAGCCATCACGGAAGAAGAACATCATTCTACAATCTGGTGAAAAATTCCGCAAGCGCGTTTATAACGAATTACGATCAGTGTGGACTGATCTTTCATACTCGCAAGAAAACCACTCGGTTTCCTTGTGATCCGTTGCCGCCGCCGCCCGATAGCCCGTCGGCGCGCACGGTTTAAGCGATTGTGCTGGCTGTGACCGTTGGCTGGACCTACCACTCCCCCCCGGTGTAACTTATCCCTTGGACTAAGGAGGGAACCACAATGCGCGAAATCGGACACTTCATCGGCGGCAAACACGTCGCCGGCACCAGCGGTAATTTCGGCAACGTGTTCAACCCGGCCTCGGGCGAGATTACCGCTAAGGTCGCCATGGCCGATGCGTCGGAGGTGGACAAGGCCGTCGCCGCCGCCAACGCCGTGTGGCCGGCCTGGGCCGCGACTCCGCCGCTGCGTCGCGCCCGCGTGATGTTTAAGCTGAAGGAGTTCATCGAGCGCGACCGCCGCGCAATGTCCGCGATCATCACCGAGGAACACGGCAAGGTCCTGTCCGACGCCGACGGGGAATTGCAGCGCGGCCTGGAGGTCGTGGAATTCGCCTGCGGCATCCCGCATCTGCTGAAGGGCGAATACACCGATCAGGTCGGCACCGGCATCGACGCGTGGTCGATCCGCCAGCCGCTTGGTGTTGTCGCCGGTATCACGCCGTTCAACTTCCCGATCATGGTGCCGCTGTGGATGATCCCGGTGGCACTCGCCACCGGCAACTGCTTCATTCTGAAGCCGTCGGAAAAAGACCCCTCCGTTGCGCTGAAACTGGCCGAGTTGCTGAAGGAAGCCGGGCTGCCGGACGGTGTGTTCTCTGTCGTGCAGGGCGGGCGGGATGCGGTCGAGGCCATCATCGCGCATCCTGGCATCGCCGCGATCAGCTTTGTCGGCTCCACCGCCATCGCAGAAACGATCTATCGCGGCGGCACGCAGAATGGGAAGCGGGTGCAGGCGCTGGGCGGGGCGAAGAACCACATGGTGATCATGCCCGATGCCGACATCGACGACGCGGTCGATGCGCTGATGGGATCGGCTTACGGCGCGGCCGGCGAACGTTGCATGGCGATATCCGTTGCGGTCACAGTCGGATCGGCCGGAGACGCGCTAATGTCGAAGTTGGCGCCGCGTGTGCGAGCTTTGAAAGTGGCTCCCGGTGTCGATCCCGATGCCGAAATGGGGCCGCTGGTCACCCGGGAGCATATGGAAAAAGTACGCGGCTACGTGGACATTGGCGTCAAAGAGGGCGCCAATCTGGTCGTCGATGGCCGCGACCTGAAGTTGCAAGGGTACGAAAACGGCTTCTTCCTGGGTGGCTGCCTGTTCGACAACGTCACCACCGACATGCGTATCTACAAGGAAGAGATCTTCGGACCAGTGCTGGCGGTGGTCCGCGCGCCCGACGTTGCGACGGCAACGCGGATGATCAACGCGCATCAGTATGGCAACGGCGTCGCTTTGTTCACCAATGATGGCGGTGTGGCTCGGGATTTCGCCCAGGCTATCCAGATCGGCATGGTGGGGATCAATATCCCGATCCCGGTGCCGATGGCGTTCCACTCGTTCGGCGGGTGGAAGAACTCGTTGTTCGGCGATCACCACATCTATGGTGAGGAAGGCGTGCGGTTCTACACGCGCTACAAGGCGATCACCCAACGTTGGACGGCAGGGACGCGGCGCGGGCCGGAGTTCATGATGCCGACGCCGGGGCGGTAGTAAGAAAACATCGCATACCTGCGCTGCGATGATAGCAATACCTAAGTTTAGGATCTAATAAAAAAACGATATAGTAATAAAAATTACGATTTACGAATGGATCGCACGACGATGGTGAACGTGAAGGAAACCGAACACCTCGTCTGAACTTATGGCAACACGCGTTGACGAAGAACCCGTGCGACGATTTGCGGGCGTCGAGACGATGGACGGTAAGATACCCATACGGAGTGCCAGGAATTGATGGAAGTAGGCGGCTTGGCACCCGCGGTGCTGAGATCCCGGCGGGGGACGCCGAACGGCAAAAAGGCGTCAACGCCAATGACGGTCATCGAAGGCAAGCCGAAATTCTGGCCACGTTTACCGAAAAGTAACTAATCGAAGCAAAGATGGGCCGCATTCAACCCGGCGATCCCGTCAACGACCGAGACGGGGCGCATTCGAGGTAGCGATTTTATAGCCTGGAGGCTATATCGTATGGCCTGGACGGTGCGGTTCGAAGATGCGTTCGAGGCTGAGCTTCTTGCCCTCCCCTCCAACGTGCGGACACCCCTGCTGGCGGTCGCCCGGATGCTCGAAATCTACGGACCCCAACTGGGCCGCCCCCATGTGGATACACTGAAAGGATCCCGCTTCGGCAACATGAAAGAGATACGGTTCGACGCGGCGGACGGGGTCTGGCGGGTTGCCTTCGCATTCGATCCGGAGCGGAAAGCCGTTCTGCTGGTCGCCGGAAACAAATCCGGCATCAACGAAGGGCGATTTTATCGCCGGTTAATCGATCGGGCCGATACGCGATACGCCGCTCATCTCCGTCGTTTGCTTCATTGACCAAATAAGAAAGGAAGGCCCGATGGGCAGAACACTCGACGAACTCATCAGCACCTTGCCGCCCGAAGAGCAAGCCGGCATCGAAGTCCGCTTCCAGGAATTGCGGCAGGAGGTCGAAAGCCTGCGGCAGTTGCGTGTCATCGCCGGCAAGGTCCAGGCCGATATCGCCACGGCCCTGCACATCAAGCAGCCGTCGGTGTCCAGGATCGAGAAGCAGACCGACATGTACCTCTCCACCCTCCGCAGCTATGTCGAGGCCATCGGCGGCGAACTGGAACTGATCGTTCGCCTGCCGTCCCGCCCGCCGTTGCAATTGCGGAATCTTGGGGACGTATTTTTCGTGCCGCCAGAATAGCCGGTGCCCCAACCGAACGCTGCACGTTCAAGAGCGCACCCAGCGCCGGCGCGAACGCGGAGTGTGCCATACAGCCGCGTCGTCGCGATCGGCAGCCCGCGCTATCCTGCCGTTGGCGGAACCCGGCGCCGGGGAAGCTGCCGTGCCGGATCGAATAGTTCCCGGCTCAAAACAGCTTCTCCGCCCGGAAGCTCAGCCATTTCCCCTTGCCGACAATGATGTGGTCATGCACCGCGATTCCCATCATGGCCGTCGCTCGGGCAATCTCGCCCGTCAGCGCCACGTCTTCCCGCGACGGCGTCACATCCCCGCTCGGATGATTGTGCGCCAGGATCACCGCGGTGGCGTGCAACGCGAGGCATCGCCGTACCACCTCTCGCGGATAGGCTGGGGCGTGATTGATCGTGCCGTATCCCTGCACCTCATCCGCGATCAGCCTGTTCTTTCCGTCCAGGAACAGAATCCGGAAATGCTCCGTGCGTTCGTGTTCCATGCTGGCGGTCAGGTAATCTGTCAGCTTGTCCCAGGTGGACAGTATCGGCTGCGTCGATAACTCTTGCCGCATCATCCGCAAGGCTGCCGCCTGCACCAACTTCACAGCCGCCGCGCCGGCCTCGCCGATGCCTTCTGTCTCCCGTAGTTCGTCTGGCGGTGCCCCCAGAACGCCACCGAACGACCGGAATCGCACCAACAATTCCCGCGCCAGCGGCTTGGTATCCCGCCGAGGCAGCGCGATGAACAGGATCATCTCCAGCATTTCGTGATCCGCCAGCGCCTCCGGGCCGGCTTTCAGCAGCCGTTGGCGCATGCGGGACCGATGACCATCGGCGCCGATCGACGCGTTGGGTTCAATCGGCTGGGGGATCAGACCGGAGAAAAGCGAGTATTCGGCCATCCCGGCCGGTTTGGAAACTTTGGACATAAGAGCCCTCGCGGCGATGCAACGCCGCGAACGCTAGCAGCCAAAAGTTGCCAATCAGCTAACACCGAGCGGCGGTTTGTCTAATCCGGCGGGGGAAAGGGTAAAAATTTCGCACCCGTCTTCGGTGACGCCGACCATATGCTCGAACTGAGCCGACAAACTGCGATCACGCGTCACGGCGGTCCAGCCATCGTCGAGCACCTTCACCTCCGGCCGGCCGGCGTTCACCATTGGCTCGACGGTGAAGAACATGCCCTTGCGAAGGATAGGGCCTTCGCCGATGCGGCCGAAATGCAGGACGTTCGGCGGCTCGTGGAAGCGGCGGCCGATACCGTGGCCGCAGAAGTCGCGCACCACGCTGAAGCGGTTACCTTCAACGAAGGTCTGGATGGCATGCCCGACATCGCCCAGCGTCGCGCCCGGCCTGATCATTTTTAGGCCGCGCATCAGCGAATCGTATGTCACGTCGATTAGGTTGCGGGCGCGGGTGTTCGGTGTCCCGGCGGAATACATCCGCGAGGTATCGCCATGCCAGCCGTCCAAAATCACCGTGACATCGATGTTCAGGATGTCGCCGTTCTCCAGCTTCCGTTCGCCCGGAATGCCGTGGCAGACGACGTGGTTGATGGACGTGCAGATCGACTTCGGAAACCCGCGATAGTTCAGCGGGGCCGGAGTCGCGCCATGATCCAGGATGAAGTCGTGGCAAATCTTGTCGAGTGCGGCGGTAGAAACTCCGGGTTTCACATGCGGCACGATCATATCCAGCGTCTCGGCGGCGAGGCGCCCAGCGGCCCGCATCCCGACAAAATCGTCCGGCGCGTGAATTGTAATGCGCCTTGAGTCTGCTCCGCCGTCCATTATCTTGCTCCGCCCCACGCCATGCTCAATACGGGCCTGCATCCGTCGTCGTCTTGCAACATGCGCAAGCGGCTCTTCCGGTGCAAGACCAACCTGCACGGTCTGGTAGCGAGGGTTCCCGGATCGGTCTAGAAAGAATCATGATTATCGATATGCATACCCATGCTGGCCGGCCGCGCCGCACCGGCGACGTGGACAGAACTGTGCTCGCGACGATGCGCCCTGCCGGGGTCGCCGCCGCCGTTGTGTCCGCTATCGGCGACATCCCAATGATCCGGCGCAACCGCGATACCGGCCGGTTGGAGAAGTTCCGCGACCCAAACCCCGGCGAATGCCTGGAGGCGGTCGAGGGCTACCTAACCAGCTTCGAGCAATCCGGCACACGCATCGCCCGCGAACCAAACGATATCCGCGCCGGTGACCCGGCCTTGATATTGGCGATCGAGGGGTGCGACTTTCTTGAAGGCAACCTGGATCGTCTGGACGCGATGGAAGCCCGTGGCGTCCGTAGTATCCAGCTCACTCATTATCTTGTGAACGAAACCGGCGATATCCAGACCGCTCCGCCGGTCCACGGTGGCCTGACCCCTTTTGGCGCCGCTGTCGTGCGGCGGATGAATGCGCTGGGTCTGATCCTCGATGTAGCCCATTGTTCCGAGGACACGGTCAAAGGTGTTGCCGCTGTGGCGACCCGGCCGTATCTCTGCACGCACGCCAATTTGAAAGAGCCGGGCCACAAAAATGGCGACCACCCGCGCTTTATCGGCCCAGATTACGCCCGTATGGTTGTGGAGTCTGGCGGCGTGGTTGGTGCCTGGATTTCCGTCCTCGTCGAAGAAAAACTGCCCGGCATGATCCGTCACCTGTTCCGTATGATCGACGCAATCGGCATCGATCACGTCGGCATCGGGTCGGATCTACCGGCGGGCGTTGCCAAAACGGAAATGCCGGATTTCTCCCGCCACCCGGAGATTGCCGCCGCCTTAAGAGAGCGCGGCCTGAACCAAGAGGAGGTCGAAAAAGTGTGTTCCGGCAATTGGCTCCGCGTCCTAAAGGCGGCGCGAGCATGATAGACCAGCGCGATGCCCGCAAACGGGAGGCCGCAATGGCTGCCGTTGCGATGGTGGAAGACGGGATGGTGGTTGGCCTGGGGACGGGATCGACCGCGGCCTTCGCAATCGAGGGTCTGATCGTCCGCGTGCGCGACGGACTACGCATCGCCGGCATCCCCACCAGTGAGCGCAGCGCCCAACAGGCCCTGGAAGGTGGCATCCCGCTAACCGACTTCGCGCATCACACCAAACTCGACCTGACCATCGACGGAGCGGATGAGATCGCCCGGGAGTCCCTGGACCTGATCAAAGGCCTCGGCGGCGCGTTGCTGCGCGAGAAGATCGTGGCGGCGGCGAGCGATCGCCTCGTGATTATCGCCGATGAACCGAAGCTTCTGTCGCGCCTGGGGGAAACCGCCCCGGTTCCGGTGGAGGTTGTCACCTTCGGTTGGGAAACCACGGCGGCCCGCCTGACGAAATTGGGCGCCAGGCCGGTTCTGCGGAAGACACAAGACGGGGCTGCGTTCCGAAGCGATGGCGGAAACCTTATTTTGGATTGCCACTTTGGAGCGATCTCCGATCCTGCCCGGTTAGAGCAGAACCTGTCGGGCATCGTCGGCGTCGTAGAAACCGGTTTGTTCATCGGTATGGCCACAACCGTACTGGTGGCAACCTCCAGCGGTATCGTGCGGCTCGATCGCGCGCGGTCCTGAAGGGTTTTGTCCCGATTCGGTTTGGGGTGATGCTATCCACCGTTCAAATCATCGGTTGGTGCCGAAAATCGGGAGCAGATATTTGTCCGGGCCGGGCGAATAAGGACAGGTGCTGCCTGGTCTGGCCTCCTGAATCGTAAACCGGTTCGGAGAAAAACCGGTTTGATCGGAGGCACCGCCTTCGGCTGCGGTTTACCCCGGTATCTTACGCGATCGCGCAAAAGTTCTCACGCGGCTGAGATGGACGCGACCGCTATCGGCTCGCGACCTGCCGTGATTCCGGCTTAATCATGATGCAGGTCCCTTTACGATGACCTGAACACGCGTCTTGGGCATCGCCTTGTGTCAGCCCCGTCACCTGGGCACGCCACATTGTCTTGCCCTTCAACTTGACGGACTCGACACGGACCTCTCCGGCTTCTGCCGCCCGCTTTGCCGCGAGGGCTGCGCTGCGGGCGGCGGCGTTGGTGGGGAATGCGCCGACCTGAACTGTCCAGCCGGCACCACGAACCCGCGACGGCGCCGGCCGGGTGACTTCGGCATGGGCCGAGGAAATCAGGCTGACCCGCGAGGCCATTTGGACAGGCTTGCGGTAAGCCGGCACATCCATTTGCTCGAACCCATGATCGAGCAGCGAGGCCATATGGATATCGCGCTCAGGGTTGTTGGACGCGCCCAGCACCACGCCAACCAGCCGCACCCCGCCGCGCACCGCGCTGGTCACAAGGTTGTGGCCGGATGCATGGGTATAGCCGGTCTTCAGCCCATCGGCACCGGGATAGGTGCGGAGCATATTGTCATGGTTGAAAATGACCTGCCGATGCCACGCGAAGCTCGGTGTCGAGAAATAGCGGTAGTAGCCCGGGAAATCGGTGATCAACCGCCGGCTTAGGATCGCGAGGTCGCGTGCCGTGGTCCACTGCTCGATATTCGGCAGGCCGGACGCATTCATGAACGTGGTGTGGCCCATGCCCAGCGCGCGGGCGCGAAGGGTCATCATCTGGGCGAAGCGGTCCTCGCTGCCACCGAGTAACTCACCCAGGGCGGCGGCGGCGTCGTTGGCCGACTTGGTCACAAGGGCCAGGATGCCCTGTTCCACTGTCATGCGTGTGCCGGGCAGGAGGCCGAGCTTGGTTGGTTCTGCGGATGCAGCGTGGTAAGAGATAGGAACGGCCTGATCCAGGGATATCCGCCGGTCGCGGAGCGCTTCGAACGTTAGATATAGCGTCATCATTTTGGCGAGGCTGGCGGGGTGACGCGGTTGGTCGGCGTTCACTTCCTCCAGGACATCGCCGCTGCCCGCATCGACCACGATGGAACTATAGCGCGCCGATCCGATCTGCGCCTGCGCACCGCTGGCGATCGCAAAGGACATTAGGCCCGCGGCGGCCATTAAGCAGCGCAAAACATGCTTGCGCAGATGGCACGCGAAACTAGCCATTTATGCCCCTTCCTGATTCGTAGCCGAACTTTATGTTTCCGGAGCGTGCTATGTCTAGCGTAAAACGATCAGAAAAGCCTAAAATCTGAATGTGTTACAGGGCGACTCTCGCCTGGGGCGACGAAGTGGCCCGCTACAATACATTTCTAAACTTTAATCGTTTTTTTGCGTGTGGCGGACAAAAAATTCTTTCCTCTCGCTGGGTGGGTTTTCCTATCACCGTCGTGTTGCGGTGCGGTACAAATGGTGCTGGCATGAATGAGAAGCCTGACCGGCGGAATGTTGGGCAGGCGCCCGGATTTCGGCCGCCGAATGACCGATGTGTTGAACTCTTATGAAGCGGGACAAAGCAATGAGCCCGACCAAAACCAAAATCATTGAAATTACCCCTGGTGCAGCGGCCCCAGCCATCGAATCGCTGACCACGGAGGCTTCGATGGATGAAAGCATGGCGCCGGTCATCGCGCGCGTGGTGGACGCAGTCGAGACGTTCTCCAAGGTCGCGTGAGCACGGCTTCAACATAGCGGAGGGTTCGGATTTCGTCCGGCGAACCACACGTCCGGCAAGCGCAAAAGCCCGGATATTCGACCGGGCCTTTGCTTTTTTGGCCACTGTGTCCCAGGCTTCCGTTGTTGCAATCCGGGCTAATATGGGGCCTTTCGGGACATTTGGGCGAAGAACCCTCTTGCGATTAAGGCCAGTCGGCGCAATCGTCTCGGTTGAACGGACACCAAGGCCCTTTTAACGAGCCGCGGCGTTCCGATATGCTGGTTATTAAAAGCGGAAAATGTGAAATGCTGACTTGGGCTGTCGTCATATAGGCAAGATGGGAATCGGGCTGAACGACCTACCGGGCCGGAGCACGCTGCCTCTTCCAAACTATCTCCGAACCGCAGTTGCGGGCAGGAGGCATACAGAGGGCACATTGCCCGGGCTGTGTGGACATACTTTTTATGATGGCGGTCGAATGTCGGCCGCGTGCGGGACGGCGAATGGATGCGAACAGCATGAGCGACAATGATAAACGCGGCACGACCGAGGGACCCAACACGGGGGTCGTCGTCAAGGTACGTCCGAAGACCCGCAAGCCCGCTATGTACAAAGTGTTAATGCTGAACGACGACTACACCCCTATGGAGTTCGTCGTTCACGTTTTGGAGCGATTTTTTCAAAAGAATCGCGAAGAGGCGACGCGGATCATGCTGCACGTCCATCGTCGCGGCGTCGGAGTCTGCGGTGTGTACACCTACGAAGTCGCGGAAACCAAGGTTACCCAGGTGATGGATCTGGCTCGGCAAAACCAGCATCCCTTACAGTGTACAATCGAGAAGGAATGATCGCACAAACACGGATGTTAGCGTCATGATCCGTGCCACGATCATTTGCTGAATTACCGGCAGGGCGGCAACGCCAACCGGACATGATCAGGTCCCACACCGGACCGTTTAGCGTTTAGGAGCGTCGTATGTTATCACGGAATCTCGAACAGACGCTTCACCGGGCCCTCTCGCTCGCCAGCGAGCGGCGGCACGAGTATGCGACCCTGGAACACCTCCTGCTCGGTTTGGCAGAAGACACCGACGCCGCGACCGTGCTGAAGGCCTGCGGAGTCGATCTGGATAAACTTCGGAACGACCTGACCGAATTCCTGGATAAGGATTTGGCCGGCCTCGCGACCGATCGGCCGGGCGACCCGAAACCGACCGCCGGCTTCCAGCGAGTCGTTCAGCGCGCCGCTATCCACGTACAGTCGTCTGGTCGCGATGAGGTCAGCGGCGCCAACGTGTTGGTCGCGCTGTTCAGCGAGCGTGAAAGCCATGCCGTCTATTTCCTGCAGCTACAGGACATGACCCGGCTGGATGCGGTGAACTTTATCAGCCACGGCATCGCCAAAGCGCCCGGCCGATCGGCCCAGCGGCCTGTCGCCGGCGCCGGTAACAATACACCGGAAGGCACGCCGCCAGAGCAGGAGCGTGAGGAAAAGCCAAACCGCCGCAGCCAGGACGCGCTGACGAACTATTGCGTGAACCTGAACAAGAAGGCGATGGCCGGGAAGATCGACCCGCTGATCGGGCGCGATTCCGAAGTCGATCGGACGATCCAGATTCTGTGCCGCCGCACCAAGAACACTCCGCTGTATGTAGGCGATCCCGGCGTTGGCAAGACCGCCATCGCCGAGGGCCTGGCCAAGCGCATTGTCGAGGGCGACGTGCCCGAGGTGCTGGCGAAATCGACGATTTACTCGTTGGATATGGGATCGCTGCTCGCCGGCACCCGGTATCGCGGCGACTTTGAGGAGCGGCTGAAGGCCGTGGTGAATGAGTTGGAGGCGCAACCCTCCGCCATCCTGTTCATCGACGAAATTCATACCGTGATCGGCGCGGGCGCGACCAGCGGCGGGGCGATGGATGCGTCGAACCTGCTGAAACCGGCGCTGGCATCGGGTAACCTGCGGTGTATCGGCAGCACGACCTACAAGGAATTCCGCAACTATTTTGAGAAGGACCGGGCGCTGGTCCGGCGGTTCCAGAAGATCGACGTGAACGAGCCGTCGGTCGAGGATACCGTCAAAATCCTGCGTGGCCTGAAAATCAACTACGAGAAGCACCACAAGGTCCGCTACACCGAGGAAGCGATCCGCGGCGCGGTGGAGCTGTCGGCGAAATACATTCATGACCGGAAACTGCCGGACAAGGCGATCGACGTGATCGACGAAGTCGGTGCCTCCCGCATGCTGTTGCCGGAGCACAAG
>JANXLQ010000076.1 GCA_025355085.1 Rhodopila sp.
GATGCGTTCGGCCACATGGGCGGGGGGGTTGTAGCCGGGCGGAGACAGCACGACCGCGTGGCCGATATGGATCTGTTTGGTGCGCCCTGCGGCGGCGGCGAGGAACACTTCGGGGGCGGAGTTGTGCGAATACTCTTCCAGAAAATGGTGCTCGTTGGCCCAAACGTAGTCGAAGCCAAGCCGGTCGGCGACTTCCACCTCGGCCAGCGCCTGCTGGACCATCCGGTGCTCGGATTCCGCATCCCACGGGCGTGGCAATTGCAGCTCGTAGATCAGGCCGAACCTCATGGCGTGCGTGTCCTCTGCGCTTTATCTGTGTTGTCGCTACTGTCCAGTAGCGCACGCTGGTTGGGCCGTCCAGCGGTCAACCCATGCCGGGCAGGGTAATCGGGTGAACATCGTCTCGCACGTTCATCGTCCTCTGGAACGGCGCACTGATGGTTTTGGCGGAGAAGAAGTTTTACCACGAAGCCACGAAGTTTCCAATGAAATCGTCAGGTGTGGCGCTGGTTGTTCGCATCCTTCGTGGCTTCGTGGTGAAACGGGGCTTGCTCGCACTCCCATGACCGCAAGCGCCCGCGCCGTCTTCCTCTGCATTGCGCGCGGCAGTGGCGCAGGCGGCCCAATCGGCGACCGGCGACCCTATCGAGGCCCGCATTGTCGTTCTCCGGTCCGTGTTCGGTGCAATCTGCGACAGGCTCGTGGTGGCTGCAAATCGCAGGCAGCGGGTCAGTTTGACTATCCGCGACAGGAATGCGGCGCTCCCCGGACGTGGGCCGCCGATCGAAATTTAAGACTTTCGGAACACCACCACCAAACTGCCGTCGATCATGATGGGGCGGCTTCGACAATCCAAACGGGTGACGATGTCGGAATGACCCGCCGCAGCGTAAAGTCGGCCTTGGACAGAAGACTGGCAAATTCGTCCCTGGTTCGTTCCCGCGCGGTCCCGAACATGGCCATCATTTGCGTGTCCACCAGATAGCTGGCCGGCTGGCCCCGTGCCGGATCTGGTTCGAGGACCTGGTCACCGATCAGCAGTAGCGCCTGCGGCTCCATTACCGTCCGGCAGGCTCGCAAAATTCTTAGGCAGTCGTCGTCGGGCCAATTATGCAGCACGCGGATCAGCATGTAGATATCCGCGCCGGGCGGGACGCCGTCGAAAAAGCTGCCGCCAGTGGCGCTGATGCGACCACCGAGCAGGTCCTCCGGTTGAATGGCAGCCGTTACATCGTCGCGGTCGAACACCAACCCGCGCGGTTCGGGAAAGCGTGCAAGAATATGCCGAAGTGCTTCACCATTGCCGCCGCCGATATCGGCAATCAGACCCGCACCCGAGAAATCATAGGCCGACGCGACCGCTGCATGCCGGTTATCGGGGAAGTTCGCCATCATGGCATCGAAACCGCGCGCCTCGTCAGGATGGGCGCGCAGGTATGCGAACCGTTCAGTATTCCAGGCTGCGATCTGGGGCACGCCGCCGGTCATCGCAGCGTCCAGCATCGCCCAGGCAGCCCACGATCCTGGCGCCGCCCAGAACCGGGCCGAATGGTGCATGCTGTTTCGTGTGTCCGTCCGCAGCAGCCGTGACCGCGGCGTGTGGCCAATGCTGCCATCAGCCGCGACGGTAAAGACATTAAAGGCCGCAAGCGCCCTGAGCACGCGGATAAGCGGCTGAGGTTGCACCCCGCACGCTTCCGCCAGTGTGTCGATCGCCACCTGGCCGTCCGGTTCGATCCGATCGGCAACCCCGAAATCGGCAACCAGGCGCAACATGCGTGAAATCTGGAAGCCCCGCACAAGAAGATCGAGGGCGGCCCGGTCATCAGTCGTGTCAGAAGCTTCCGGCATCGGTGTCTTCCTGTCCGAAGGTGAAAGTATCCGAGATTATATCCGATAGTATTGCAGGTCCGCAATACACCATGGATTAGCGCAGCAGTTCTCATTTTGGCGTTCGTGGTGGCCGTCACTTGCCTTGTCATGATGCGCCGGTGCTTTGCGCTATACGATGTTACGGTTTTTTCAAAAAAAGCTCCCATCTGTCGCTTTTCGTTCACCCGATTTTCCTTCGTCCGGCCTCGGCGCAGGGAGGTTATGACCGGAATTGAAGACCATGCCTGCTTCTCGATGCCGATCGAAACGTCGTGCCCGCCCGCAGTTTGGGAACGTCTGAGGTGGCTCGTTATCAGGTTTTCAATCTGATTCATTATCAAACTTCGCGCCCAGCCTTGGCCTAAATCGGATTGATGCTCTAACCTCCCCGGCATGAATAAGGGAAATGTCATGAGCAGTTTGGACGGCAAGGTTATTATCGTAACGGGCGCCAGCCGAGGCATTGGCGCGGCGGCGGCGGCGGCTCTGGCGGAGGCGGGAGCAACCGTCGTGTTGACCGCCCGCGACGGGAAACTGACCGAGGACGTTGCCGCGTCCATTGGTGACAAGGCGTCCGCCCGGGCCTGCGACGTGTCCGATTACGCGGCGTTCGCGGCCCTGGTCGCGGAGACCAAAGCCCGCTTCGGCCGACTGGATGTGTTGGTCAACAACGCCGGGGTGATCGAGCCGATTGCGTCCATCGCCGACAGCGACCCGGCGATCTGGGCGCGCAACGTCGATATCAACCTGACGGGCGCCTATCATGCGATCCGGGCGGTGTTGCCCGGGATGCTGGCGGACGGTGGCGGAACGATCATCAACGTGTCCTCCGGCGCGGCGGTCCGGCCGCTGGTGGGATGGAGTGCGTATTGCAGCGCCAAGGCCGGCCTGCACATGCTAACGCGCGCGATTGCGCTGGAAACGACGGGTAAGGGCATTCGGGTGTTCGGGTTCCAGCCGGGCACGACGGACACTGACATGCAGGTGCTTATCCGAGCGTCGGGGGTCAATCCGGTGAGCCAGATTCCGCGCGGCGATCTGACTCCGGTGGCGTTGCCTGCGAAGTCGATTGTCTATTTGTGTTCCCCTGCCGCCGATGACCTGATCGGCCAGGATTTCAGCCTGAACGAGCCTTCGTTCCGCGCCCGTTTGGACATCGCGTAATGTCCGGACCGCTGGACGGCATCAAGGTTATCGAAATCGGTCAGGCGCTGGCCGGTCCGCTCGCAGGGGTGATTCTGGCGGACATGGGCGCCGATGTCATCAAAGTCGAAAAACCCGATGGCGGCGACGATGCCCGGTTGTGGGGGCCTCCGTTCGTCGATGGGGATTCGGTCAGCTTCCACACCAACAATCGTGGGAAAAAGTCGGTTACGCTGGACATCAAGAGCGCGGCCGATGTGGAGAAGTTGAAGTGGCTGGTGAGGGATGCGGACATCCTGATCCAGAACCTGCGGCCCGGCATCGTGGATGATTTCGGGATCGGTCCGGACGCGATGCTGGCGGTTAATCCCCGGCTGATCTACTGCTCGATCTGGGCGTTCGGTTATACCGGGCCGTTGAAGCTGGCTCCTGGGTTCGATCCGTTGTTGCAGTGTTACGGTGCGGTGGTGACGCTGACCGGACGGCCGGACGATCCGCCGACGTTCTGCGCCCCGGCGATCAATGATACCGCGACCGGAATGTGGTGCGTGATCGGCGCGCTGGCGGCGTTGAAGCAGCGCGACCGGACGGGTGTGGGTTGCGTGGTGGATGCGTCGTTGTTCGAAAGCGCGGTGGCCTGGGTGCAGGGGCCGTTGAACGCCTACAACGTAACCAAGACGCTACCGCAGCGGCATGGCGCGGCGAGTGCCACTCTGGCTCCTTACCAGATATTCGAGACCGCGGACCGGCCGATTTGCATTGCCGCCGGCAACGATCGTTTGTTCGTCAAACTGGCTCGCGCGATGGGGCATCCGGAGTGGTGCGATAATCCGCTGCTGTCCGATGGCCGCAATCGGGCGGCGAACCGGCTGGCAGTGGTCGATGCGATGCAGCCGGTGCTGCTGACCCGATCGCGCCAGGACTGGATGGGGATTATCGGGGAGGCCGGCGTGCCGTGCGCCCCGGTCAACGATATCGCCGAACTGGCGGAAACCGAGCAGTTGGAGGCGATGGATATGATGCGGACTTTGCCGGGGAGCGAGCTGAAGATCGTCGGATTGCCGATCACGTTCGACCGTCAGCGGCCCTATCCGCGCAGTGATTCCCCGAAGCTGGGAGAGCATAACGATGAGGTGTTTCCCTCCGGCGCTTCAGCCTAAAGCGTGATTGTTTGAGGTTGCTTCCACCTCAAACAATCACGCGATCAAATATTGAGTTAGACCATGATCGTTACGGTATAGAGTCAATATCAAACGATCATGGTCTAATACCAACGGCCCTATGTCCTGACCCGTCACTGTTATGGCGGGCGAAGTCCCGCCATCCACGAAACGCGATGCTGGTTCAGACAAAGGCGTGGATGGCAGGCCTTCGCCTGCCATGACGACAAGGAGCCAAGCGGTCGAAACATTGGGCCAGTGGTATAAACGACCAACCGAAATTCCGGGGTTTTCAACATGACTGACGAACTGCTTTATGAGATTCGCGATGGCATCGGGCACATCACGTTCAACCGGCCGCAGGCGCGCAATGCCCTGACCTTTCCGATGTACGAACGGCTGGCCGAGATCGCCTCCGCCCCCGGTGAGGCCCGCGTGCTAATCATCACCGGCGCCGGGGAGAAAGCCTTTGCTGCCGGCACCGACATTAACCAGTTCCGTGCCTTCTCCACCCCCGAAGACGCGCTTGGTTACGAAGCCCGGATCGACCGCGTTCTGGGTACGATCGAACGCTGCCCGGTTCCCACCATCGCCGCTATCGCCGGCGCCTGCACGGGGGGAGGTGCCGCCATCGCCGCTGCCTGCGACATGCGGATCGCCGCCGCCAACGCCCGGTTCGGCTTCCCCATTGCCCGGACGCTCGGCAATTGCCTGTCGGTCTCCAACATCGCCCGCCTGACGGCACTGGTCGGTTCGGCGCGCGTGATCGAGATGATCTATACCGCCCGCCTGTTTTCCGCGTCCGAGGCGCTGGGTGCGGGGCTGGTGACCGAGGTGCTGGCCGATCAGGCCGCACTGGACGCACGGGCACTCGAACTGGCCACGCTGTTATCGGGACATGCGCCGCTGACGATGCGCGCGACCAAGGAGGCGCTGCGTCGCCTGCGCGACACCTTGCCGCCCGACGAGGATCTGATTCGCTTGTGCTATTCGAGCCAGGATTTCAAGGAAGGCATGGACGCCTTCCTGACCAAGCGGCCTCCGGTTTGGAGTGGTGCCTAGGAGGCACCTGTTGAATCGCGGGGGAACGGCTACGGGTTTCTTCCCTTCGTTATGGTTAGACCTGACCTCCATGTGTCGGGAAAACAACGGTTAGAGCAAAGAATGCTTTGATCGGCATGGCGGTCTTGTTTTGGCCGCCCGAGCACCGGCCGTTGGTACGAAGTTGGCCGGGCCGTGACGGTGAAGCAAGGCTTGGCTGCCTTGTCTGCTGCTATCGCTTATGCCGATGCCCGGGTGGCTCGACCCGGCCATCGGCGCCGGACACAATCATCGGCTTTCGGCCATCGGCGCTGCAAGCAACGGAACGGCGTCGATGGTATCCCCAGCGAAGCTGAACGAGGTTACTCCTGCCTACCAAATTCTGTCCGGACTGACGGATTTCTGTACCGTTTATGAACGCCTCTCGCGCTATACGATACGCGTGAGATACCTAACCGACTTCGCTGACCAGGCGGTTATCCTGCCCGTGGTGCTTGCCGTAGCCATCGCACTGGCCGCCCAGGGGTGGCGGCGAGGTGCGCTGACGTGGCTGATTGTCGTTGGCGCGACGTTCTTCGCGACGCTCATATTCAAACTGATGTTCCTGGCGTGCTCACCGTTGTTCGGGCCGATGGACGTGCATAGCCCCAGCGGCCATGTCGCCGCCGCTACGGTGGTTAGTGGAGGCCTCGCGGCCATGTTCACCCGGCGTCGTCACAGCATCCTGCCGGCGGCGTTGCTGGCGGCGATCGTGATCGGGATTTCCCGGCTTGTCCTGGGCATGCACTCTCTGCCCGAGGTCATTATCGGGGCTGTGGTTGGTCTTGCCGGTGCTGCGGCGCTTATGCGGTTTGGCGGGCAACCGCCGCGGCTGAACGTCGCCCCGCTGGTTGCCGTGGTCTTGGTCGTGGCGATGCTGTTCCATGGATTGCATTTGCCGGCCGAGGCCGCGATTCGTCATACGGCATTCCGAGCGGCGCAGTTTATTCCGGCGTGCAGGGGTGGGGCGGAGTTTTACCGGCAGCCGCCGGCCGATGCCTCTTTGCCGCAGTCTGCTACGTCCTGATTCAGCAGTTCTCATTTTGGGGTTCGCGGCGGCCGTCACACGTCGTCATGGTGCGCCTTCCCGCGCCATGACGAGGCGCGGGTGGCCGGTGTATTGTGTGTCAATGTAAACGCCGACCGATATCGGTCGGCCGTCCGAAGAAAGACCGATCGGCACCAATGCTGTCAAACCCCCGTCACCTCGGTGAGAAATCCGCCCAACGCCCCGATGAACCCTTTGGTGTTCTGGCCATGCACGTTGTGACCGCAGTCCGGAACGGTCGCTAACCGTCCCTGCGGCAGTGCGGCGGCGAACCGCTCCGCTGCGTCGGGTTCCAGGATGTTGGAGTTCGCGCCCCGCACAAGTAGCACCGGGAGGTCGAACGCCGTGGCATCCTGTAGCGTGATGTTCTCCAACGGCCCGCTGCCGCGCAGGATGTTCAGGCGCCGAGGGTTGGAGTCGCACTTGCTGACGTATTTTCCGTCCGCCCGTTCGAGCATGTTGTACTTTACCGTTCGCTCGATGTGCTCGCGGGAGCGATACGGATCGTATTGGCGCACATTGCGCACGAAGTGTTCCAGATCGTCGAATTCCTGGTTCGCCTGCACAAAACCACCGATCGCCGCCCGGCCTTTTTCCGATAACTCCGGCCCGACATCGACGATCACCGCTGCGCGTAACGGCGTCTGGTTCCGCCGCATCAGCAGCATCGAATTCCGCCCGCCCATGGAGTGACCCATTAAGACAGGCCGCTGTAATCCCATCGCGCCGATGAACGCCTCGGCATCCAGCGACATCTCGTGGTTGGAATAGGTGACGTCCCTCGGCCACTCACTGTCGCCGTGGCCGCGCTGATCCAGCGCCAGCACGCGATACTTCTGGGCCAAATGCAGGCTGACCAGATCCCACGAGTGCGCCGATTGATGCCCGCCATGCAGCAGGACGATCACGGGGGCGCCGGCACGGCCCCATTCCAGGAAGTGGAACCGCAATTGCCGCATTACGATGTTGCAGGACCGGTACGGCACGTCCGGGGCGTGCGGAATCCCCAGATCGGCGGCACTGGCCAGCAGACTGCGGAACTCGTCCGACGTGGTCATGTCCAGCGATTCAGAGCTGTGGGCGAAGGTATTCAGATACATCGTAACGTGGCTCCCGTGCCTTTCGGCAACAACACCCTGGCCGCTGCCGCTTGGCAAGGGTCGCGGGTTATGGTCCCATCCGGACGCTCAGACCCGGGAACCGAAGATGACCCAATCCGCGCTCGACCGTGCCCGCCTCTATCAGGATGAATTGTCGGCCATCCGCCGCGATATTCATGCGCATCCGGAACTCGGTCTGGAGGAATACCGCACCGCCGACCTTGTGGCGCGCAAGCTGGAGGAATGGGGGATCGAAGTGCATCGCGGCGTCGGCAAGACCGGCGTTGTCGGCGTGTTGCGCAACGGCAATGGCCAGTCCTCGGTCGGTCTGCGGGCGGATATGGACGCGCTGCCGATCCTGGAGGCGACGGGATTGCCGCACGCCAGCCAAAACCCCGGCCGCATGCACGCCTGCGGCCACGACGGCCACACCACCATGCTGCTCGGTGCCGCCAAATATCTGGCGGAAACCCGCAATTTCAACGGCACGGTCAACTTCATTTTCCAGCCGGCCGAGGAAGGGACCGGCGGCGCGCTGGAGATGCTGAAAGACGGATTGTTCGAGCGGTTTCCCTGCAACTCGGTTTACGGGATGCATAACCGTCCCGGACTGCCGATCGGAAAGTTCATCACCGGTCCTGCCGCCCGTTCGGCCGGCGGCGCGTTCTTCGACATCGTCATTACCGGGAAGGGTGCCCACGGCGCGCACCCGCACCAAAGCATCGATCCGATTGTCGTGGCATGCCATTTGGGAACGGCGCTGCAATCCATCGTGTCGCGCAACATCTCCGCGCAGGACACGGCGGTATTGAGCATCACGCGGATTCAGGCGGGAGACGCCTATAATGTCATTCCGCAGTCGGCTGTTATGGCGGGAACCGTCCGGACGATGAAGCCCGAGACGATGGCGACGATCGAGCAGAACATGAAGCGTTTGGCGGTCAGTCTGGCCGCTGGGTTCGGGGCGGAGGCAACGGTCGATTTCCGTGTCATTTTCGCGCCCATGATCAACGACACCAACGAAGCCATCGCCTATGGCGACGCGGCATCCGAACTGGTGGGCGAAGCGGCGGTGCGACGCGATGGGCCACCCGGAATGGGGTCGGAAGACTTTAGCTTCATGATGGAGCGAGTTCCCGGCGCGCACATCAATTTGGGGAATGGCGACAGCGCCGCGTTGCACAATCATCTGTATGACTTCAACGACGACGCGATTCCCTACGGCGTTGCTCTGTATGCCGCGATCACGGAGAAAAAGTTGCCGAAATTCTCACCTGACTGAGGCCGTCAGATACTTTGCCTTCCGAGGGGGCATCCGGCCATTACGGCTTTGTTGCCGTCGATTAGCGGTATGGTGGGTTCCCTCTGTCTGGCGGCGGCACGATGGCTCCGCCAGGACAGGGATGTTCGAGGCGGCGTGTTTTCGACGCAACGTGTGCAACCTGTGTTCGGCCTATTGCCGGTGCAGCCAACCGAAAACAGGGCGTTGCGCCCAGTCTTTGGAAATCCGCCGTTGCATCCCCCGCCCATCCGTGCTTCAAGCCGCGCCTTCCCTGCCGGGGGCGACGGCATCGCACCCGGCTATGTTCGCATCTCCATCATGGGGGTGAGACCACTTCCGGTCGTGGACAGAGACAAGCCATAGGGGGTTCATCCATGCCGCTTTACGAAACCGTGCTTATTGCGCGGAACGACGTCACGCAACAACAGGTCGAGACGATCGCAGACGAAATTGGTGTCGAGTTAGAAACCGATGGCGGCGCGGTCAAGAAGCGCGAATATTGGGGTCTGCGTGGCCTTGCCTACCGTATCAAGAAGAACCGCAAGGGCCATTACATGCTGTTGAGCATGGATGCCAAGCCGGCCTTCGTCACCGAGATGGAGCGTAAGCTCGGTCTCAACGAAGACGTGCTGCGCTTCATGACGGTTCGCATCGAGGCGATCGACGAAGCACCGTCCGCCATCCTGTCCCGCAAGTCCGACGACCGGGA
Organism: Rhodopila sp.; assembly: GCA_025355085.1. Taxonomy (GTDB): domain Bacteria; phylum Pseudomonadota; class Alphaproteobacteria; order Acetobacterales; family Acetobacteraceae; genus Rhodopila. Next base: position 9,395 of record JANXLQ010000076.1, read on the forward strand.
ACGCGGCTTCCGTGGGCCAAAGCCCGCGGGTCGCTTTGAAAGCGGCCGTAAGCGTGGGTTCGACGATCGCGAGGAATTCCGTGCTCGTGACGCCTTCGGTGGCGACGAATTCCGCCCTGGCAGCGAGGAGTAGGCCATAATGTCCGATACAGAAGTCAATCCCGCTGGCCGCCGCGCCGCCGTTGGCGCCCGCCGGCCGTTCTATCGCCGTCGCAAGTCCTGCCCGTTTTCCGGCCCGAATGCGCCGGTCATCGACTACAAGGACGTGCGTCTGCTGTCTCGCTTCCTCTCGGAGCGCGGCAAGATCGTACCGAGCCGTATCACCGCCGTGTCTGCGAAGAAGCAGCGCGAGTTGGCGGTGGCTATCAAGCGCGCCCGTTTCCTGGCGCTGCTGCCCTACATCGTCGCGTAAGGAGCGGATTTCATGGCCGCCGTTGAACTGATCCTGCTCCAGCGCGTTGAAAAGCTGGGACAGATGGGAGACGTGGTTAAGGTGAAGCCGGGTTATGCCCGCAACTTCCTCTTGCCGCAGAAGAAGGCGCTCCGCGCCAACAAGGATAACCGCGCGAAGTTCGAGCAGCAGCGTGTGCAGCTCGAGGCGCAGAACATCAAGCGTCGCGAAGAAGCCGAACGTTTGGCGGAGCGGGTTGGCGGGTTGTCCGTCGTCATCGTCCGTCAGGCCGGTGAATCTGGCAGCCTGTATGGTTCGGTGTCGCCGCGCGACATCGCCGAAGCTGCAACTGCGGCCGGCCTGAGCATCAATCGCTCGCAGGTCGTGCAAGAGGTTCCGATCAAGGTGCTCGGCCTGTCGCAGGTTCGGGTGTCGCTGCATCCGGAAGTCTCCATCTCGGTAACCGTCAACGTTGCTCGCAGCGTCGAAGAGGCCGAACGGCAGGCGCGTGGCCAGCAGGCCACTGTGACCGACGCGGAAGACGACGAGCAGAACCCGACGGAAGAAAACATCTTCCTGGGCGACTCGGCGAACTAGCCAAGCGGCGGCTTTTGCTGCTGGAAATTATGACGGCTGGAAAGCCCATCATCCACTTCTGTGCCAGGCACTGGGGTGGGTGATGGGCTTTTCCTTTGGCGCCGGCCCTGCACTGTGTTTGCCTGGTTTCCTCCCATCTCATGGCAGGTGGAGACCTCAGCGCAATCGGGTGAAGATCGCCTCGCACGTTCACCGCCATGGTGCGCGAAGGCGCGCCATCCATGTCTTTCAGTAAAGATCCCGGCAAACGACGGGGATGGCGAGTCTTCGCGCACCATGGCGGTGAGGGGCCGGTGCTTCGTACCACACGGTGTTACGGTTTTTCCAAAAAAATGGCTCCCCCCTGTCGCCCCTGACAATGGTGCTTCAACTGCCGATTACTTCCGCTGTTTGTGAAGTAGTAGGCGGCCAGTTGGCACGGTGTATTGAACTCGTTTTCCCGTTGATGCTTTGACGCGGCTGCGTGACTGATCCATGGTTGGTCCTTCTTCGGGTCCAGACAGTGGATTGGAGAGCGATGCAAGCTGTCCTCGACGGCATTCTTCGACGCATGGTGACCGCTGGCCGGCTGACTGTTATCTGGCCGGACGGCGGTCAAACGGTCTATGCAGGCGAGGATGGACCAAGTGCCGTTATGAGGCTGCGCGACCATCGCACGGTCACGCGGCTTGTGCTGAACCCGGCGCTGTCGCTGGGTGAGGCGTATATGTCCGGCGGCCTGTCGGTTGAAGACAGCGGGATTCACGATCTGCTCGATGTGCTTCTGCTGAACCTACAGCGAAATCCGGCCGGACATCCGGTGCGGCATTGGCGAGAGATGCTGGGGTCTTTCGGTCGGCGGCTGATGCAATACAATCCGGCCGGCCGGGCGCGCCGTAACGTGGCGCATCATTATGATTTGAATGGCCGGCTGTACAGTTTGTTCCTCGACCGGGATCGCCAATATTCCTGTGCGTATTTCCGGAACGGCGATGAGACGCTGGAGGAAGCCCAGGCCGCGAAAAAGCGGCATATCGCGGCTAAATTGTGCCTGGACCGGCCAGGGCTGAAAGTGCTGGATATCGGCTGCGGATGGGGCGGCATGGCGCTGACCCTGGCGCGCGACTTTGGCGCCGATGTAACCGGGATCACGTTATCGCAGGAGCAACTGACCGAGGCGCGTGCCCGTGTCGCGGCCGAGGGGTTGGAAGACCGCGTGCGTTTCGAGTTGCTGGATTATCGTTCGGTCACCAAGACCTTCGACCGGATCGTCTCGGTGGGTATGTTCGAGCATGTTGGAATCGGTCATTACGACACCTTCTTCGCCACCGTCGCCCGCTGCCTGAAACCGGACGGGGTGGCGCTGATCCATGCGATCGGGCGGGGCGAGGGGCCGGGTAGTACAAATGCCTGGTTCCGTAAGTATATCTTTCCCGGCGGCTATTCTCCGGCGCTATCCGAAGTCCTGCCGCCGGCAGAACGCTCCGGTCTGTTCACCACGGATATTGAAATCCTGCGGCTGCATTACGCTGAGACGTTACGGCATTGGCGGCGCCGCTTCGCTGCCAACCGGGACGCGATTGCAACGCTGTACGACGAAATGTTCTGCCGGATGTTCGAGTTCTATCTGGCGGCGTCGGAGATCGCATTCCGTCGCAGTTTCCACATGGTCTGGCAGTTGCAATTGACGCACGGGCACGGGGTTGTGCCTTTGACCCGCGATTATGTCGCTGCGGTCGAGGCGGGGCTGCCGGTGGAAGCGAAGAGCGAGGCTACCAGCCCGTTGCGGCGGTGACTTCCCGGGACAGGGGATGGTGACCGGCCTCGCTGCCCGTGCCAAAGTAGTTCAAACGCATAAGGAGACGGATCATGCACTTCGGCGCTTCCATGTTCTTTACCGACTACTCGATGACCTCGGCCGCCCTTGCGAAAGCCCTGGAGGAACGCGGCTTCGAGTCGATCTGGGCGCCGGAGCATTCCCACATCCCGGTGTCGCGAAAGTCGCCGTGGCCGGGTGGCGGGGAGTTACCGAAGCAGTATTACGATGTGATGGACCCGTTCGTGACGTTGACGGCGGCGGCGATGGTCACCTCCAAGCTGAAAATCGGTACCGGCGTTTGTCTGGTCAATCAGCGCGATCCGATCCAGACGGCGAAGCTGGTGGCCTCGATCGATCAGGTCTCCGGCGGGCGGTTTCTGTTCGGCATCGGTGTGGGCTGGAACGCCGAGGAAATGGAAGACCACGGCACCGCGTTCACCACGCGCGCCAAGCTGGTGCGGGAGCGGGTGGAGGCGATGAAAGCGATCTGGACTCAGTCGAAGCCGGAATATGCCGGGGAGTTCGTCAATTTCGGGCCGATGATGACATGGCCGAAGCCGGTGCAGCAGCCGCATCCTCCGGTGATTGTCGGTGGCGCTTACCCCCACGGGGCGCGGCGTGCGGTGCGCTATGGCGAGGGTTGGATTCCGCTGGCGGGCCGGCCCGGGCAGTATGGCGATGTGTTCGACACGGTGCCGAAGTTCACGGCGATGCTGAAGGAAGCGGGACGCGATCCGGCGTCGTGCCCGGTGTCGATCTTCTCCGCCCCGGAGGACGGTGACACGTTGAAGCGCTACCGCGATATCGGCATTGCCCGCGTGGCCACCAGTTTGCCAGCGGCGAAGGAAGACGTGGTGCTGCCGATCCTGGACCGGTGGGCGGAGTTGATCCGTCAGGTGGGATGAAGCGGATGTCCGACACCATCGTCACCTGGTTTTTCCGGTGACGATGGTTTGTCGAGATGTGAATGCGAAGGCGTGCATATCCGGCCGGCTTCCTCGGTATCGACTTGCCGATCCGCCAGCACCCGCCTGGTAACGGGCCTTTTAGTTGTTAGTGTCCGGGGATTGATCAGCGTTGCGGCGACGGAGCACGCGCAGTCCAATCATACCGACACCCAGAAGTGCAAATGAGGCGGGTTCGGGGATGTTGGACTGTAGGACCAGGACTTCGAGGTTCTTCACGGTGAAGTCAGGTGCGTTCTGCGCGAAGGTCCAGTCAGGTTGGCCCGAGCCGCCGACCTGATTGCCGATTCCTACGTCGCTGTTGGCGTTTTCGCGGTTACCCCAACCATTATAGGACAAAATCGTCTGATTGGCACCGTAGTTGTTAATCTGCATGGAGCCGTAGTTTCTATTAAAGACGGGCTGATCTCCGGTATCGTAAACTGAGTTACTGGCGCCCGGCACGCCCGCCGTATTGCTGGTGCCGTAGTCATAATGCCAGAATTCGAGGCTACCTGTGGCGATGCCGGTGCCGGTGACAACCCCGGAAACGTTGGAGGCGACGTTCATGTTGGCCACGTTCTGCTGGAAGAACGCGCCGGTCGAGGTGCTTGGTACGCCGATCATGCTGGCGTCCGTGGTGAATGCGTTCATTGAGGCAAAAACGTATTGCAGGGCGCCGGCCGCTGTTTCCAACTCCAGGTAGTAGCCGATGCGGGTGAACGACCCGGGCACTATGGTGGAATGATTGTCCACCGTGTACGGGATGGCATTGAAATTGAAGGACGCTCCGTTCGGGATGGCGAGCGAATATACCAGCGTGTAGGGGCTTGCCTGGGCGACGTTGGAGAACACATCGGCCTGAGCGGAATTCGATGCGGTTAGGACGGCCACGGCAAGAGCGGACGATAAGAATAGGTTTTTCACGATTAACACCACCACAACCTGAAGTAGCAATTTGCTCGGAAATTATGACAAAGTAAAGATATAAAAATAAAACTTATCTTATTTATAATTTTTCGCGATGCCGAATTTCGGACGGCGGGACGGCCCGGCCATGACGGGGGAGACGAAGGCGCATGTGTCCAGTCGCCGTGAAAACGCTCTAGCCACAATCATTTTGACTTTCCCCCGCTATCCACAGGGCAACATGCTCCGGCCCCGATGCGGCACAAGTCAGCTTGCGGTATGATGTTGGGGTGAACCACATTGACTCGCCGTTATTCGGCCTATCCCAACGTCTTCCCCCCGCCAACCAGCAGGCGGAGCAGGCATTGCTTGGCGCGCTGTTGGCCAACAACAAGGCTTACGAGCGGGTTTCGGAGTTTCTGGCTGCCGAACACTTCGTCGATCCTGTTCACGGGCGGATTTATCAGGCGGTCGCCCGCCGGATCGAAGCCGGACAGCTTGCCGATCCGGTCACACTGAAGGCGGAATTCGAGCACGCCGGAGTGCTGGACGAGGTTGGTGGGACTGCCTACCTGGCTCAATTGGGCACCGCCATGGTCGGCATCATCAACGCCGGCGATTACGGCCGGGCGATTTTGGATACGTGGCTGCGGCGGCAGTTGATCGATATTGGGGAAACCGTCGTCAACAACGCGTTCGGCGCGGACCCGGAACTGGATGGCCCGCTGCAGATCGAAGCAGCGGAGCAGACGCTGTTCAACCTCGCGGCGGACGGCGGCACCAGCGGCGGGTTTATCACGTTCGAGCGGGCGCTGACCGACGCGATCCTGGGTGCTGAACGGTCGTTTCGGCGGGCGGGCACGGTTTCGGGTCTGACGACGGGGCTGCGCGACCTCGATGCCAAGCTGGGCGGCATGCATCCGTCGGATTTGCTGATCCTGGCCGGCCGTCCGGGTATGGGCAAGACGGCGCTGGCGACCAAGATCGCCTTTGGCGCGGCCAAGGCATTGCTCGCCGAGGCTCGGTTGAACGACCCGAACGGCGTTCCGAAGGCGACTGTCGCGGTGTTCTCGCTGGAAATGAGCTCCGAACAGCTCGCCACCCGCTTGCTCAGTGAGGAAGCGCGGATTTCCGGTGACCGGATTCGCCGTGGCGATATCGGGCAGAAGGATTTCGACAAATTCGTGCAGGTGTCGCGGGACATTTCGGCGCTGCCGATCCAGATCGACGACACGCCCGCGATTACCATGTCGGCGCTGCGCACGCGCTGCCGCCGGTTGAAGCGGACCAAGGGACTGGCGCTGGTGATCGTGGATTACCTGCAACTGATGCGTCCCGCCGCCGGGACCAAGCCGGACAACCGCGTGCTGGAAATCAGCATGATCACCCAGGGTCTGAAAGCGCTGGCAAAAGAGCTGGCGATCCCGGTCATGGCGCTGTCGCAGTTGTCGCGTCAGGTAGAAAACCGCGACGACAAGCGGCCTCAACTATCCGATTTGCGCGAGTCAGGCTCGATCGAGCAGGACGCCGATGCGGTGATGTTCGTTTATCGCGACGAGTATTACCTGCAACAAAAGGAACCCAAGGAGGTCGGGTTCGAGGGCAGCGGCGACAAGTTCCAGGCCTCGCTGACCGAATGGCAGCAGCGGATGGAAAAGGCGCACAACCGCGCGGACCTGATCATCGCCAAGCAGCGCCATGGCCCCACCGGGACGATCCCGCTGCTGTTCGAGGGCGAGTTCACCCGCTTCGGCGATATCGATCTGGTGCATTCTGAGTATCCCGACTGATTTGTGTCGTTGATGCGGGTGGCGTTTTTTGCCCAAATCGTTATGGTCCGGCTCGTCCAGGCCTCCTACACCACGCAAGTGCCTCATTAGATGGCCGGACGAGCCGGACCATGACGGTAGGTAGGGGGCATGTCTCAATCTTGGCGCGATTGGTAGGAGAAACGTCCGCTGAGACCGCTCAGGCTTTGCTGGATGTCGATCTAGGCGCGGTCGTCGCTAACTGGCGGACGTTGCAGGCGCATCACCCATCGGGTCCGGTCGCTGGGGTCATCAAGGCCGACGCATACGGATTGGGCGCCAGGCAGGTTGCCGCCGCACTGCATACCGCCGGCTGCCGGCATTTCTTCGTCGCCTATCTCAATGAAGCCCTTGCCGTCCGCGACGTGGTGCCGAACGCGATGCTGGCGGTTCTGGGTGGCCTGATGCCCGGCACCGAGGGCGCCTATGCAACGCACGACCTAACTCCGGTCCTCGGATCGTTGGACGACATCGACCGATGGCGAGGCGGCGAAGCGATCCTGCATGTGGATACCGGCATGTCTCGCCTCGGGTTGGATGTGCGGGAACTGGAAGCCGTGGCGCAGAATCGCAGCCGCCTGGACCGGCTGCATATCCGCTACGTCATGTCGCATCTGGCCGCGTCGGAGGTGCCGGACGACCCGTCTAACGCGCTCCAGCTTCAGCGTTTCGCGGCGGCTCGGGCTATGTTGCCGGCGGCACCGGGCAGTCTGGCGAATTCGTCCGGGATTTTTTTGGGGCCGGCGTTCGGGTCCGATCTCGCACGCGCGGGGGCGGCGCTGTACGGGATCAACCCGACGCCCGCGCACCCGAACCCGATGCGTCCCGTGGTGCGGCTGTCGGTGCGCGTGTTGGCAGTCCGGGACATTCCGGCCGGCGCTTCCGTCGGCTACAACGCTATTTGGACCGCGGGCAGGCCGAGCCGGATTGCGACGGCGGCACTGGGATATGCGGATGGATTTCACCGCAGTCTGTCCGGTCGCGGATCGGCATGGTTTGACGGCACCCGCGTCCCACTGGTAGGGCGCGTATCCATGGACCTGACAACATTCGACGTGACCGGCCATCCGCGCGTGCAACCCGGTTGCTGGCTGGAGGTTCTCGGACCGCATTTGTCTCCGGACGATGTCGCGCAAGCGGCGGGCACGAATGGGTATGAGGTGCTGACCTCCCTTGGCCGCCGCTTCCATGTTGTGTATCGAACAGCGTGAGTACAATCGTGGACTTCGTAGCAGCGATCGGCCGAGCGGTCATCGGCTTGTGCAAGGGCGCCGGGGCGCTGACTTTGTTTGCGCTGGAGGGGCTGTCGCACCTGTTCCGGCCGCCGTTCTACTGGCGGCTGTTCGGGCGCGCGTTGCTGGAGATCGGGTATTTCAGCCTGCCGGTGGTGGCTTTGACGGCGGTGTTCACCGGCATGGTGCTGGCGCTGCAATCCTATACCGGGTTTGCTCGGTTTTCCGCCCAGGGCGCGGTGGCGAATCTGGTGGTGCTGTCGGTAACGCGGGAGCTTGGGCCGGTGCTGGCGGGGCTGATGGTCGCCGGGCGCGTTGGGGCGGCGATGGCGGCGGAGTTGGGCACTATGCGGGTGACCGACCAGATCGACGCGCTGTCCACGCTGTCCACCAACCCGATGAAGTATCTGGTTGCGCCAAGGCTGTTGGCCGGGGCGATCGCGTTGCCGCTGCTGGTGCTGGTCGCGGACGTGCTGGGGGTGATGGGCGGGTTCATCGTGTCCACCCTGAAGCTGGGCTTCAACGTGAACAGCTATGTGACCAACACGATCAACTTCGTGCAGATGGACGACGTGGTGTCGGGTCTGGTGAAGGCGGCGATGTTCGGGTTCCTGATCTCTCTGATGGGCTGCTACCAGGGCTACAACAGCAAGGGCGGCGCGCAGGGTGTGGGTGCGGCGACGACGCTGGCGGTGGTGAGTGCCTCGATCCTGATCCTGGCGTTCGACTATGTGCTGACGGAGATGTTTTTCGCGCGGTAGGCGGCGGCGTCAGCGCCTTCCCGCCAGCAGCTTATCGGTGACGTCGCGGCGGCCATCGACGATCCGCAAGACGGTAACAACCCCCTCGTTTGGGGAATACCGATAGATAACGATGTAGGGAGAGATGATCCCGATCCGGATGTCGGCGCCAAGGGCCGGCCGCCGAGGGCCACTGGCGGGATGGGTCTCCAGGCGGTCATACAGTCTGGAGAAAAATCCTCGGTATTTGAGCGCGGTGCGCTTGCCGGATTTGAAATTCAGGTCTTCGAGGATATCCGCCTGATCGGCTGCCGCGGACTCGGTGACGACAATAAGCGGCATTAAGTCTTCATCGATGCCAACAGGGCGTCCATCCGTGCTTCGTGGGCGTCGCGCGTCAGAACCCTGCCTTCTGCTACGTCCTCAACCGCTTTATTAACCAACGGCCTCGCCCAGGCCAGATCGCCGATATCGGCTTCCTCGGCATTATACTCGGCGATACGCTCATCAATGAGCTGGCGTGCGGCATCCTCTACCGACGGAAAATCGCCGCGGGCGATATGGGCCTCAATCCAGGCGGACTGCTCGGGGGTGAGCGTGATGGTCATGGCGAAAAACCTATCATCGAACCCGATGCATTGAGAAATACAATTTTCCACTGGCGTGGCCCTGCAAAGCGCAGGCCGATGGAGCGAAACGGATCAAGCACCTGCAAGACAAATTGTGGGAAATGCGGTTGAGCGGGCGCGATGGCATTGCCAGAGCGATCTATATCACCCGAACCGGCAGGCGAGTCGTCGTGGTGCATGCGTTTGTGAAAAAGACCCCAAAGACGCCGCGCTACGCATTGGACCTCGCGGCACAACGAGCGAAGGAGACAGGAGGATGACCAGTCTGGCAAAATTGCGCCAAAATCTGCTGAAAGACCCGGACGTTCGTGCCGAATACGACCGGCTTGGTCCCATCTTCGCCGTGGTGGGGGAGATGGTGGAGGCGCGGCAAACGGCTGGTCTGACTCAAGCGGAGATCGCGAAACGGATGGGCACCTCGCAATCGGTTATCGCCCGGTTGGAGAACGCCCGGCACATGCCGACTTTCGACATGGTCTCCCGGTACGCGGCTGCGATCGGACGCCGAATCGATATCCATCTGGTGTTGAACGGGTGAGGTGATCCGTCGATGGAGCGGTCGTTCGGTGCCGGACCCCAGGGCGAGGGCGTGATGTGGACCCCAATAAGGCCGGGGGCCTTGCTCAGCGCCTGCACGATCCGGGGATTCTGCATCAGGTCCCAGTACGATCCCGGACCATGCTCCGGCGGCATCACCGTCGCGGTCCAGCGCAGCCGGCCGGCGGACGCGGCGGACAGGCTGGACAGTTCGCGATGCAGCGAGTCCAGACGCTCCACAGTCGTCGGGTAGTAAACTTTGGCGGCCAGCACACCGCTTTCGACGGCGGCACTGTCCATCGCGGTCAGCACATCCGGCAGCCCCAGACGGGCAATGTCTTCTCCCGGCTCCCCCGCGTGGTGGAAGGTGCTCATGACGCGGCGCAGCCTGGGGTCGTCCGTCCATGGCACCACGTCGGCACGGGTCACGCTGCCCGCACCGCCGATCCAGGGCGAGTGCAGAAAGCTGTCGATGATCGGGCCGACGTACATCGGTGCCTCCTATACGTGCCACCCAGCCTTTCCACGGTAAAAAATCCATGTCAATTCTGGTGCCGGGATCGATTGGGAGTGAAGCATGAAGGCCTGGGCTGTCGTGGCGCATGGGGCGCCGCTTGAATGCGTCGAACTGCCCGATCCCGAACCGGCGGGCACCGATGTGGTCGTGGAGGTCACGCGCTGCGGCGTTTGCCATTCCGACCTGCATTTGTGGCACGGCGGGTACGATCTGGGCGGCGGCAAATTCCTCGCCGTCAAGGACCGTGGGCTGCTGCTGCCGGCGGCACCGGGGCATGAGATCGTTGGCCGGGTCGTGCGGTTTGGGCCGGACGCGACGGGGGTCGCCATCGGTGACGAACGGGTGGTCTATCCCTGGATCGGCTGCGGCCAGTGCGACCGATGCGCGGCGGAGGAGGACAATCTGTGCCTCAACCAGCGCAGCCCGGGGGCGATCGTCAATGGCGGATTCGCTCGTCTGGTGAAGGTGCCGCCTAACCCGGCCGGTCATTTGGCTGGCGGCTGAGTCCGTCGCGCATATCGGCATCCCTCCCAAACCGGAAAATTGCCCCGGGCCTGTCCGGCAGGCGCTACCCCTCCAACGCTGCCCGCACCGCCGCCAGCGCCTCATCGGCCTTATCGCCATCCGGCCCACCGGCCTGAGCCAGGTCCGGCCGTCCGCCGCCGCCTTTGCCGCCGACCGCCGCAGATGCAGCGCGCACCAGATCGACCGCGCTGATACGGCTCGTCAGGTCCGCCGACACTGCCACCACGATCGAGGCCTTGCCCTCTGCTGTGGATACAAGGGCCACCACACCGGAACCCTGCTGCTGGCCGATGGCGTCGGCCAGACCCTTCAGGTCCTTGGCGGGCACCTCGCCGAGGTTTCGGGCGGATAGCATGACGCCGTTGATCTCCTCGGCTGCCGCCGCACCGCCGCCGGTGGCCAGTTTTTTCTGCAAATCTCCAACCTGGGCCTGCAATTTGCGACGGTCTTCCAGCAGTGCGGCGATGCGATCCGCCACCTCGGCCGGACCTGCCCGCAACGCGCCGGCCACTTCGTTCAACCGGCCTTGCATCTCCCCGACCATCGCTTCGGCGGAGGCGCCCGTCACAGCCTCTATCCGGCGCACGCCAGCGGCCACGGCCGTTTCGCCGACAATCCGGAAATAGCCGATATCCCCCGTCCGCCGCACATGCGTGCCGCCGCACAGTTCGATCGACCACGCGGGCTTGTTGCCGTCCGGTTCGCCCATCGCGACCACGCGGACCTCGTCGCCGTATTTCTCGCCGAACAGTGCCATCGCGCCGAGTTCCACCGCCGCCTGCGGCGTCATCAGCCGCGTCGTGACCTCGGAGTTTTCGCGGATGCGGGCATTCACCTCAGCCTCGGCCCAATGCAGTTCCTCCGCCGTGATCGGGCGCGGCTGGGAGACATCGAAGCGCAACCGGTCGGGGGCGTTCAGGCTGCCCTTCTGCTGCACATGCGTTCCCAGCTTCCGCCGCAGCGCCTCATGCAGCAAATGCGTGGCGGAGTGATGCGCCCGGATGGCGCGACGCCGAGCGTGATCGACGGCGGCAACGACGGGCAGGCCGACGCAGACGACGCCGGATTCCACGCGGCCGAGATGGACGAACAGGTCGCCCAGTTTCCGTTGCGAGTCGGTCACGGTAATGACCAGCCCGTTAGGACCGGAGATCACGCCGGCGTCGCCAACCTGACCGCCGCTTTCGCCGTAGAACGGCGTCTGGTTCAGCACGACGGCCACGTCAGAACCCGCAACGGCTTCGGCCACCGAGGCCCCCGCGACGACCAGTGCCAACACCGAACCCTCGGCGGATTCCGTGGCGTAACCGAGGAATTCCGACGCGCCGGCCTTCTCCTTGATCTCGAACCACACCCGTTCGGTCGCGGCATCGCCCGATCCGGCCCAGGCGGCGCGGGCGCGCACCCGCTGTTCCTGCATGGCGGTTTCGAACCCGGCCAGATCGACACTGCGGCCCTGTTCGCGCAACGCGTCCTGGGTCAGGTCCAGCGGAAAGCCGTAGGTGTCATACAAGCGGAATGCGACGGGGCCGGGCAGAGCCTGACCATCGCCAAGACGGCCGGTTTCGTCGGCCAGAAGGTGCAGGCCGCGTTCCAGCAGGGTCTTGAAGCGGGTTTCCTCCAGCAGCAGCGTTTCGGTGATCAGCGTCTCGGCCTGACCCAGTTCGGGATACGCGGCGCCCATCTGGCGGATCAGGGCGGGCACCAGGCGGTGCATCACCGGGTCTTTCGCACCCATCATCGTGGCGTGGCGCATGGCGCGGCGCATGATGCGGCGCAGGACGTAGCCTCGCCCCTCATTCGACGGCAGCACGCCGTCGGCCATCATAAAGGACGTGCTGCGCAGGTGGTCGGCGATCACCCGGTGGCTGGTCCTGAACGGGCCGTCGGGGTCCTGCCCGGTGGCCTCTGCACTCGCCAGGATCAGGGCGCGGAATACGTCGGTGTCGTAGTTGTCGTGCTTGCCCTGCAGGATCGCGGCGAGGCGTTCCAGCCCCATGCCGGTGTCGATCGACGGCTTTGGCAATGGCGTGCGGGTGCCGGGGGGGCCGCCCGGAATATGGTCGCCGTGATCGTAGAAAATCTCGGAACAGGGGCCGCACGGGCCGGTGTCGCCCATGCGCCAGAAGTTGTCGCCGGTCGGAATACGGATGATGCGGCTGTCAGGCAGGCCGGCGACCTTTTTCCAGATCGCGGCAGCGTCGTCATCCTCGGAGTAAACCGTGACCAGCAGCTTGTCCTTGGGCAGGCCATACTCGCGCGTGATCAAATCCCACGCATAGGGGATCGCGCGTTCCTTGAAGTAATCCCCAAAACTGAAATTACCCAGCATTTCGAAGAAGGTATGATGCCGGGCGGTATAGCCGACATTGTCGAGATCGTTGTGCTTGCCGCCGGCGCGGACGCATTTCTGCGCGGTGGTGGCGCGGACGTAGGGGCGTTTTTCCTGTCCGGTGAACACGTTCTTGAACTGCACCATGCCCGCGTTGGTGAACATCAACGTCGGGTCGTTGCGCGGCACCAGCGGCGAGCTGGCCACCGATGTGTGGCCATTGCGGACGAAGAAGTCGCGGAAGGCGGCGCGGATGTCGTTGCTGCTGGCCATGGCGGTCAGTGTTCCCAGTATGTCTTACGCAGGTGCAGGAAGCGAAAGGCTTGCACCTAGCGCACAGAAGAGCGCCTGTCACGGGTAGGGTTCGATCGCCACAGGGTAATCGGGTGAATGGCTTCTTGATACCTTTGGCTGGTTCGGCATGGGTTTAGGAAAAGCGCCTATTTCACCACGAAGCCACGAAGCCACGAAGCCACGAAGGCATGAAGGCATGAAGGCATGAAGGCATGAAGGATGCGAAGGCGCGAAGGATGCGAACAACCAGTGCCGAAAATTTCGTGCCTTCGTGGTGAAATTCCGTCTCAGCCAACACCACAAGTGCGTCGTTCCCGATGGACGATGACCGCGGGAACATAAGAACGACCGGGCGAGCGTTGCTCACCCGATGTCCCTGTCGATCGCCGTGCGCGGTGGATAGCCTGTCCAGAGCACCCCGCACATGCCGTCCCCTATCGAAATAAGGAGACCGGCACCCGATTAGCTTATTGTTGGGCGCCGCCTAACGGCCGTGTCGCCTGTCCGCAGTTTCGTCGCTCAATGCTTATGAACATTGGATTTCTCTGGCACGGTCATGGCTGGCATCGCGGTTCCAGGCATGACCATTCCGGGCATCGAGCCGTGGTCCATCCCCGGCATGCTCCCCGGCATCTCATCCGGGTCGCCAGAATTGTGCCGGCCGCCCCGGCCCATGCTCTCGATCACAAGCTTGCCATAAGCCTGCTCGGTCATTCCCGGCAGCTTTTCGAGAAATGCAACTGTCACCCACAGCTCGTAGTCACCATGATCGCTCCAGGATGGCATGCCGGACATTTTGATGCCGTTCTTCAAAATCCAGAACAGCTCGCCCGGCGTATAGCGTGCCGCTGAATTTTTGAGATCGGCCGGCCTTGGATAAAGGCCGTCAGCGATATCGCCGGGTGGCACGCCGGGCGCGCCGTGGCATGATGCGCAATGCGCGGCGAAATGCGCGGTACCTTCGACCACCTTCGTTTCTTCGGCGATCCACGGCGGCGGTACAATGCCGGCTGCATGCGCTTTAACCGAGTGCATACGCACGGTCTCCATCGCCCAATAGGTCAAAGGCCAGTGGGGGCGTGTCGCCCCTACGTCGTAAACCCCGGAATAAATAAAGGCAAAGCCGCCGAGGATGGCGACCCCCAACGCTGTGAGGAGCGTAAGAATGACCGTCCGCATCAGAACCAGCCTCTGATGCCGAACAGGAGTTGCACCGCCGTCGCAGCTTCGCCGTCTCGCTGGGCAAAATGCGCGGTTTGGCCGAACCGCCCGACATAAGCGACCCCGACATAGGGCGCGAATTTTCGGCTGATTTCGTAACGGAGTCGCACGCCGGCATCGATGTCGGCAAGACCGGTTCCGACCTTTCGGCCAGGATCGGCCTTGCTGTAGAAATTCATCTCTATCTCTGGCTGCAAGATCAGGCGTTGCGTGATGAGCAGATCGTAGGAGACAGCGAGCCGCAGCGCGGCATGACCGCTATCGCTCAGATAAGCGGTTGCCTCGTAGTCGAAGAACTGTGGGGCGAGCCCCTGCACACCGAGCGCGGCCCAGGTGCGGCCAGTGCCGGAATCCCAGTCGGTGCGCAAACCTGCCTGAAGATCGGCATAAGTAGAAATTGCCCGGTCATAGAGCAACTCATGCCGCCCATCTTCGACGCCGCCTTTGCCGCGGGCGAAGCCTTCGGATTTGAACCAAAGCTTGTCGTAATCGGTGCCGATCCAGCCTTGGCCTTCCCACCGGAAGGCGTTCTGGCCGCCGCCAATGCGGCCCTCGGCCTGATTGAGTATCGCGTGTGCAACGATCCCCGGATCCATCATGGGTGCCATCGCGGCGTCTTTCTCCATGCCGGGGACGGTGATCTTCAGTGTCGAATCGACCGTGGTTTGCGCCTGCCCCGTGGTGGCAATGCCGAGCAGAAGGGCAGCCGGGAAGATGATGCGTGCGGGGTTCATGATACATGCACCTCGCGGAACATTCCCATCTCCATGTGGTAGAGGAGGTGGCAATGATAAGCCCATCTGCCTGGCTCATCGGCAGTGACGAGATAGCTTAGACGCTCACCGGGTTTGACCAGAATGGTGTGTTTATACGGGCGGAAGTCGCCGTGGCCGTTGTCCAGTTCGCTCCATAGGCCATGCAGATGGATCGGATGCTCCATCATGCTGTCATTGATGAGCACGAAGCGCACGCGTTCGCCACGCCTAAGCTCGATCGGTTCGGCGTCCGAATATTTCTTGCCGTCGAAGCCCCAGATAAAGCGATGCATATTGCCGGTGAGGTGCAGGGTGATTTCGCGCGAAGGCGGCCGCCGGTCATCGCCGCGCTTCACAGCTTTCAGGTCGGTGTAGCGCAGAACGCGTCGTCCATTGCCGTCGAGGCCGGTTCCCGCCTCGCCCAGCCGCTCCTGCGGCATCATCGCGACGTTGTCGATTTCGACACCAGGTTTCAGCATTGCGGGCGTGCTGCCTGTCTTCATGCCGTCTTGGCCCACTGGTATGTTCGCGGTCATGTCCATGCCTTTCATTCCGGGCATCGAGCCGTGATCCATGGCAGCCATATTCGTGCCGCCCATATCGCCCATGCCCATATCGGCCATGGTGCGCATCGGCCGCGGATCGAGCGCCGGCACCGCTGCCGCCATGCCGGCGCGGGGCGCGAGTGTGCCGCGGGCAAAGCCGCTTCGGTCAGTCGTCTGCGCGAAAATTGTGAAGGCGCGATCTGCGTCGGGCTGCACGATCACGTCGTAGGTTTCGGCCGTGCCGATCCGGAACTCATCCACCGAAACCGGCTCGACATCATTGCCATCCGCCTGGACGACAGTCAGTTTTATGCCTGGAATACGCACGTCGAAGATGCTCATGGAGGAGCCGTTGATGAAGCGCAATCGCACGCGTTCGCCGAACCGAAACAATCCCGTCCAGTTGGCGGCGGGCGGCTGGCCATTGACGAGATAAGTATAAGTCGCGCCCGTGACATCGAGAATATCGGTCGGGGTCATGCGCATCTTACCCCACTCAATGCGATCCGAAACCGTCGCCGAGAGACCATTCTCGCGCACATCGCTGACGAACGTGCCGGCCGTGCGCTGTCCGAAATTATAGTAGTCGCTCTGGAACTTGAGATTGCTGACGATCGTCTCCGGACTTTCATCGCTCCAGTCCGACAGCAGCACGACATAGTCGCGGTCGAAGGCCTGTGCGTAGCCGGCGCGCGGTTCGATCGCGATCGAGCCGTACAGGCCGCTCTGTTCCTGGAAGCCCGAATGGCTGTGATACCAATAGGTGCCGCTTTGAGGGACGGGAAAGCGGTAGGTGAAGGTCTCTCCCGGCGCGATTCCATTGAAGCTTAAGCCCGGAACGCCGTCCATGTGGGTTGGGGTGCGGATGCCGTGCCAGTGGATCGAGGTCGGCTCCGAAAGCCGGTTGGTGACGGCCAGCGTCACTGTATCGCCCTCGCGCCAGCGCAGGATCGGTGCCGGCACCTGGCCATTGACGCCAATTGCCATCCTTGGCCGGCCGGTGATGTTTACCGGCACGGGTCCGATCTCCAGCGCAAAATCGCTGCCGCTGAGAAGCGGTGCGCCCGCGCTTGTCGCGGCAAGGGCGCGGTTGAGCGGTAAGGGCAGAGCAAGCGAGCCGGCCGCGGCAATGCCCTGGACGAAGCGGCGGCGGCTGACTGCCGAGCCGCCGTGACGGAAAGAGGGGGGCATAATCGTCACCGTCCCGCTGCCGCGGGCGCAACCGACTGAACCTGATACATGCCGCCTTTGTCCTTTCCGAGTGAGAAATCCACACGGCTTCCGGGGTTGACGCGACTGAGATCGACTGAGGGGGCGACCGGAAACTCCATCGTCATGGCGGGCCAACCGAGCGAGGAGACAGGGCCGTGGCTGATATCGATTGTGTGCCGGGCGGCATCGACGGCGTTCACGGTGCCGGTCGCGTGGGCATCGCCGGCGCCTTCATGAACACGTTGAACATTGCTGGAAGGCGCGGTGCTTACGCCTGTGCGGTGGGCTTCATGGCCGGCGCCGGCCATGGCCATCCGGGTCCGCGGTATGCGGGAAGACGGCCCGAGATCGACGGCGGCAGGGGTGGCTGTGTCAGCCGTCATTGTAGAAGCAGGTGTCGCCGCGCATGCGGGCAACGCAAGCAGAACGAAGCCGGCAAGCGCCAGCGGACGATAGAGGATGGCGGTCATGATAGTTCTCTTTCCGGCTGCCCGACGCGCTGCTGGCGCTGGCGGACTGGCCTGTTCGATCGGATTGAATACAGATCCAGCGGAGACACGTCAGCGTTTACGCCAGGACGCGCCTCTTCTAACCCCGGGCCTTACGGCGGCGGAGTTTGTTCAGGCTGTGGTTCGAGGGGGACCGAGATCAGGCGGGATTACGCGATCGGAGATGGATTCCGCAGTTTCCCAATAGCGCACTGATTTTGCGTTGAAAACAGCCGCCGTTAGGGAGAGCCGCGGCGGCACATCGGGAAGCGGGGTGCATGCGCCGAGACAGCACGCAAGACAGCCGGCGCCATGCTGATCGTGATGCGTGGGATGGTTGCCGGCGTGATCGCTGTGTTCATGGGTACACGGGGCAGCCGTTACCGCGGCGGCAATGCCGACCGTGCCGCCCATGATGGCGAACACGCACACCATCAACAAAAATTGCCGCAGCAGCTTCATGAGCCGACCCTATCGCGTTTGGTGGCGTCCAACAACGCCTTATCATGTGCGCGCGCGGCAGTTCTGATTTTGATGTTCACGGCCGCGATCGTGTTCCTCGTCATGGTGCGGCAGGCGCGTCATCCACGTCCTTGCTGGTCCGAGGCGCCAAAAGACGTGGATGGTGCGCCTGCGCGCACTATGATGACTGGAGACACCAGCGCGGCGACGACTGGAGACACCAGCGCCGCATTGCCAAAATGTGAAGTGCTGGCCGTCATCCGACGGGCTTGACGCTTAGAACCGGAACGAGATTCCGACATAAGGATTGTAGTCCGGGGCTGCCTTGGTAATGCCGATGTATGCTCCCACATCGAGTTGCACGTTTGGTGTCACCAGCCATTGAAGCGATGGGTCTATCGTGTGGCGCTGTCTGAAATTATGGTCGCCGGGGAAATCCAGGGCCAATTCGATGGCCGCGATCACTGTCTCGCCGATGATCGGCCGGTTCAGGTTAAATATAACCTGATAGTCGCCCTGGTAGCCTTGTTTGTTGAGGTTGCGAAGTAGATTGACCGCCGGTTCGATAGTGAACGAGAACTTATCGGGCAACGCGGTGGTAAATGGAACGTTCAGGAAGAATTCTTCCATGTTGTTACCCAGGCCGCGGGCAGCAGTGGGAATTTTGACAAACGCAATCGCGCCCATGGACTGGTCGCCGTCGTCATTGCCGAAAAAGTTGACCTTGCCGCCCACGAAAACGTCGCCGAAACCTGACGCCTTGCTGGTGCCGGCCCCGACGCGGCTGCGCACTTCGGCGCTGTTGTAAATTCCGGTTATGACGTCAAGCTCTGCCCAATTGGTGATGCCAAGCTTTAGGTTGGGAGTGACGAGAACGTATTGGCGAGTGGTTTGCTGGGAATTGGAGTAGCGATCGAAAGTGTAGTTCCAAAAATCGCCCTCATACTGGAAATGACCCGCATCGACAGTTTGCGAGCTGTGGGATTTACCGGGCCGGTCGGTGCTGAAGGGCCGCATCCGATCGTCCGGGGTCGGGTTAAAAAGGTTGTATTGACTTTTATTCACTGTAACGCCGGCCGCTTCTGCGTCCGCGTTACCCGCGGCCGGCGCAACGTACGGCTTTGCCATGCCGTCTGCGGACTGGGCGCGGGCGAGATGAACCGGGGCCATTCCGAACATGGCCGATGCTGCCAGCATCGTCATGGCGGTCATGCAGAACATGGGTGTCGTTCGCTTCCATCCAGGTAGGTTGGGTTGCGGCGTTGGCGAATTTGAGCGCATCGAATCTCCGAAAATGAATGTTATTAGTGACGGTTGACCTCGGAGAACCACGTTTCGCTGATTTCGTCCACCTCAATAGCGTGAAATCCAGGGCAACCACGCTTGCGCCAAGCACGCCCGGGAACGTGACCACCACAAAAGACGGCACGACCAGATTGAGAGAAGTGCCGGCGACTGGATTGAGCGGCTTGCGGAACCCGGGGTGGAGTTCAAGGCTGAAGGAACAGAGTGCGCCTGTTCCCCCGGATCGGCGGGGTCAGGCGGCGGCGAGCGGCCTAATCTCGGCCAGTGCGTCACGCGCGGCAATCGCGGCTTTGGAGAGGTCGCGATCGGTCTGTAGATTGATCCAGAACTGCGCCGTTGTGCTAAACACCCGGCCAAGCCGAAGGGCTGTTTCGGTGGTGACGCGCCTCTGTCTGGTGCGCGCACGTTTAGACCGTGATCCTGGTTTCGATGGTGTCGTAATCGGTTCGGATGCCGTGGCCGGTTGAGTCGAGAAGCCGCGTCGCTTTCAAGGCGTTAACGTTGGCCATGCAAATGGATCGCTCTGCCGGACACCGTCAAGGGCCAAGGGGGATGGCGCTAAGCGACCCCGAACCGCTAAACATGCGCCACCCATTGGCAACCGATCCGCGTTACCAGAGCAAAGAGAAAGAGGCACCGTGGCCCTCAAGAAATCCGAACTCTACTCCCACCTCTGGGCGAGCTGCGACGAACTGCGCGGCGGCATGGATGCCAGCCAGTACAAAGATTACGTACTCGTTTTGTTGTTCATCAAATACGTCAGCGACAAATACGCCGGCCAGCCCTTCGCCCCGATCACCATCCCGGCCGGCGCAAGCTTCAGGGACATGGTCGCCCTGAAGGGCACGCCCGACATCGGCGACCAGATCAACAAGCGCATCATTGCCCCGCTGCTGGACGCCAACCAACTCTCCGACTTCCCCGACTTCAACGACGCCACCAAGCTGGGTACCGGCCAGGAGATGGTGGAGCGGCTGACCAACCTGATCGCCATTTTCGAACACAAGGCGCTGGATTTCTCAAAAAACCGGGCGGACGGCGACGACATCCTGGGCGATGCCTACGAATACCTGATGCGGCACTTCGCCACCGAAAGCGGCAAGAGCAAGGGCCAGTTCTACACCCCCGCCGAGGTCAGCCGCATCATCGCCGACGTGCTGGGCATCCATGACGCCGAAACCACCGCCAACACCACGGTCTATGACCCGACCTGCGGATCGGGGTCTTTGCTGCTGAAAGTGGCGGATGCGGCGCGGACCCCGGTGACGTTGAATGGGCAGGAGAAGGATGCGGCGACCGCCGGCCTCGCGCGGATGAACATGATCCTGCACAACAACCCGACCGCGCTGATCATGCAGGGCAACACGCTGGCCGATCCGAAGTTCTTGGACGGCCATTCGTTGAAGACCTTCGACTATGTCGTTGCCAATCCACCGTTCTCGGACAAACGCTGGGGCACCGGCGTCGATACGCTGCACGACCCGCATGAGCGATTCCGGCCGTTCGGCACGCCACCGGCCAAGCAGGGCGATTACGCCTATCTGCTGCATATCGTCCGGTCGTTGAAAAGCACCGGCAAGGGCGCCTGCATCCTGCCGCACGGCGTGCTGTTCCGCGGCAATGCCGAGGGCGATATCCGCCGCAATCTGGTCCGCCGGGGGTATATCAAGGGCATTATCGGGCTGCCCGCCAATCTGTTCTACGGCACCGGCATCCCCGCCTGCATCGTCGTCATCGACAAACAGGACGCCCATGCGCGCAAGGGCATCTTCATGATCGACGCCAGCGGCGGCTTTATGAAGGACGGCCCGAAGAACCGCCTGCGGGCGCAAGACATCCACAAGATCGTCGATGTGTTCACGCGGCTTCTGGACGTGCCTCGGTTCTCCCGCATGGTCGGGGTCGAGGAGATCGAGAAGAACGACTTCAACCTCAATCTTCCCCGTTACATCGACAGCCAGACGCCGGAGGACAGGCAGGATATCGACGCCCATCTGCGCGGCGGCATCCCCGAGGCCGATATCGATGCGTTGGGACGGTATTGGGAGGTCTGTCCGGGGCTGCGGGAGACGCTGTTGCGGCCCAACCGGCCCGGATACCTCGATCTGACAGTGGAGAAATCGGCGATCAAG
>JANXLQ010000247.1 GCA_025355085.1 Rhodopila sp.
CTGATCGCGCGGGCTGCCGGCATCGTGGGTGATGATCGTGTTCTTCACATCGACCGTGTTCATCAGTTCCCAGATCACGCGATACGGACTGAGCGGTGATTCGTTGGAGTGCAGCAGCGGATTCCACTGCTCCATCCACTCCGCGCGCACAGCGGTGATCTCGGCCACGACCGGCGCCGGATCGCGATTGGCCTTGATCGTCTGCCGCAGTTCGCCAATCAGCGCCGCCAGCGTCAGCTTGGCATCGCCCACCAGACCGATCGAACTGACCACATCCTTATTGAGGTGATTCGGATCGAGCGTCGCATGGATCATCGTTTTCCCCTTGGGGAATTTGATGCCGAAATTGGTCTCGGTGAACGAGCAGCCGATACCGATAATCAGGTCCGCGTTCTGGATGAAGTGATGCACCGGCTTCGGCACCGCATTGCCGCCGGACCCCAGCGACAGCGGATGGTTCTCGGGGAACGAACTCTTGCCCCCTAGGCTGGTGGTGACGGGCGCACCCAGCAGTTCGGCGAGTTCGCGCAGTTCCGCCCAGGCTTCGGCCCATTGGACGCCGGTGCCGGAATAGATCACCGGCCGCTTCGCCTTCAGGATCGCCGCCGCGGCCTTGCGAACATCGACCGGGTCCGGTCCATATTTATGGATTCCGACCGGTGTGTAATCGAGGTCGCCAATCTCCTCGTCCCAAATATCTGTCGGGATCTCGACAATTGCGGGTCCGCTGCGGCCATTGCGAATATTGCTCATGGCGCGGCGCATAACGTTCGCCACTTCGGCCGGCATGTTAACCGGTTCGGCCGATTTCGAAATACCGCGCATTTCGCGGGAAGAATTGTAGTTCGGGTCGATATTGGCGATCCGGCGCGGATAACCCTGCGGGATGACCAACATCGGCACGGACTCGGAGTACGCCTGCGCCACGCCGCCATAGGCGTTCTCGGACCCTGGCCCGTGCTGCATGCAGAACGCGCCGATTTTGCGGCCGGAGGTCACGCGGGAGATCGCGTCGGCCATGTGCAGACCGATGCGCTCCTGCCGCACGATAACCGGCCGGATATCGGCCGCAGCGGCGAATTCCAGCAAATGGTTGACGGGATAGCCGCAGAGGATCTCGATGCCCTCGCGCTTCATGATTTCAGCAACCGCTTGACCGACCTTCATCCGTCCATCCCCTTTTGGCTGTGTTTCGTTAGTCCTGGCGGGCGCGCGTCTTGGTTCGGCGCCTTGTATCGGGACGGTAGGACTGGTTTGGCGGTCTGGCAATGTTGGCAGCCGGCGATACGTCGCAGGCTCACCGGAAAGAGGTGTTTACCTCGAACTGAACACGAATTCGCACCGGAATTCGAACCCGACGCCTTGGCCCTCTTTCATGGCAGGGCGAAAACGCCATTTCTCGACCGCCGTCACAGCCGCCCGATCCAATCCCGGAAAGCCGGTTCCTTCAACCACATCGATACCTCTCACAAGTCCATTCGGCCCCACATGGGCGACCAGCACGACGCGTCCATGCTCGCCTCTGGCCGCCGCCTCGAACGCATAAATCGGAGGCCGGTTTCGGAACTTGCTGTCGAGCGTCGCGGGAATGACCCCGCTGCCGAGGACGGTCGCATCGTATTCGCTTTCCGCCTCTCTGAAATTAAAGATGGGAGCTGCCTGCGGGGCTGACGGTGCCGTTTGCCGCTGCTGTTCCGCGATCGCGGGCACATCCGTTCGGATTGCCGAAGGCCGGGTTGGTTCGGCCGGCCGAGACACCGCTTCCTCGCTGGCTCGGTCGATCAAAGGCGCCGGCAGTGACTGCCCCGGTGTTTCGGTTTTCGGCACGTCCGGCTTCGGTGGATCGGCAGCAGGCGTTTGATCCGGTTTCGGGTTGCCGGCCGCCCCGGGTTCCGCTCCCTTGTGCTCGACCATGACCAATTCGATGGTGCCTTGCTCCACTCGGCGATCGTCCTTTGAAAGGATACGAGGCAGCAGGACGATCAGAAGCGCGATGGCAAGGTGAATGGCGATCGACGGCCCAGCCGCGATAAGCAGGGTGCGCCGGCCGTGCGCCATCGTTCGAACGTCCGGCCGCCGTTCGTTTCCCGCTCGCGGCGCAAAAATCGTCTGTTGCTTCATCGTACGCCAAGGTTGTGCCACACCATGTAGCGGTCCATCGCCCGCTTTGATACCTCGAACCCAGCGATCGTTCTGTTCGGACGGCGCACATTCCGTCCCGTCGGGCACACCGGCCCGAAAACGTGACTCCCATACGCACCAGCATGCACCAAATCGCGGGAGGCGTGGTATTGTAGCGACGCACCGCCACGGGCAATACTACTTGTTGCGCTCATTGGGCGATTTAACCACAATGGGTAGAATTGATGGGTTCCGATGGTTCGGCGCCGCACAGACTGTTCTCGAAGGGACTGGACGACCATGGATGGGATAACCCGCGTGCCTGACGAACACCCGATACGTTTCGACCTGCTGACCGAAAACCCCGTCTATAAGCCTTTCCGGTATCCCTGGGCCTACGAAGCCTGGTTGACCCAGCAGCGCGTCCATTGGCTACCGGAAGAAGTGCCGCTCGCCGACGACGTCAAGGACTGGCATCGCAACCTGACGGAGTCCGAACGCAATCTGCTGACACAGATTTTTCGGTTTTTCACTCAGGCCGACGTCGAGGTGAACAACTGCTACATGAAGCACTACAGCCAGGTGTTTAAACCCACCGAAGTGCTGATGATGCTGTCTGCGTTCTCGAACATCGAGACGGTGCATATCGCCGCGTACAGCCATCTGCTCGACACCATCGGCATGCCGGAGATCGAGTACACCGCCTTCCTCAAATACAAAGAGATGAAGGACAAATACGACTATATGCACGGGTTCTCGGTCGAGAACCGATTTGAAATCGCCAAGACCCTGGCCGCGTTCGGCGCCTTCACAGAGGGATTGCAGCTTTTCGCATCGTTCGCGATTCTGCTCAATTTCCCGCGGTTCGGCAAAATGAAGGGCATGGGCCAGATCATCACCTGGTCGGTGCGCGACGAAAGCCTGCACTGCCAGTCGATTATCAAGCTGTTCCACACCTTCATCCAGGAAAACCCCGACCTCTGGACCGAGGATCTGCGGCGGGAGCTCTATCTGAGCTGCGCCACGATCATCTCCCACGAGGACGCCTTCATCGATCTGGCGTTCGAGCAAGGCGCGGTGGAGGGCCTGACCCCGCAAGAGGTCAAGCAATACATCCGCTTCATCGCCGACCGCCGCCTGATCGAACTCGGCCTGAGCGAACTGTTCCATGTCGAGAAAAATCCGCTGCCGTGGCTGGACGAAATGCTGAACGCGGTCGAGCATGCCAATTTTTTTGAAAATCGTGCCACCGAATACAGCAAGGCATCCACCGCGGGCACCTGGGAAGATGCTTTCGGCGATCCGCCGGCGGCTGCGGGCGCGTCACAGGTACTAACCGTCTCCGGCTAGCGCGTTTGGACGAACGCCGTTCCCGTCGCGGTCCGGCGTTCGTTCAGCATAGCCATCCGGCGTTCGTTCAGCATAGCCGTCCGGCGTTCGTTCGACATAGCCATCCGGCGTTCGTTCGGCATAGCCATCCGGCGTTCGTTCGGCATGCCGGAACAGTTTTTGCGTTCGCCCGGAGTAATTTGTTGCGTGCATCCGAGTAATTTTTGCGTTCGCATCGTAGGCAGCGAACATTCCACAAGAATCGGCTGCGACGACGAAATCCCGTGTTACATCGAATCCGCTGCATGCAGCGTGCGCACGCATGCGGGACGCCCTGGGTATGACTTTGTTTCGAATGTTCGAGGGTGGGTAATGCAAAAAATCTATCCCATCCCTGCTTTTGCGACAATTTTCACGAGTCGCCCGACGCCTGCGGCTGTAGAATCTTGCTCTGCCGGCCTTGAACCCAAGGCTCCTACACCGGTTCAGATGTCGCAAAGCATGGCTTTTGTATCACCCCGGACAGTTATTTTTATCTTTTCTGCATTTTTGACGGTATTAACGCTGGAGTTGACGACTTTTTCACGCCAGTGCTGCTGCAATGTGCATGATTGATCCCGCGTTCTGCGCCATCGGGCATTGATCAGAACTAAGACTTTAGGGCGTGGCGGGTGCGATTTTGCACCAGTTGGAGGCTTAGATGGGGGCTACCGGCATGTTAGGAACGGCAATGATTCAGACTGAAGAGGATACTGCCCGGGAAATCCCCGGGGGCAGTGCGCCTCGCTATAGCAGACGCCTGTCCGATAAGATTTTGATCGCGTTTCACCACGCCTGCGATCAGGCGGATTTTGAGGTCGCGGAACAGCTTCTCCACATACTGGAGATGATGCTGACCCGTCGGCCGTTGACACCGGATGGAACCCGCCGGCGGAATATGGAAAGCCTGATAGCGGCGCATGAGCGGCTATGGCATCTGCGCCATCCGAATTCACACGACATGTAGGCACGCAGGCCAACCGGGAGGTTACACACCCTCCAACGGTAACGCGGCGCCCCCACTCAAGATCGCCCGGGCGGCGTCGGTGAACCCACCATCCGGCTGATGCAGCACAAGCCCCGGCATGATCCGCATGGGGCTGCGGGCGTTTTTGACGCCACGCAGCAATACCAGCTTCGCCGCGCGGCCGACCTTCGGCCAAAGCGGAAACAAGACCGTACACGGGCATCTGCATCCATCCATCGCCGCCACACTCGTGTTCATCATCCCCGCCGGGATGATCAGCGTCAGGGTGCCGCGATGCCGCAACTGGCGGCAAAGCCCTGCTATCCACGCCTGTATCAGCGCGTCCGAGCCCCGCTTCGCGGTGTCGCGTTCGGCGACCGGCGACGCCGAACTGCCATGAGGATGGTACGGCGGGTTGGCCATCGCGTGGTCGAACTGACATGACAGTTTTGCGGTCTCGATCCGATCGGCGACGATCTCGATGCCCGTCAGCCCATTGTTCCGAACGTTGATCGCCGCCAGATCGGCCGTTGCCGTGTCGATTTCGACGCCGGTGCCCTTAACGCCGGGAATGCGGGTGCCAAGGCACAGCAACGCGGCCCCGGCGCCAGTGCCCGCCTCCAACACGTAGTCCCCTGGTCGCGCCGGGACGGACGCCGCCAGCAACACCGGTTCAAGGCCGCTGCGAAAGCCCGACGCGGGTTGACGATAGAGCACGCGGCCACCCAGCAGATGACCATCGGTGGTCACCACTCGCCGGCGTCGCGCAGGATCGTGCAGGCCCGGGGGAAATCGTCAGTACTGACCACCAACCGGCGTGGTATCGCCCCCGCGCTGCCTTCCAGGATACTGGTATGATGGTCGAGCAGGATCGCCTCTATCCCCGCGTCCGCCAGAAGGGCGATCAGAAACGACAGTCTCACCGGATTATTAGAAGTGACGACGACACGCATGCCCGGATCGTGATCCAGATAGTGTGCCCTTGCAACAGCCTAACGCGGCGGCCGTTCCCGGGGTCTGCTTTGATTAGACTGGACTATCCCGGGGAATCGTTCATTTATGCGCTTCGTAACCGATGATCGGGGGCCTCCGAACCGGCATGATGGCGTATCCCGATGCCCGCATGGCGCCTTGACCCCGTTTGATCGCCACCGGTATGAAGACCTACCACCACCCTACAGGAAGTCGGGAGAACCAGTTGGGCGGCCTCGCCAGACCCCTAGAAGCAGGCTTGGCACCCGTGTCCGGTTCGACCGAACACCGGAGCGAAGATGCGTTGTCGGCCTTGATCAACCTCGTTGAGGCTGATCTGGAGGCCTGTAACCGCGTCATCGTCTCCAGGATGGACAGTCCTGTCTCGCTGATCCCGCAGCTTGCCGCGCATCTCGTTGCGGCCGGGGGCAAGCGTCTGCGGCCCCTGCTCACGCTCGCCGCGTCACGCCTGTGCGGCTATCCCGGCCTCGGCGGTGGTGCCCGTCATGTCGAACTGGCAGCCTGCGTCGAGTTCATTCACACCGCCACGCTGCTGCACGACGATGTGGTGGATGAAAGCCAGCTTCGCCGCGGCCTGGCTTCGGCCAACGCCATCTTCGGCAATAAAGCGTCGGTCCTGGTCGGCGATTTCCTGTTCGCACGCGCGTTCCAGTTGATGGTCGATGATGGATCGCTGCGGGTTCTCGCCATCCTGTCGAAGGCCGCCGCGACCATTGCCGAGGGCGAAGTACTGCAACTCGTCACCCAAAACGACCTGTCCACCAGCGAGGCGCGCTATCTGGAGGTGATCAAAGGCAAGACCGCCGCGCTGTTCGCCGCCGCGTGTCAAATCGGAGCTGTGGTCTCCAACCGCCCCGAATCCGAGGAAGCCGCCCTCGCCGACTTTGGCATGAAGCTCGGTATTGCCTTCCAACTTGTCGATGACGCGCTGGATTATGTCGCCGATCAGGCCACCCTGGGCAAAACGATCGGCGACGATTTCCGCGAAGGCAAAATCACCTTGCCGGTTCTGATCGCATTCTTCGCCGGCGACGCAGCGGAGCAGGCGTTCTGGCGCCGGACGATCGAAACGCTGGAGCAAACCGACTCCGATCTGGATCACGCGATGCGGCTCATCGCCGATCACGGTGCGATCCAGGTAACACTCGATCGGGCACAGCGGTTCGTGCAAGAGGCCAAAGCGGCGCTACTGACCTTCCCCGACACCCCGATCCGCCAAGCGTTGGCCGATGTTGCCGATTACACGGTGTTGCGGCTGCGGTAAAAGGTGGTGAGATCGAAAGAGCAAGAGCCACACCACCTTCGGGGGAAGAAGCGACTTTCGCGTAACACTTGCAATTTCAAATGCGATCGGGCCGATCTTAAGCCAAGCTGTCATGGCACGCGACTAACGGTTGTGGCACTGTAACGCAGGCAGAGACGCGGTCGCGAATTCAGTGGCAAAAAAAGACAAGCACAGAGGCAAAACCACCGCGCGGGACAGTGGCAAACCGTCCCATCGCGAGTCCGGCGGGGTCGCCCAACATCGTCCATCCACCGGGGGCGTCCAACATCGCCCATCCTCCGGCAACATCCAACACCTGCCGGATACGGCGATCGTCCTGATTACCGGCACCGGCCGCGATGGCGACGCCCTTGCCAGGCCGGTGGCATGGGAACGCAGCGCGGGACAGCCGCCGATGATCACAATGCATCCCGAAAAGCACGGCACACCCGCCCTCGCCCCCGGGGAGCGCGTTCTGGTCCGCCTCAAGCCGATGGGCCCGGGACGTTACGAGGCCCGGACATTGCGCCGGGTCAGCGAAACCCCTGGCCGAATCCTGGGGGTCTTCAAACGCGGGCACACAGAAAACCGTATCGTCCCCACCGATCGCCGTTCCAAAGCCGAATGGATCGTTCCCGCCGGGCAGGATGCAGGTGCCGAACCGGACGAAATCGTGCTCGCCGAACCCGTCCCGCAGCACCTTCACCTCGGCCTTAAACCCGCCAGGATTTTGGAACGGTTGGGAAAACTCGGCGACGCCCGCTCGATCAGTCTGATCGCCATCCACACCCATGACATCCCGCAAACCTTCCCCGATGCCGCCCTCGAAGAAGCAAAAAAAGCCCGAGGCGTCAGGCTCGGTAGCCGCATCGACCTGCGCGGCATCCCGCTGATCACCATCGACGGCGCCGACGCCCGGGATTTCGACGACGCCGTCTTTGCCGAACCCGATCCGGACACAGCCGGCGGCTTCCGCCTGATCGTCGCCATCGCCGATGTCGCCCATTACGTCAAACCCGGCTCTGCCCTGGATCACGCCGCCGGCATTCGCGGCAACAGCGTGTATTTCCCCGACCGGGTCGTCCCGATGCTGCCGGAAGCGTTATCGAACGGTTGGTGCAGCCTGCGCCCGAACGAAGATCGCGGCTGCCTGTTCGTCGAGATGCGAATCGACCCCTCCGGCCGCAAGACCAGCCACCGCTTCGGCCGCGGCCTGATGCGCAGCGCCGCCCGCATGACATACGAGGACGTCCAGGCCGCCGAAGACTCGCATGACGGCAGTGCCGGCCTGCCATTGGTCCACCTCTACGCGGCCTTCCGAGCGCTGCTGGCTGCGCGGTTGGAGCGGGGAACGCTGGATTTGGATTTGCCGGAACGGAAGGTCGTGCTGGACGATCGGGGTCATGTCGCCAGCGTCTCGCCGCGCCCGCGCCTGGACAGCCATCGGTTGATCGAGGAGTTCATGGTCCTGGCCAATGTGGCGGCGGCAGAAGAACTCGAACGCCTGCAACGGCCCTGCATGTATCGGGTCCACGCCCCGCCATCGGATGAAAAACTCGAAGCCCTGCGCGGCTTTCTTTCGACGCTGGGAATATCGCTGCCGCCCGGCAACCAGGTGCATCCGCGCGATTTCGACCGCGTGCTGCGGCGCTTCGCCGATACACCCGAGTCGCAAATGATCAGCGAGGTGATGCTGCGCAGCCAGTCGCAGGCAGCTTACAGCCCGGACAACATCGGTCATTTCGGCCTCGCGCTGCCGCGCTACGCGCACTTCACCAGCCCAATCCGCCGCTACGCCGACCTGCTTGTCCATCGCGCCCTGATCAAAGGCATCAAGCTTGGGCGCGACGGGCTTTCCGACGAACAGATCGCCGAATTTCCGGACATCGCGGATCGCATCACCGAAACGGAAAGACGCGCGCAGACGGCGGAGCGAGAGGCGATCGACCGCTATCTGACGGCCTTCATGTCGGCCCGCATCGGCGGGCACTTCGCCGCACGCATATCAGGTGTGACTCGTTTCGGGTTGTTCGTCACTGTTACAGAGACGGGCGCCAGCGGTATCGTGCCTTTTGGTTCACTACCGGACGATTACTGGCAATTCGATGAACGGGAGCAGACCTTGACCGGCCGCCGCACTCAGAAAGTCTATCGACTGGCGCAGGAGGTCGAGGTCTTGCTGTCGGAAGCCAATCCGGTGACCGGCGGAATGGTTTTCCATGTGCTGGAAAGCCGAACCGAACCGAAACGCGATGCCCCATCAAGGGCAGGCGCGCCAGGAAAGCGGTCTCGCCGGCGGTGATCCGGATCGGTATCATTTTGGTGCTGTTCGTCGTCGCACGGGCGCAGGCGCAAACCCTGACCGCCAGCGGCTTCGATCAGGATCGCCTGACGACAGTCTATAGCGAGGCACTGATCTTCATTGCGCCGCGTATTCTGGCCCCGGTTCCCGTCCCGCAATTGACCGTCTGGGGCTTGCAGGGCCTGACCGCGCTGGATGCCAATCTGCGTATCGTCACCAAGGAAACCCAACTGCAATTGTTCCGGCAAACTCAGATGCTGCTGGAGGTGCCCATACCCAAGGACGATGCGCCCGCCGCCTGGGCCAGGACCGCTGCTGTGCTGACGGCCGCGAGCTTCCCAGTCTCTGCTCCGGTCAGACATGCCGGCGCCCAGGGGGTCATTCAGGGTTTCTTCGATGAGATGTTCAGCCGCCTCGACCCCTATTCCCGCTATGTGCCGCCGATGCAGGCCGGCGAAGACCGTGCCCGAAGGGCCGGGCGGGCGGGACTTGGACTGACGGTCGGACAGCGCAGTGGCATTATCGAGGTCAAATCGGTGATCCGCGACAGCCCCGGCGCCATCGCGGGGATCCGGCCGGGCGATATCCTGGCCGCAATCGACGAACAGCGTACCCAGGACCAGGACCCCAGCACCATCGGTGCCCTGTTGTCGGGGCCGGAAGGGTCGGCCGTCCTCTTGTCCTGGCGCGGCCGCGATGGTCGAACCCGCGATGCCCGGCTCGTGCGCGTTATGGTCTCGCCCGAAACCGTCTTTGCCCAGCGAACCGCCGATGTCCTGGTGCTGCGGATTACCAGCTTCAGCAACACCACGGCATCCCACATCGCCCTGTCGGTTCAGGATGCGCTGGCGGAGCCGCGCCCGGTCGATGGGATCGTGCTGGATCTGCGCGACAACCGTGGTGGATTGCTGCGCCAGGCAGTCACGGCGGCGGACTCTTTTCTGCCGGAGGGATTGGTTGCAACGACAATTGGCCGCGATCCGGACTCGATGAACGTTTGGCGTTCCACAGAGGGTGAGTTGGCGGAGAACGTGCCTCTGATCATCCTGGTGGACGGGCGCACCGCGAGTGCCTCGGAAATCCTGGCCGCCGCCCTGGCGGATCGCGGACGCGCGGTGGTGGTCGGCAGTGCGACGGTGGGCAAAGGGATGGTCCAGACGATCGACCCGCTGCCCGACGGCGGGGAATTGTTTGTGACCTGGAGTCAAACATTGGCTCCACTGGGTTGGCCAATCCAAGGGCTTGGTGTGCTGCCGCAGGTCTGTACCAGCCTGGGACAAGATGCATTGAACCGGCAATTGGCGTCGCTTTCGACCGGATTCCAGCCGATGGCGGCGGCGATCAAACACTCGCGGGCCGTACGAATACCGGTGAAGGCGACAGAGGCGCTGGAGATACGCGCACCCTGCCCGGCGGCCGAGGGACGCAATGCCGACCTGGAGGCGGCGAGGTTGCTGATTTCGAACCCGGCAGCCTATGCGGCGGCGTTGCTGCCGCCGATGGGCCGGTAGAACGCTCAGCAGTTCTCATTGTGGCAAAGCGGCGATTGCGTCCCACGTCGTCATGATGCGCGAAGGCGTACCATCCACGTCTTTATCTGCTCCAGGGCGCCAAAAAGCGTGGATGGCGCACCTTCGCGTACCATGACCATGAGGGGCCGGAAATCAAATCGGATTAGGTCCTTCAGCCTCCCCCTCTGTTTCAGCCCCCCTGTCTCAGCCCTCTGAAGAATGCCCGGATTTCGTCCGCCAGTGCCTCCGGCTGCTCCATAGCGGCAAAATGGCCACCGCGCGGCATCACCGTCCAACGCTGGATATTGGTGTACATGCGTTCCGCGACGGAGCGTGGGGGCCGGATGATCTCCTTCGGGAAGGCGCAATAGCCGGTGGGCACATTGACCGTGCTGCCGCTGGGAATCGGCCAGGGACCATGCATCCGGGAGTAGTAGGGCCAGAATGACGAGCCGATTGCGCCGGTGAACCAATAAAGAGAGATATTGGCTAACAAGTGATCTCGGCTGATGACCGACTCCGGATCGCCGTTGCAGTCGGTCCATCTGCGGAATTTCTCGGCGATCCAGGCTGCGAGACCCGAAGGTGAGTCCGTCAGTCCGTAAGCCAGGGTTTGCGGTTTGGTGCCTTGTATCCACTGATAGCCGGTTTCTTCCTTCAGCCAACTCGCGAGTTCGGCGAAGTAGTTTTGCTCATCCGGTGTCGGGTTCTCCGGCGGCGGCCGGTCACGCTGGATGCTCAACAGATTGATGTGAATGCCAATGAGATTTTCAGCATGCGCGTAGCCGAGGCGTGACGCTGTGAAGGCGCCAAAGTCACCGCCCTGGGCGGCATAGCGTTTGTAACCGAGCACGTCGGTCATAAGGGAGGCAAAGCAGGCGGCAATGTCCTCAATGCCGAACCGCTTTTGGCCGGGCTTAAAAGACAGTCCATAACCGGGAAGCGAAGGTGCGATCACGGTAAACGCGTCAGCCGGATCGCCGCCGAAACGGGCCGGATCGGTCAGGCGGGGAATGATATCCAGGAACTCGAACACCGAACCCGGCCAGCCGTGCATCAGCAGCAATGGAGTTGGCGATGGTCCCTTCCCCGGTACATGCAAATAGTGCAAATCGACATCCGGCATCTCCACCATGAACTGCGGGAATGCGTTCAGTGCGGCTTCCTGCGCGCGCCAATCGAACTGGTCTTTCCAATACGGTACCAGTGTTTTCATGTACGCCAGATCGGTGCCGTACGCCCACGGCTCATCAGGCGCCTGATCGGGGAACCGGGTCAGGGCGAGACGGGTGCGGAGGTCGGCGATAGTTTGTTCAGGAATGTGGAGCGTAAACGGAATCGGAGTCTTGGCCATTCTGAGCGTTTCCTAAAAAATGTTGCTTAATAGGATGGCCTTAGTGCGGATCGGTCAAGGCGCTGCCCGAAACCCTGTCCGGCCTGGGGTTTACGATCGGGGGCAAGCAAGCGATTGTTACCACAGAAACAGAACGAGGGACACAGAGTGCCACAGAGAAGCACATCCGCATCCGCCGTTGTTTCGGCTATCGCAATAAGACGTCAGACCAGTTTAGTGCTCTGCCAGGTCACCATCTGCCAGTTTCCATCTTTATTGGCATAGACATCGATAAATCTGACCCGGAATGAGTTCGGATTGCCGCCGGAATTGACGCTGATCGCGGCGACGCCGGTCAGCACAACAGTGTCGCCCAGATCTTGCGCGACGACCTCGGACGGGACCACGGACGTATAGACAGTAGCACCCGATTCCATAGCCCCGATCAGGCTTTTCTTCGTGTCCAACCGAGCGGATGAGTGGCAGTATATCAGATCGTCGGCGATGATCTTATTAAGGGTGGCGATATCCCTGTCGGCCATCGCCGTCATGCGCCGACGGTCGAGTTCAATGATGTTCGCGGCGTTTCCGGCCATGATGCGGTTCCTTCTTCGGGTATTTCCAACACCCGGGAGTGTAGCCGACTCGCCCGCAAGCTGTCGAACCGCGTCTGGAACACGCAGCTTTCGCCAAAGATACACGCCTGATCGATGGTATCGGGCAGCGTCGCAAGCCGCCGCCGCCTGATACCCCGCCTCGTATTAGCCGCCGCCACCCGCAAGTCCGGTGCTGTGCCGCGGAATAGCGAGGTTCATGTCATCGCAGGCTGTGCCAGAACCATGCACCATTGCATTGATATAGTCGCCACCGGCAGTTCCAGTGACAGTAGCCTTTCTGGCCTGCCCGCCGATCTCATGTGCATTCATGGTAAATGTTCTGTCTTTGTTTAGTTTTCCTTCCAGCCTTGCCATATGCTGGCCCTTATCCCATGCGACAAAGCCCGACAGATCATCGTTCGGTTGAACGGTAATTTGCCAATCAAGGCCAGGGCACCCGCCAATGACCGGCGAAGAGTGAAATGCATACATCATCGCCTTTTGCTGTGCCTGCGCTGGGCTGAGGAACGCGGCAGTTGACAAAGCGACCGCAACGACTGTCGCACTGAATACCTTGGATTTCATCGGTACTTTCCTCCTCTTGGACAGCACCTTGCCGTCCTGTTTGGCACGACCGAATATTTAGAAAACAAAAATGGACGTGGCTATGCAAAAAGTCGGGGTTTAAGTTTATTGCCGATCAAACAAATGCGAATTTAATATATCGTTCTTTTTAATATTTGCCCTGGCGATTGATTTTTTTGATAAATATGTCATGGACCCAACCAAACCAGCCACCGCCGGTCGCGCCAAAATGATAAATGTGCCCACGGGGCGCCGGTTGCTGAAAAACAGTTGACGCGAGCCATTGGTTCGTCTTTTGGTGCTGGATGCTCGATCATTTGAAAGCCAACAACCGTGCCTGGGCTGCCGCGAAGGTTTTGAAGGATGCCGAGTTCTTCAACCGGCTGGAGGGTCAGCAGTCGCCGCAATATCTCTGGATCGGGTGTGCCGACAGCCGGGTGCCCGCCAACCAGATCGTTGGACTCGATCCGGGAGAATTGTTCGTACATCGGAATGTCGCCAATCTTGCACCGCCGCAGGATGCCAACTACCTGTCCGTGCTGCAGTTCGCTGTAGATGTGATCAAGGTGAAGCACATCCTGGTGGTCGGTCATTACGGCTGTGGTGGCGTAGCCGCGGCTGTCGATGGCAAGCGTCGCGGGCTGGTGGATCATTGGTTGCATCCGATCCGGGAGATATACAGCGACAACCGCGAGATGCTCGAGGCGATCCCGGATCAGCGCACGCGGCTGGACCGATTATGCGAATTGAACGTTATGCGACAGGTCCGCAACGTTGCCTCCGACGTGTTTGTGCAGGATGCGTGGGCACGAGGTCAGGAAATTACCGTGCATGGCTGGGTGTATTCGCTAAGCAATGGACTGGTTAACGATTTGAACGTCACTGTAGCAGGGCCGTGACGGACACCAGACAAAAACCGCCCAACGCCCCGTCATCCGAAACGGCCCTGTCATTCCCCTAAATCGTCTATGCCGCCTTCGCCTGCCTCACGATCTGGTCCAACGCCCGCAATGTATCCCGGGCAAACTTCAGCCGCGTGGCGACATCCATATCCCGGGAGATCGCCAATTTATGGTCCGGCCGCAGGCGCACTATACCGCCCTTGCTTGACAGCCAGTGCACCAGCCCAGCCGGGTTGGAGAACGCGTTACCACGGAACGTCAGAACCATTCCCTTTGGCCCAGCCTCCAACTTCTCCACACCGGCCTCCCGGCAGGCGCGCTTCAGCGACATGACACCGAGCAGGTTATCGACTTCCTCGGGCAGTTTGCCGAAACGATCGACCAACTCGGCCGCCATGGCGTCGGTTTCCTGATCGGAGGCAAGACTGCCGATCCGGCGGTACAACCCCAGGCGGACAGGAAGATCGCGGACATAGGCTTCCGGGATCAACACCGGTAGCCCCAGGGAGATGTTCGGTGTCCAGTCGCGTTCCTGACCGGCCCGTTGACCCTCCCCTGCCCTGATATCGGAAACCGCGTCCTCCAGCATCTGCTGGTACAACTCGATCCCGACCTCGCGGATATGGCCGGTCTGCTCATCGCCCAGCAGGTTGCCGGCCCCGCGAATATCCAGATCATGAGACGCCAGAGTAAATCCGGCCCCTAGCGCATCCAGAGTCTGCATCACTGTCAGTCGTTTTTCTGCCGCCACAGACAGCCGGTGGTTCGGCGGCCATGTCAGATAGGCATATCCACGCTGCTTGCCTCGACCAACGCGCCCCCGCAACTGATACAACTGTCCCAGCCCAAACATATCCGCTCGGTATATCACAAGTGTATTGACGGCTGGCATGTCCAGGCCGCTTTCGACGATGTTGGTGGACAGCAAGATATCGTATTTGCCATCGCCGAACTCGGTCATCACCCGTTCCAGTTCGGTCGGTGACAGGCGTCCGTGTGCCTGCACCGTTCGCGCTTCCGGAACGATCTCTTTTAGCCGGTCCGACATGCGTTGCATGTCCTCGATCCGAGGCACCACGCAGAATACCTGTCCGCCACGGAACCGTTCGCGTTGCAACGCCTCGCGGATCACCACCGAATCGAACGGCATGATGAACGTGCGCACCGCCAACCGATCCACCGGCGGGGTGGCAATGACCGACATCTCCCGCACGCCCGTCAGCGCAAGCTGCAACGTCCGGGGAATGGGAGTCGCCGTCAGTGTCAGCACATGCACGTCGGCCTTCATCGCCTTCAACCGTTCTTTGTGCGAAACGCCAAAATGTTGCTCCTCATCGACGATCAGCAAGCCCAGGTTGGAAAATTCGATCGACTTCGCCAGCAATGCATGCGTGCCGACGACAATCCCGATATCGCCGCTCGCCATCCCCTTGCGGACCTCGATTGCCTCCTTGGCGGTGACCATGCGGGACAACTGCGCGATTTTGATCGGCATACCAGCGAAACGCGCCGTAAACGTCCGGTAATGCTGCCGTGCCAGCAATGTTGTTGGCACCACAACCGCCACCTGGGTTCCCGACATCGCAGCAACGAACGCCGCGCGCAAAGCAACCTCCGTCTTACCGAATCCGACATCGCCGCAAATCAGCCGGTCCATCGGCTTGCCGGCAGCTAAATCCTCCAGCACATCGGCGATCGCACGGGCCTGGTCCTCGGTTTCCGCGAACGGGAAGCGGGCGCAGAACTCGTCCCAGGTGCCTTCCGGCGGAGCCATCGTTTCGGCGTCGCGCATTTTCCGCAGGGCGGCGATGCGGATCAGTTCACCCGCCATATCGCGGATGCGCTGCTTCATCTTGGCCTTGCGGTTCTGCCATCCAACGCCGCCCAGCTTATCCAGCGAGGCGCCTTGATGTTCGGACCCGTAGCGGGACAAAACTTCGATGTTCTCGACTGGCAGAAACAGTTTTTCGTCGCCGTCGTAGATCAGCCGCAAACAGTCGTGCGGCGCCCCGGTAACGTGCAGCGTCGCCAGCCCGTCGTAACGGCCGATACCATATTCCTGATGCACCACCAGATCGCCCTCGGCGATTTCGGTCGCTTCGGCGATGAACTGGTCGGCCCGCCGGCGCCGCCGAGGTGGCCGGGAAATACGCTCGCCCAGCAAATCCTGCTCGCCGATCATGGCCAGCCGGTGGGCAACGAAGCCGCGCTCTATCCCCAGGACGATCAGCGACACCGATCCGGCGGGCTTGCGGCGAATGCTGGCAAAATCGGCCTCTTGCTCCGCGTCCTTGAACCCGTGTTCGCGCAGCAGGTTAGTCAGGCGTTCGCGCGATCCCCTGGTCCAGGCGGCAACGACGATACGCCGCCCCTCCGACTTCCAGCGTTCGGCCTGGCCGCGAAGCTGATCGAATACCGTGGTGCCCGGGCCGCCGCCGGATTGGGCGAACACCGGCCCTGGCCGGCCACCGCCATCGACTCCGCCCGCGTCATCCGGCATGCCGAACGGCGTGAAGGCCAGCAGCGGCCCGAACGCCAGCATTTCATCCCACCCGTCGCGATCCAGATACAGCATCGCGGGCGGGATTGGGCGATACGGCACCTCCCCATCGCGCGGCACGGCTTTGCGGGCTTGCGCATGGTCCGCGATCATCTCCAATCGCGCTTCCAGCACCTCATTCGACTGATGATCGAGGCTGACGGCGGCGTCGGGCAGATAATCCAGCAGATTTTCCATCGTGGGATGGAACAGCGGCACCCAATGCTCCATGCCCGGATGGCGGCGCCCGTCGGAGATCGACAGATAGATCGGGTCCTTGGCCGCGTCCTGGCCGAACAGGTCGCGCCAGCCGGTGCGGAAACGGGCGATCGACTCTTTGCCCAGCGGCACCTCGGACACCGGCCGCAGCGATAATTTCGCGCGCTTACCGGCGCTGCGTTGGGTGGACGGATCGAACACCCGGATCGACTCGATAGTATCGCCGAACAGGTCCAGCCGGACGGGTTCGGGCTCACCGGATGGGAAAATATCGATAATGCCGCCGCGCATGGCGTATTCGCCCGGCTCCATCACCGTCCCGGCGCGGCCATAGCCGTTGGCCTCCAGGAACTCCGCCAGTTTTTCCGGTTTCACGTCGCCGCCGGCGGTCAGGCTCATGCTGGCGCCGGTGAACGCCGACCTGGGCGGCACGCGCTGGACCAGGGCGTTGACGGTGGTCAGGACGATGCGCGGACCGTTAGGCTTATCGAGCAATCGCGCCAGCGTGGCGATACGTTCTGACACCAAAGCCGCAGCCGGCGACACGCGGTCGTACGGCAAACAGTCCCACGCCGGAAACCGCAAAATCTCGGCTTCCGGCATAACGAACGCCAGCGCCTCCGCCAACCGGGCCATGCGGGCATCGTCCCGGGTGACATGGACGATGCTGCCAACGTGTTCGCGGCGGCGTTGCGCCAGCAGGAACGCGTCCCAGCCTTCCGGCGCGCCCCAAACTTTTATCGCGTCACTCATCGCGCCCCGCCTTCACGGATTTGAAAATCCCGCATGCGCAGCAGCATCGGTGTCTCTTCTTCCAAGGGAATCGCCTCACGGCCGGTCAGCCATTCGGCGAGGTCGGTGTCCTGCATCTCCATCACCGCCTCTAACGCATCGAGATCGACTTCGGTTAGACTAGCGAGATGAGCCCGCACGAATCCACCGATCATCAGGTCGTTCTCGAACGTCCCGCGATGCGTCGCACGAAACAAAAGCCGCTTGCGACGTATGTCGGACGGGTCGTGCGGAGCTGCGCCCGGCACTATGTGGTCTGGTTCAATCATTTATCGGCTGTCATATAGCGGTGACCTACAGAACTGTCAGCCCGTGAACGCCCATTCTCTGAACGGCGAGACGCTTGCCCCCCTTTTCGCGCCCCTGACAAGCCTGCGCGGCATAGGCCCCGCGGCGGCCGGTCTGATCGCGCGCGCGGCAGGTGGCGATCGGGTGATCGACCTGATGTTCCATATGCCCGAGTCGTACCTCGATCGCAGCGCCAAACCGACGATTCGCGACGCGATACCCGGCACCGTGGCGACCCTGGCGGTGGAGGTGGTGCGGCACGAACGGCCGGCAACCTCCCGCCAACCCTGGCGCATCATCGTCAAGGACGATACCGGGACGGCTGAACTGGTGTTTTTCAAATTCACCAGGGAAGCGCAAATGCCGGTGGGTGCGAAGCTGCTGGTGTCGGGCAAACTGGATGCTTTCAATGGCCGGCTGACCATCGCGCACCCCGATCATCTGGTGCCGATCGATCAGGCCGGCCGCATTCCGGTCATCGAACCGGTGTGGCCGCTGACCGCCGGTCTGTGGCCTCGGCAAATCGCCAACGGACTGGCCCAATGCCTCGACCTGCTGCCCGATTTTCCCGAGTGGCACGATCCGGCCCTGCTGAAACGCGAGAAATGGCCGCCGTTCAAAGACGCCCTGCGCGCCGTCCAATCCCCCGGGACCGGCGAACCTGAACGACAGAACCGCGCCCGATTGGCCTACGACGAGCTTTTCGCCGGACAGGTCGCGACGGCGCTGATCCGGGGACGTGTACGCGCCAGGTCCGGTCAGCCGCTGATGGGCGACTCGCGTCTGCGCGACATTGCCATGCAGCGGTTCGGGTTCCCGCCGACGGGGTCGCAGGTAAAGGCACTCGCGGAAATCGACGCCGATCTCGCCTCCCCCCGCCGGATGCTGCGGCTGCTGCAAGGCGATGTCGGATCCGGCAAGACCCTTGTGGCGCTTTTGGCCATGCTGCGCGCGGTGGAGGCCGGCA
The DNA here is from genome assembly GCA_025355085.1 of Rhodopila sp. Classification (GTDB taxonomy): domain Bacteria; phylum Pseudomonadota; class Alphaproteobacteria; order Acetobacterales; family Acetobacteraceae; genus Rhodopila. The sequence goes on from JANXLQ010000247.1 coordinate 18,748, forward strand.
AACAGGCCGCGCTGATGGCGCCCACCGAGGTGTTGGCCAAACAGCACCACCGCACACTGACCCGCCTTTGCCCGGTTCCGGTGGCACTTCTGACCGGGTCGATCAAAGGCAAGGAACGCGCGCGCCTGCTGCGTGGCATAAAGGACGGTTCCATCCAAATCGTCGTAGGAACCCATGCGCTGTTCCAGGATGCGGTGGAATACCGAGACCTCGCCCTGGCGGTCATCGACGAACAGCACCGGTTTGGCGTCGCCCAGCGAGAACAACTGGTCCGCAAGGGCGATTACCCGCATCTGCTCGTCATGACCGCCACTCCTATCCCACGCACGCTTGGACTGACTCTCTATGGCGATCTGAAAATCGTTCAGGAAACTCGGAGATTTATAGCAGAGAAGATTAAATCTGGTTTATCGGAAGAGCGTGTTGACATCACATGGGCTGACTGGGACGAAGTGATCCAAGAAATTTCACACTTTTTGAAGAATGAAGA
>JANXLQ010000093.1 GCA_025355085.1 Rhodopila sp.
CCGACCTCGACCCGCCGCACGTTGCCTCGGCACAGGTTCCGGTAACGCGCCAGGGCCAGCAGTGGAAAATATAGTTTATAGCCGTGGTATCGCAAGTAGAATACCCGTGGAAAACCGACCGCCGTATAGGGCGCCTCGTCCCATTCGCCGTCGGATTTCTGTGTCGCAGCCAGCCACGCAACGCCACGCGCCGTCGCGGGATGATCCGTCGCCCCCCCCGCCATCAGCCCCAACACCGCCCAAGCCGTCTGGCTCGGTGTACCTATTTTGTAACGACCGTGCGACGCGTCAGCGTAACTTTCTTCGTCCTCACCCCAACCGCCATCGTCGCGCTGAACAGAAACCAACCAGTCCACAGCACGCTTAATCGCGGGATCGCCGTGCGCAACGCCGGCCGCGTTCAACGCGCACAGCACCGACCATGTGCCATAGATGTAATTCGTGCCCCACCGTCCGAACCAACTGCCATCCGCCTCTTGGTCACGCCGCAGATACGCCAGGGCACGCGCCATCACCGGATCGCCGTTGGTCATACCGATCTGCGCCAGAAACGACACGCACCGCGCACTGACATCGGCCGTAGGCGGGTCCAGCAAAGCACCGTGATCGGCGAATGGAATGTGGTTCAGGAAATGATGCGTATTCTCCGGCTCGAACGCACCCCAACCGCCGTCCGAGGACTGCATCCCGATCACCCACTCGCGCGCCCGGTCAATGGCCTCGGCGTGGGCGGGATCGCCGTTCCGGTGCAGCAACATCCCGACCACGGCGGTGTCATCGACATCGGGGTAATGCGGATTGTTATACTGGAACGCCCACCCGCCCGGACGCAGCCCGGGACGCCGAACCGCCCAATCCCCGATCACGTCCGTGATTTGCAAGGGCGTCAGCCAATCGCACGCCGCATCGGTCGAAACCCCGGCCTCGGCCAACGCATGCCCGGCAAGCCCGGTATCCCAAACCGGAGACAGGCACGGTTGGCAATACGCCCGGTCTTCCTCGATCACCAGCAGCTTGCGCACCGACTGCCACGCGATGGCGGCATCGGGATGGTCGGGCGCATACCCCAACGTATCGAACATCATCACGCTGTTCGCCATCGCCGGGTAGATCGCACCCAGCCCGTCGTCGCCGTTCAGCCGTTCAGTGACAAACGCGACCGCCTTGGCGATGGCACTCTGCCGGCTGCCGGCGGGAAACAGCGGTTCGGCAGCGCGCAGCAGGGCATCGACACGCTTGAACACACGTCCCCAACCGGAACGGTATGGCCCTTGAATCCAATCCTTAATCTGATCCGGCGGCTTGCAAAACAGCTCGGCGATACCAATTCCCTGAGGATTCCGCGCCTTTGGCCGCAGCCCCATCAGCACCAGAATAGGAACGATAACGGTGCGGGACCAATACGACACCTTGGACAGATGAAACGGAAACCACAACGGCAGATGCATGATCTCCAGCGGCATCACCGGCACGGCGCGCCACGGCACCTCCCCGAACAGCGCCAACTGGGCTCGCGTAAAGACGTTTGTCGTTTCCGCCCCGCCCGCCGCCAAAATCGCTTCCCGAGCCCGTTGCATATGCGGCGCATCCGGATTGTCGCCAATCGCCTTCAGCGCGAAGTAAGCCTTGACGCTGGCGGAGATATTGAACGCCCCATCGTGGAACAGCGGCCAACCGCCATGCTCGCCCTGGATACCGCGCAGATACACGCCAATCCTGGCTTCCAAATCCGGGTCGATGCGGTCGAGAAAATGTTCGAGCAGCACATATTCGGCCGGGATCGTCGCATCGGCTTCCAGCTCGAACACAAAATGCCCGTCCGGCCTTTGATGCCGCGTCAGCGCCGCCGCCGCGCGGGCGACCGATTCCGCCAATGCGGCGTCATCGACAAAGGAGATGGTGTCGAGGGGCATCATATCTTTCAGTCAAAGCGACAGAATTACATCCGCGGCAGTACGGCCGGACCTTATGGCGCCCTCAATCGTGGCGGGCAAGCCGGTGTCTGTCCAATCGCCGGCAACGGCCAGATTGCCCGCCAGACCAGACTTTGCTTTCGGTCGCCGCTGCTCTTGCTGTGCGGTGGCGGCGAAGGTCGCGCGCTTTTCCTTGACCACGCGGAACGGCGGCAAGGGTTCCTTCGCACTGGCGGGCAGCCCCAGCGCGTCCACGACATTCGGCCACACCAAGGCGGCAATCGTCCGGGCGGAGTCGTCCACCATGCCGTTCGCCGCACTGATGGTAACCGACACATGGCCCGGCTTGACGAACACCCATTCGGCCGTAGCCGAGGTCAGGCCGATGAAGCCCGCCTCCGCGAGCAGGCCCCCGGGTTCGGCATTGTAGCCGAAATGGATATTCAGGATCGCCTGAAACGCATCGGGTACGATCAGCCCCGGCAGCAAATCCGCAGCCACCGTGGCCGGTGCGGCGAGGATCACGGCATCGCCGGGTTCGATCGCAATCGATCCTTCAGGCCCCCGCAACGCGGTGATTGTACCGGCCTCCACCGTCAGTTCGGCTATCCGGCTATTGAAGCGGATTTCGGCACCGCGCGCCTGCAACGTGGCGATGGCGGGATCGATCAGGGCCTCCGACAAACCCAGCTTCGGCAGCATCGGAATGCAAGCCTTGCCGCCGCGCAGCAGCGTTTCCTTCATGACCGCCCCCAGCAACCGGGCAAGCCCATCCTGCAAGGGCGTATTCAGGGCGGCGATCGCGATGGGGTCCACCAGCCGCCAATACAGCCAGCCGCGCCGCATGCTTTCGGCGACCGAAGTATTATCCTTGATCATGGCAATCCGAGCCAAGGCGAGATAATCGAACACTCGGGTACCCGGGACGCGACGGCTGTTGCGAAATATCCACCACGGGATACGGCCCGTGCTCGGGTGAACAAGCCAACGCTCTCCGGTGCCAATGTCCATGAAGGGGAACAGCGCCTTCTTACGGACCTGAAACTGGTCCTGCGCGCCGATTTCGGCGATATAGGCTTTGGCGGAGAGGTTGCCCGAGAGCATCATGTGGTTGCCGTTATCGATCCGCAGGCCGAGTTCCTGATCGAAGAACGACCTACAGCGACCGCCGGCGGCCGGACCGGCTTCATGCACGGTCACCGCCCATCCCGCCGCGCTCAGCGACAGGGCTGCCGACAGGCCCGCGAGCCCGGCCCCAATCACATGAACTTGTTTCATTCAGTGTTGCTATTGCGCCCTCGCGGCCGCCTGTGCAATCGGCTGCGATGGATAGTACGTCTCATTTTGATGAAATCGTATCGTTTGGCGACCGAGACTGTAGGCGTTGGCCCTGAAGGCGGCGACCACAAGAGCACTGACCACGAGAGGACTGACCATAAAGACGTCGGCCATAAAAGTGCTGGCCCCGAAGGCGTTGGCCCCGAAGGCGTTGGCCCTGAAGGCGGTGGCGGGCGATCACAGCAGGCACAGCGCCTGAAGTTCATACCGCAGGCTGGCCGGCAGGCTTTCCAACCCGGAAATCGCGCCCATGGCTGGCATGTCGGCCGGGGCCGCATCCGGATCGAGATACCGCCAACCCTGAAAGGCACGCGTCGGACGGCCCGCCAACGGCACGATCTCCGGGTCCAGGATAAAGCTGGCGCAGGCGGATTGGTCGGGACGCTGGTCCTCGACAATGTCCAAAATACGCTGCCGAGCCATCATTGTCCCGGCGATGACCCAGTACATGGAGCCGCCCTCCACAACCTCGGTTCGGCGGCGCGGAAAGTTGCGGGTACGATGAAACAGCCGGTTACTGTCCCGCAGCCGTTCGGCCTGCAGTTCGCGCAGATGGTCGATGTCACGGACACCGACGGCCAGCTTGGTTACGTGCAACATGGTTGAGCGACTCGGTTGGGCGCGATTGTCACGCCACTGTAGGCGCAAACGCGGGTGGTTTCACCGGGTTGAAACCGGCAACACGGTTGATTTTATGTTGCAGCGCAGCATATCAAGCTGTCCCAGATGTGAAAGGCCGCGTGCGGCATGCAATGGTATCCCGAATTTCAGACGCTGCGCCGAGTCATCAAGGTCGCCACCGGGTTTGTGAAGGCAAAGCTGGGTGGGCTTGCGGCGGAGCCGGTCGTGCCATTGGCGGCAAGCAGCCGTCTGCTCACGATCACCGGCTTCGGTGACAACCCCGGGCGGCTCGGTATGCTTGCGCATGTGCCGCCTTTGGTCGCCGGCCGTCCGTTGGTGGTGCTGCTGCATGGCTGCGGCCAGGATGCCGCCCGGTTCGCCCAGGAATCCGGATGGATCGACCTCGCGGACCGCCTGGGCTTTCCGTTGATCCTGCCGGGGCAGGTCGAGGCCAATAACCGCGGCCGCTGTTTCCAGTGGTTCCAACCATCGGACACGGCGCGCGATTTGGGGGAAGCAGGGTCTATCGCGGCGATGACCCGGTTCGCGATCAGGCAGTTTGGCAGCGACCCAAAGAAGGTTTTCATCGTCGGGCTGTCGGCGGGCGGTGCAATGGCCGCTGCCTTGCTGGCGGCCTACCCCGATCTGTTCACCGCCGGAGCCTCGGTCGCCGGCCTTCCTGTCGGCACCGCTCGGTCTGCCCTACAGGCCATGCGGCGAATGGCTTCCGCCGAACCGGAGGGCGGCCAAGAGGCATGGGCCGCACAGGTCCGCGCCGCCGCGCCGGCCGGATTCACTGGTCCCTGGCCACGTTTGTCCATTTGGCACGGCCAGGCCGACAAGACTGTCGCACCTGCCAACGGCGACCGTCTTGCCGCACAATGGCGTGCCCTGCATGGCCTGACGGCTCCGGCAGTGGCCGAACAGTCGATGAACGGCGTGCGCCATCGCATGTGGCCAGACGGGACGGAGAACCTGGTGGAGCAGTGGTCGCTGCCCGATCTGGCCCACGCTTATCCCGTTGGCACGCCCGTAGTTACGTCCGGACGGTTCGTGGCACATGCCCGAACCGACGCGACTACAGGGATCGCTCGGTTTTTTGGAGTAACAAAAACTGCTGGGCGATAGGCACCCCCTAAAGCTTTGCGGCGACATGACCAAGTCGTCTGGTGCGAGGTGGCGAACTTTCCTCGTCATGGCGTGCGAATGCCTTAATGTGACAGCCGCATGCTTCCCTCGGCCGTTACATGCGCCACCCGCCCGCCGGCGATCGTTGCGACTGCCCGTGACGTTGCCGGATCGGCCACCACCAAATCCGCGCGCTTTCCCGCTTCGATCGTTCCGCGATCCGTCAGCCCACCCGCCCGTGCCGGGTTTTCCGAGATCAGTGCCCAGGCCCGGGCCAAATCCAGCACGCCCCGATCCGCCAGGATGAACACCGCCCGCATCATCGCTGGATAGTAATAATCCGAGGTCAGCACAGTACAGACACCCGCCTCAGCCAACAGCGCCGCCGAGGCCCAGCCTAAATGCGATCCGCCCCGAACGACGTTGGGGCTTCCCATAACCACGAAATCACCGGCCGCCCTGGCGGCTTGCCCGACCGCCTCGCCGATCGGGAACTCGCAAATGGAGGCGCCGCGCGCACGAAATCGGTCCCTGGTTGCGATGCTGTCATCGTCATGGCTCGCCATCGGCAGTCCGGCCGCCCGGGCGGCTGCCGCGATCCGATCCAGTGCCGCTGGGACATCGGTGGCCCGAGACGCCACCTCCTCCGCCATTGCCCGAAACGCCTCTATCTTCATCCCGGCCCGGCCGCTGTATTTGGCGCCCTCCATCGGGTCTTTCAGCTTCTTCAGGATCGAGGGCGTGTGATCGTTGAACGCCAGCAAATGCACGCGCCCGGCCGCGATATCGCTGAGCGCGGTTTCCAGCGCCTGTAGATTGTAAGCCTCCCACCGCAGATGCACCCGCATGTCGCAGGTCCAGGACCCGGCATCCAACGCGGCCAAAAGGGCGCTCCATGCGGTCAGGCTGCGCAACCCTGGCTCCCACGACAAGGTGATCCCGTGGAACGCGGTGGTGATGCCGTTGGCCAAAAGTTGGGCCTCGGTATCGCGCAGTGCCAGATCGGCGGGAAAATCCACACCGGGCCTGGGCTGTAACTGCCGCTCAAACGCGTCGCCATGCAGATCGACGATACCGGGCAGCACGAGCAGCCCGGACGCGTCGAACACCGATCCCCCAGTAATCGAACGACCAGTAATCGAATGACCGGTAATCGAATGACCAGTAATCGAACTATCAGTAATCGAACTATCAGTAATCGATCCGCCGTTACTTGTTGGGGCTATCAGCCCATCGCGAACAAAGACATCTGTTTTCACCAGCCCCTCGGAACCCAGCAGGACCGTCCCGCCGGTTAGCCGCAGATCACGCATCGGTCATAGTCCTTATGGTTCAAAAACGATTTGCACGCGGGGCGTTGGATAGCACCCGGTGCTCCATTCCACGATCGTGCCGGCGCGATCCACGTTGACATTCTCGGTGACCAGCACTGGGCGGTTGCGTGCCGTCCGCAGAAGTTCGGCTTCTGTTTGGGTCGGCAACCTCGCGGTTACCCGGGTTTCCTTGCGTGCATAGTCCTCGACCCCACATGCCTGTAGCGCATCGGTGATCCGGGGCGACACCTGCAACGCCTGTAGCATTCCCTTCAACCGCAGCGCCGGGAAATAATGACGGGTCAGGCTCACGGGGCGGTCATCGGCAAAACCGAGCCGTTCGAGCACCACCACAGGGCTGCCGCTGCGAACCGCGAGACCGGCGGCGATGCGCTGATCGGCGGGAATTTCCCGCAACTGGCGCACAATGCCCGAGGGTTCTTTGTTGTGCTTCTGTATCCACTCGGAGAAACGCGTTCGCGCGCCTACGGTGTAGTCCAGCACGTCCTCGGCCACGAACGATCCGCGGCCTTGCTCGACCCTCACCAAACCGTCGCGGGATAGTTCCTCCAGCGCGCGGCGCACCGTGTGCCGGTTGACGCCGAATTGGGCGGACAATTCCGCCTCTGTCGGAAGCTTCGTGCCGGGCTTGTGAGCGCCGGACGCGATATTTGCTTGTAGCATGCCGGCGATTTGACGCCACAGGGCAACCCCGTCCTGGCGGTTGACCGGATGGGTGATGGGGTCGTCCATATCGGCTGGCACGTTCATCATTCTTTCACACATTCCTTGGCCGGCGACTGGCATTTCAAGGTTGACGATAGCGGGATCGGAGTCTAGCTGTCTAGACATCTAAACAACGTCGATCGGCCATGAACGACAGCGTCCCCCGCGATCAACCCACCATCGGCCACCCCTGGCCCGCCCGCCGCCGCTGGATGTCTATACTCGCTCGGTCCACGGCGGAGCGGATCGATGCCTTGCTGGCAGGCTGCCGCCCGGTTCCAGCCCACACGATCCTGCGCGGACCGGAGGTTGGGCTGGTGATGACGCGCGGCCGGGCGGGTGGAGGTGGGGCGGCGTTTAATTTGGGGGAAATGACGGTGACGCGCTGCACGGTCAGAACCGAAACCGGATTAGCCGGTCACGCCTACGTCGCCGGACGCGACACCCGCCGCGCCGAATTGGCCGCGCTGGTCGATGCTTTGATGCAGGACCCCGATCGGGCCGCCGAAATCGAGGCGGCCGTGATCGCCCCGCTCGCACAGGATCAAGCGCGATATACGGCGGAGCGGGCGGCGAAGGCCGCGGCGACACGGGTGCAGTTCTTTGCCATGCAGACGATGCGCACATGACCCTTACCGCCGGTTTCGCCAATCCTGTAGCCGATGCACAATCCTGCTTTAGGGCCGTGCTTAACGCGATGGCTCGGCCCGGGCGTGTTCACCTGGTCGCGGGGGTGACGGCCCCGTTTCCATTATGCGGCGCGGCGGCCGCCGTGCTGCTGACGTTGGCGGATCATGAGACTCCGCTGTGGTTGGACGCTGACGCCGAGGCGGCTGGCGGATGGATCGCGTTCCACACCGGGGCATCGATCGTGACGGCGGATCGTTCGGCGTTCGGCATGGCGTTGACGTTGCCGGATTTGACTGGATTTCCAAACGGCACGGATGAGATGCCGGAAACGGCGGCGACGATTATACTTCAGGTGGCATCGCTTGAGGCAGGTTCCCGGTTCGTGTTGGCAGGCCCCGGATTGCGGGTGCCGGCGATCCTGACCGTGACCGGCCTGCCGACGGATTTCGCCGCGATCTGGCAGCGTAACCACGGCCTGTTTCCACGCGGTATCGACCTGATCCTGTGTTCGGGAGGCCATCTGACAGCGTTGCCCCGCAGCGTCAGCATCAAGGACGCCTAAAAATGGCCTATGTCGCGGTTAAAGGCGGGGAACAGGCGATCGACAACGCCCACGCCTGGCTGGCCGAGGAACGTCGCGGTGACATCGCCACCCCTGCCCTGTCGGTGCGGCAAATCGAGGAACAACTCGGACGCTCCGTCGATCGTGTGATGGCGGAGGGATCGCTTTACGATCGCGAACTCGCGGCGCTGGCGATCAAACAGGCGCAGGGCGACCTGATCGAGGCGGCTTTTCTGTTGCGCGCCTATCGCACAACGCTGCCACGGTTCGCGCATTCTGTTGCGGTCGAGACCGGAACCATGCGGATCGAGCGGCGGGTGTCGGCGATCTTCAAAGACCTGCCGGGCGGTCAGGTGTTGGGCCCGACCTATGATTATACCCACCGGCTGCTGGATTTTTCGTTGTTGGACGACAATGCGGCAGTGTCCGAATGCGCAACGGCCGTGGCGAACTCGGATGTGATGCCGCGTGTGCCCGATATACTTGGCGATGAAGGGCTGTTGGAAGCGGATGTCGTTTCTTCCCGCGAACCGGGCGACCTGACCCGCGAGCCTTTGACCTTTCCCGCCGCACGCGATGTGCGTTTGCAGGCCCTGGCGCGGGGAGACGAAGGGTTTCTGTTGGGCCTGGGGTATTCCACCCAACGCGGCTACGGCGGATCGCATCCCTTCGCCGGCGAAATTCGGATGGGTGAGGTCTCGGTCGAAATCGAACCGGCGGAACTTGGATTTTCTATCGATATTGGCGACCTGATCTTGACGGAATGCCAAATGGTCAATCAGTTCACGGGATCGAAGACGGTTCCGCCGCAGTTCACCCGAGGCTATGGGCTGGTGTTCGGTTTTGGCGAACGCAAGGCGATGGCGATGGCACTGGTGGACCGCGCCATGCGGGCTTCCGAGTTGGGCGAAGATGTGACGGCACCGGCACAGAACGTCGAATTCGTGCTGTATCACTCGGACAATATCGAGGCGACCGGGTTCGTGGAGCATCTTAAATTGCCGCACTACGTCGATTTCCAAAGCGAATTGCAGAACGTCCGGCGCATGCGGCAGGAGGCGGCGGAATGAAAGGTTACAATTTCGCCTATCTTGACGAACAGACCAAGCGGATGATCCGGCGTGCGCTGCTGAAAGCCGTTGCGATTCCCGGGCATCAGGTGCCGTTTGGATCGCGGGAGATGCCGTTGCCTTATGGTTGGGGAACGGGTGGTATCCAGGTGACAGCCTCCGTTTTGGGTCCGCGGGATGTGTTGAAGGTAATCGACCAGGGCGCCGACGATACCACGAACGCAGTGTCCATTCGCCGCTTTTTTGCCCTCACCGCCGGAGTGGCGACGACGACCGCGACGGCCGAGGCCACGGTGATCCAAACCCGGCACCGCATTCCGGAGAAACAACTGCGGGAAGACCAGATTATTGTGTACCAGGTGCCTCAGCCGGAACCCTTGTTTCGTCTGGAATCCAGCCGGGTGGAGACGAAACGAATGCATGGGCTGGCGGATTATGGGCTGATGCATGTGAAGTTGTACGAGGATGTTGCTCGTTTCGGTCAGATATCCATCAGCTACGATTATCCCGTGATGGTGAACGAACGATACCTGATGTCGCCAAGTCCGATCCCGGCGTTCGACAATCCGAAGATGGACATGATGCCGGCTCTGCAACTGTTTGGTGCCGGGCGCGAGAAGCGTATCTACGCGATCCCGCCATGGACGCGTGTGCGATCGCTCGATTTTGACGATCATCCATTCCGGACGATCAATGCGCCTTACCCGTGCGGGCTGTGTGGCGCTGCGGATTCCTACCTGGACGAAGTGGTAACCGACGACCGGGGCGGCCGGTTGTTCGTGTGCTCGGACACCGATCACTGCGCGGAACGACGGGCGGCCGGGCATGTCGGAACGGACGGGTTTCAGGAGGCCGCGGAATGACGGAACCCACCCTTTTGTCCGGGCGCGGCCTGAACCTGAATTTCGGCGCCATTCCGGCGTTGGCCGATGTGGATGTCGATCTGTGGCCCGGTGAAATGCTGGCGATCGTCGGTGAGTCCGGTTCTGGCAAGACAACCCTGCTGAACGTGCTGTCGGGCCGGGTCGCCCCTGACCGAGGCATCGTCCGGTATCGCGATCCGGCCGGCCAATTGCACGACGTGCATGCCATGCCGGCACCGGCTTTGCGGACGCTGCATCGGTCCGACTGGGGTTTCGTGCATCAGGACCCACGCCAGAACCTGCGCATGTCCGTTAGCGCCGGCGGCAATGTCGGCGAACGCCTGATGGCCCGGGGGGCGCGGCACTATGGCGATATTCGGGGCGCCGCGTTGGACTGGCTGGCGCAGGTGGAGATCGATGCCGGCCGAATCGACGATCTGCCGCGGACATTCTCCGGCGGCATGCTGCAACGGTTGCAGATTGCGCGCACCCTGGTTACTCATCCCAGGCTGGTGTTCATGGATGAGCCTACCGGCGGGCTAGATGTTTCTGTACAGGCACGATTGCTGGACCTGATCCGCTCGCTGGTCGCCCGCCTACGCATCGCGGTCGTGCTGGTTACCCACGATATCGGTGTCGCGCGCCTGTTGGCCCATCGGATCGCGGTCATGCAGCGCGGCCGGATCGTGGAGACCGGGCTTACCGACCAAGTGCTGGACGATCCGCGTCACCCTTACACGCAGTTGCTCGTCAGTTCGGTCCTGAATACATGAGTATGCAGTTAGATCAAAAGCTTGCACGAATCATCGGAATGCGATATACCGAAACCCGGAGAGCGTTTGAGCGCCCTCCGAGCCTCGGTGCAGGTCAGAGTCGGATTTTGATTTTAATCTCGATCCTTTTCTTTCCCCACCGAACGACTAAAATGACCTCGACTGTCATTACTAATCTCCGATGGCGACGTTGCCCTGGCAACAGGGCAACACGCTCGGTTTTCACCAAGGCAAGCCGCGACCGTGACCTCACGGTTTCGTTCTTCAGAACTCTTCAGGCGGCGTTCAAAATACATGCGTGTGCAGCACTTTCGCGTGACTGCCGCATTGAACGCCAAAAAGATGAATCATTCGTAAACGGCGGATGCTTTTCGTGACCGTTATGTTGCGCACCCGCGCGCTCAACAAAAGCTTCACGCTGCACCTGCGCGACGGCCTGCTGTTGCCCGTCCTGTCCGGTATCGACCTGGAGGTCGCCGAGGGCGAGTGCGTTGTTCTTGCCGGCCCATCCGGTGCGGGCAAATCCACCCTGATGCGCAGCCTGTACGGCAATTACCGCGCTGAGAGCGGCAGCATCCTGGTTCGGCACGGCGGTGGGATGATCGACATCGCCACCGCCGACCCTAGAACGATACTCGCTGTCCGGCACAGCACGCTTGGTTACGTCAGCCAGTTCCTGCGGGTTGTCCCTCGGGTTTCGGCGCTGGATGTGGTGGCCGAAGTGCTGTTGACGCGCGGCATCGACCAGGACATCGCTCAGGCGGACGCCAGGGCTCTGCTGCTGCAACTAAACATCCCGTCCCGCCTGCACGCGATCCCGCCAGCCACGTTCTCTGGCGGCGAGCAACAGCGGGTGAACCTCGCCCGGGGCTTCATCGCCCGGCATCCTATTTTGCTGCTGGACGAGCCCACGGCGTCGTTGGATGCAGAAAACCGGGCGGTCGTGATACGCATGGTTTTGGATGCCAAAAAAGCGGGCGCTGCGATCGTGGCGATCTGCCACGATGCCGATGTCCGCGATGCCATCGCCGATCGACTGTTCGCAATGACTCCCTGCCAGGATGCCGCATGACCGAAGAAACGATACTGACCAACGCTATCCTGGTTCTTCCGAATGAGGCACTGTTTGGCACCATCGTCATGCGCGGCAAAACGATCGCCGAAATCCAGCCCGGGCGGTCGCATACGCCAGGGGCTTTTGACATGCGCGGCGACACCATCATTCCGGGTGTGGTCGATGTTCATACCGACAATCTGGAGCGTCAGGTGCAGCCGCGCAGCCTGGCCCGTTGGCCGTCCCGGTCCGCCATGGTGGCGCATGACGCGCAATGCGCTGCTGCCGGGGTAACGACGGTGCTGGATGCGCTCTGCCTGGGCGATCTTGGGTTCGACAAGGAACGCATCCAGACGTTTCAGGACGGTGTCATCGATCTGGACGCACTGACGGCGGCGGGATTACTGAAATCCGATCATTTCCTGCATCTGCGCTGTGAAATTCCGGCGCTGGATATGTTGGCGCTGTTCGATCCGGTCGCAGATCATCCCTTGGTTCGCATGATCAGCCTGATGGATCACAGTCCTGGCGTCGGCCAATACGCCAACATGGATTTCTACCGCAAACTGCGCCGCCAGGGCGGCCTCGACGAAGCAACGGTTGAACGCCGCATCGGGGAAATGCAGGAGCAACGTGCCCGGTGGCGGGACCCGAACCGCAAGGCACTGCTGGATCGCGTGCGCGGCACGACGATTGCCCTGGCCAGCCATGACGACCGGACCGAAGCCGAGATTGCCGAGAATGCCGCCGATGGCATCCGCATCAGCGAATTTCCTGTTTCGATGGAAGCCGCGACGGCCGCGAAACGCGCTGGAATGCAGGTGATCGCCGGGGCGCCAAATATCGTGCGCGGAGGCTCCCACTCCGGCAACGTATCGGCCGCCGCCCTTGTTCGGGCCGGGGCGGTGGATGCGTTCGCCTCCGACTACGTGCCCCCCAGTTTGGTGGAGGCGGCTTTTCAATGCGCGCGTGAGGAACATATCAGCCTTTCGGACGCCGTTGCCATGATCTCCGACCGTCCCGCGCGGATGTCGGGGCTTCCCGACCGGGGGCGGCTGAACGTGGGATTCCGAGCGGATATGGCGCGTATTCATTTGCATGGCACGTTGCCGATCGTGCGTCAGGTCTGGCGCACCGGGGAACGCGTGATCTAATGCCGCGCGTCGCGATTTATTACGTTCCGCTGCCCGACGATCCGCTGACGCGCCTTGGTTCCGCATGGCTTGGGCGCGACCCGGTGTCGAACGCGCCGGTGGCGCAGCCTGCCCTGGACGGCATCCGTGAATTCACCGCCGAACCGCGTTTGTACGGTTTCCACGCCACGCTGAAACCCCCGATGCAACTGGCCTCAGGCTGGACCGAATTCGTTGCGGCGGTGCGCGACGTGGCGGGTGGTATCGCACCATTCGATCTTCCGCCGCTCTCGGTCACCGATTTGCGCGGATTTCTGGCGTTGCAGGAAACGGCCCACTGTCCGGCATTGCAGGCGTTGGCCGATGTGTGTGTGGAACGATTGGATTCGTTTCGTACCCCGTCCACCGAACCGGAACTGGCGCGACGACGGAGGACTGCTCTGTCATCGGAACAGGATGCGATGCTGGTGCGCTGGGGCTATCCCTATGTGTTCAACACCTGGTTTTTCCACATGACGCTAACGCGGCGGCTGTCCGATGCGGAAAAATCCGCGGTGCTGCCCGCGGCGGAGGCATGGTTCGCTGCTGCGCTTGAGGGGCCTCGGCGGGTGGAGGATATTTGTATAGTCACCCAATCCTCGGCCGGCGCCGCGTTTGTCCTGGCGGAGAGAATCAGGCTGCGCGGGTTCCGGCAGTCATAGGACGGCAAATCTCCGGATCGTTGCCAGAAAGCGCTCCGCTGCCCGGGCCGGCGTTGTATCGTTCATCACGGTTTCGACCGAAACATGATCCGGAATGGCCGCGTCACGGCTGAGACGGTTGAGGATGTCATCCGTCGATTCGCGTCCTCGCGCCGCCAGGCGTTGCGCCAGAATTTCCGGGGGCGCTGTGATCTGGACGACCCGCACGGGAAATTTCCCGGCCGCTTCGATGATCGCCTTGCGCGAAACGTTCGCCACCACCACGACGCCACGCGCGAGGTCGCCGGTTATATCCAGCGGAATGCCATAATGCAGCCCATGCGCCTGCCACCGCAACGCGAACGCACGGTTGGCGAAGCCGGTTTCCGACACGGCCTCATGATCCTCATTTCCCGCATTGGCAGCGCGCGTGATAACCCGCCGCACGAAACGGAAGCGTCGATCGCCCGCCAGCGCGGATTGCGCCAAACCGAGCACGGTATCTTTGCCGGCGCCGCTGGGGCCGACGACGAGTACAAGCATCTTGATGCCCCATTGACCGGCCGCACCCTGACGCTAGCCTGCGCCCGGATTAACCCGTCAGGAGCCTAAATGGAAGCGATCCGGTCGCTGCGACAACCCGGCCCGGCACATCCCAGCCGGATCGACTGCTTCCGGGGGGAGCCGCATGCCCTGCGCATCCTGCTGAAACCGGGTCTTACGCTGAACGAGGCCATCACGGTGCCGATGGTCGAGGCTGGCTTCCAGTGCGGCACCGTCACCTTCAAGGGCACCGCCCTGAACCCGTTTCGATACGTGATGCCGGGGCCGTCCGAGGACGCCAGCCATGTCGCCTATTTTACCGCCCCGCGCGCTCCATCGGGCACGACCATTATCGAGCAAGGCAATGCCACCTTCGGCTGGGCGGATGGCAAACCATTCATTCATTGCCACGCCGTCTGGATAGAGCCGGACGGCAGCCGGCGCGGCGGGCATATTCTTCCGCGTGAAACCATGGTCGCCGAACCGGGCGAGGCTTTGGGCCTGGGTTTCACAAATATCCGGATCGACGCAACACCCGATCCGGAAACGAATTTTACGCTGTTCCAGCCTTCGGGGATTGGAGCCGGATCGGGTTTGGTCGCCAGAGTTAAGCCGAATGAAGACATTATTACAGCCCTTGAAACGATCGCACGCACGCATGGACTGATGAACGCGACGATTCGGGGTAGCCTGGGCAGCTTGATCGGCGCTCGGTTTGCCAACGGCGATCGTGTTGACGATCACGCGACCGAAGTGCTGGTGCGCGAAGGTACTATCCGCGATGGCAAGGCCACCCTGGATCTGCTTGTCGTGGACATGCGGGGACAGGTGCATGGGGGTTGGTTGAAACGCGGCGAAAACCCGGTCTGCATTACATTCGACCTCGTTTTGGAAAGCGATGCACTCTAGTGCTGGATGCCATAAGTGGTGCTGGCGGTGGATGGTTTCGTGCCGGCCGCGCACTGCATGGGATTGGCCATGGACGACAGGTCCGTTTTCTGTGCCGTCCGGATGGCGGTCCGCCAGACGCATTCGCGGGTACAGCGACGCATCCGCAACACCCCGCGCACCAACCGATTGCTGTGGAATTTCGACTTTGCGCTTTAGTTCCAGCGGCAGCGACAGGTTCCACCATTGCAGCAGATCGATGGACCGGACGATGACGCCGACCCGCTGCCGGCAAGACGATGGGGGGCGGTTTGTGCGATCCCGGCAATATCCCCCGCCATCTGCGTGGCGACGTGGGCAGCGCCCAGTCCCAGATGATCCCACAGGGCCGACAGGCGTGGTCCCGGCCCGGTATCGTGTGTCATTGGCGTTATTTCCCTCTGGATAGTATGGAACAGCAGACGGGACGGCATGAAAAGGGCAACCCGATGCAGGATGTTTTGACGCCTCTGTTCATTGCGCTGGACACGTTGGGTAGAATTGCGCGGATGATGCACCCCCGGCGATTACCGTATCTGGTCGCGATACTTGGCGATCGGGATGCCGCGCTGACCGGGGCGACCGCTTCTTCCGATCCGATACAGCAACAGATCGGCGTGGCCACGACTTTTGCGTTGCAGGCCTGTGCCGGATTGCGTGCGGCGGCGGACGCGGACAATCCAATGGCCGAAACCTCTCGGGCGATGCGGCAGTATAGCCGGGCGCTGGAGGCTTTGGCGGTGCTGGCCGATACGGTGCCGGAGGTGGGGCGGTACTTTCTGGAACCCGGGGTGCGCGACGATCCTGCCTTCCGGCAAAGTCCGGCGGCTGATTCGGGCATTTTCCACTCCGGCAACGCGACCAACGAGCGTGGCGGTTTTTCGGTTATCGTTCCGCCTTTGTATGATCCCTTGAAGCCCCGGCCGGTGATCGTGGCACTGCATGGCGGGTCCGGTCACGGCCGGCTGTTTCTATGGAACTGGCTGACCGAGGCCCGCTCCCGCTCAGTTATCGTTATTGCGCCGACCGCGATTGGCGGCACCTGGTCTCTGATGGAGCCGGCAATCGATAGTCAGAACCTGGAGGCGATTCTGGAGCAAGTCCGGGGTCGTTGGAACGTCGATCCTACCCGTATGCTGTTAACCGGCATGAGCGACGGGGGAACGTTCACGCTGTTGAGCGGGCTGGCCGAGGACTCGCCGTTCACTCATTTGGCACCGGTCGCCGCGTCGTTTCATCCGATGCTGTTGGCGATGAGCAGCCCCCGGCGTTTGACCGGGCTGCCGATCCATCTGACGCATGGGGCGCAGGACTGGATGTTTCCGGTCAGCGTGGCCCGAACGGCGCATCGGGCGCTGGCGGCGGCAGGTGCGGCGATCGTGTACCGGGAAATCGCGGATCTTTCGCACGCGTATCCTCGCGATGGGCAGGGGGAGGTGCTGGATTGGTTTCTTGGAAATACGTAAGATCAACGTGCATAAATATTGACTTATACCAACGGCCCTATGTTCTGACCGTTCGGCCCTTTATCGTCATGGCCTGCCATCCACGTCTTTTGTTCGTCCAAACAAAGACATGAATGGCGCACCGTGACGATGCGAGGACGGTCGGCAGTACGTCAATATCAACGCGGGTTTGGTATTAGACGATGATTGTTTGAGGTTGAACCCTCTCCCGTGCCGATCATGGTCTAATTCTATATTTGATCGCGTGATCGTTTGAGGTGGACGCGACCTCAAACGATCACGCTCCAGGGTCGCCACCCGTCAGTCCACATCTATTACAGCATCGACCGCGAAGGCACCCTCCCCTTCCGGCATCGCCAGCACCGGATTCAGGTCGATCGATTGCAGCCGATCCCCGGCGGCCACGGCAAACGCGGAAAGCTTAGCCAGCATCTCGGCCAAAGCCTTCACATCCGCCGTCTTGCGTCCTCGCGCGCCCAACAACAACGGCGCGCCCTTGATGGACCGGATCATTGCCTCGGCCGTATCGGCCCCGAATGGACAGCGGTGGAACACAACGTCTTTCAGGACCTCCACGAATATCCCGCCCAGGCCGAACATCGCCATGGGGCCGAACACCGGATCGCGGTGAATACCGAGGATGCACTCTACCCCGCCTTTCAGTTGTTTCGCGACCAGTACACCTTCGATCCGCGCAGCCGGTACGGCGGTTTTGGCACGGTCAAGCAACAGGTCGAAACCGGAACGGATTGCATCGGCATCGCCGATGTCCAGCAGCACGCCTCCGATTTCCGATTTATGGACGATATCGGGCGACAGAATTTTCATCACGACCGGGAAGCCGAATTGCGCCGCCGCGGCTAATGCTTCCTCCACCGTTGCGCAGGCTGCCTCGGGCGCGGACGCGATCCCCGCGCCTGCCAACAGGCGTTTCGCCTCGGCCTCTGACGGTGCGGACGCCGGTAGCGTCACAGGCGGAACGACAGGTGCGGGGTCGGCCGGTGTGGCAGCGAACGCCGCACCGAAACGTCCCATCGCATCGATCGCGACGACCGCTCGTGTCGGGTCCTCATGCACGACCCACCCGTCCGTTTCCAGTTCATCGCGTCGTTCCGGAGGGACGATGACCGAAAGTACGTAGAGCCGGTCAGGGTTTTCTTCCCGCACCACGTTCAACTGCTCCCGTATCTGCGGCCAGCGGTGGGAGGACGCCGTCATGCTGAAAAACCCCAGCACCGACGCATAACCACCGTCCCGTACCATCGATTCGGTGAACGTTTTTACCAGTGTCACGTCGTTCGACACCTGGGCCGTCGCATCCACCGGATTCCGCGGCGCGCAGAACGGCACCAACGCACGCAATTTCTGTTGCGCTTCCAGCGGCATTTCCGGCATTGCGAGACCCAGGCTTTCCGCCACGTCGCTGATCAGCACGCCAGCGCCGCCGGAAACCGTGATCACACCAAGCGAATTCGGTACCGGATAGATTTTTCGGGTTGCTGTGTGGGCGATGTCCAGCATTTCCTCACTGTTGCGCGCTCGGTACACACCGAACTCTTTCATGATCGCTTCAGTCACCGCGTCGTCTCCGGCGATCGATGCGGTGTGGGATTTCGCGGCTTTCCCACCGAGTTCGCTGCGCCCGACCTTCTGCATTACAATCGGTTTTCTCGACGCCTTCGCCACTTCCAGTGCCGCGATCAGGCCCGGGGCCTCCCGGATGCCTTCGGCATAGACTGCGATGACATCGACGTCGGGATTTTCCGCCAGCCAGCCGATGCATTCGCCGACCGTAACATCCGCCTCGTTGCCGGTCATTACGCACAGCGATGCGCCGATGCCCCGATTCCGAGCTAAGGTGTAGAGATGGGTGCCGTAGGCGCCGGATTGGCTGGCGATGCCAATACGCCCCAGGACCGGGAAACCGCTGTCGAAAGACGACGAGAATGTTGCGTAGTAGGAGGTGCGGGCGTCGAATACGCCCAGACAGTTCGGGCCAAGGATGCGCATGCCGGACGCCCGCGCTGTGGCGACCATTTTCGCCTGTGCCACGGCGCCTTCGTCGTCCATCTCGGCGAATCCGGCGGTGAACATCACCACGGCTTTGACGCCACGCTTTGCCAGATCGTCGATCGCCGGCGCGGCCAGATTTGCCGGGACCGCAACGATCGCCAGATCGGGAGTCTCCGGCAAATCCGCCACCGAGGCATACGCCTTCAGGCCCTGGATTTCCGCCCGGTTTGGATTGACGGGATACAGGGCGCCGGAGAAATTCTGAGCCAGCATATAGGCAATTGGCCGTCCACCGATCCGCGTCGGGTCGGACGAAGCGCCCAGGACCGCGATGGAACGGGGGGCGAGAAGCGGTGTGAGACCAGCGAAACGAGACATGATGACGGACAGTTCCCAGTTCTTTGTATCGCGGCGTTGAGGCAGCCGCGCATCATCCTGCACCCGGTGTCATCGTATCGCAACTCAGGGAAAGACGGACCAACACCTTCCGGCGGATCGATGGGACAAATCGCTGGCGAAGATCGCCTTCGTGTGGTATATTCTTTTGGTATATATTATCGAGATCGGGCAGTGAGATTGGACATGGAAACCGCGAAAATATTCTGGTCCGGCCGTTCCCAGGCCGTCCGCCTGCCCAAGGACTACCGCTTCGACACCGATGAAGTACGCATCCGGCGCCACGGTGATGCCGTTATCCTGGAACCCATTGCCAAGGATTGGGCATGGCTGGATAAGGTCGTCGGCCCCGTCGATAACGACTTCGCACAGGCGGCGGCAGAACAACCGGATCGGCAGGATCGTCCTGCGCTGGACTTCTTTGAGTGAAATACCTCCTCGACAGTAATGCTGTGATTGCGCTCTTGAGAGGAGACGCTGGTTTTCTGAAACGCATTCGCCAACACCAACCGCAGGATTTCGCGATCTCATCGATTGTCGCGCACGAACTGTTCTATGGAGCCTACAAAGGACACAGGACCGCCGAGAATCTCAGCCGGATCGAGGCTTTGCGGTTTGAGATACTGGATTTCGACCGGGAAGATGCCCGCTGTTCCGGTGAATTGCGAGCGATTCTGGCGGCTGCCGGCGCACCGATCGGACCGTATGACGTCCTGATCGCCGGGCAGGCAATTGCGCGGGGGATGATTCTCATCACTCACAATGTACGCGAGTTTCAGCGCGTGGCGGCCCTTCAAATCGAAGATTGGGAAATTTAACGTCCGGGCGAACCCTACCGCTTCCGACCTTCAGCACAGCGACTAATCCCCGCCAGCAGCCACCCGAAGAACACCATCAGCAATCCCGCGCTGACGGCGTTCAGGGTGAACAACGAAGCATAGACCTCCGCCGAGAACCGCACCGGCGGGATATCCAACCGCCCGCGTGTCAGCAACCACGTCGCCAGAGGCAAAGATGCCATCGCCAACATGACGAACCGTTCCCGCCATGCGAACAGCATCGCGGCGAGCATCCCGCACGGTAGAAACAACAACTGGGCGCCGGCCCGCTCCCCCAACATCATAGAACAGAACACGACATTCGCCACGGAAAAGACAACCATCGCAATGCGGCCCAACAACGAAGAACGACGGGCGATGGCGGGGATGGCAAAAAACAGAATACCGGAGAACGCATCCGGGATGCCTACCCAAGCGTCGTGGCCGGCAATCCACCATAAGTACAGAGGATAGTACGGCTGGTTCCAAGCGATCACCATGGCGATCGTATTGCAAGCGGAGACGTGCGGATCGTCGCTCGCGGTATAAGCGCGAAGCCAGCGGAACACTACAGCACCAACGGCCGCAGCCGGTAATGGCTCACGCCCCATTCCGAACCGCCGGCATGGCCGAAAAGCCCGGCCGTCGCCAGGAAGAACAAGCGCCAGCGACGTTTCCACAACGCCGCCTCGGGGCCATAGACGCCTCGCAGGACATCCATCGCCGCGTCTTGATTGCGGTCGAAGTTAGACAGCCAGTCGCGCGCCGTTCGGGCGTAATGATCGCCGCTCCAGCGCCAATCGGCTTCAACATCGAAGACCTCCGCGACATGCTTGATCAGCCCGTGACTCGGCATAATTCCGCCGGTGAAAAAATGTTGCGCTATCCAGTCTTCCTTATCGGCGATATCGAACAAATATGGCGCCGACCGATGACTGAACACATGCAGGAACAACCGGCCATCGGGACGCAGCCAGCCATGCACGCGGCGCAGTAATGAAGCCCAGTTTGTCATATGCTCGAACATCTCGACCGAGACCACCCGATCGAATGCGCCGTCGCAGGTAAAGTCATTCATGTCAGCGGTGATAACACGCAGATTGTTCAAGCCAAGCAGTGCGGCCTGTTCCTCGATATACGCCCGCTGCCCGGTGGAATTCGATACCGCCGTAATTCGCGCCGCTGGATAACGGGCGGCCATCCAAAGGCTTAACGAACCCCAACCGCAACCCAGTTCCAGGATATCCTGACCGTCGGCCAGGTCGGCGTGAATGGCAGTTTCGGCCAATGCCTGATTTTCCGCATCGGCCAGACTATCGGTTGCTGTCCGGTACAGGCACGACGAATACTTCCGCCGAGGCCCCAGCACCAATCCGAAGAACTCCGCCGCCTCCTCGTAGTGCTGAGTATTCGCTGCGTCAGGCCGCACCGCGATGGGATGCTGAGCCATCAGTCTCGCAAAATCGACCTCCGACATGCCGCCCGTTCGCGCCAGTTTCCGGCGGGTGCGGTCCACGAGGAACGAAATCCCGGCGGATGTGACGGCATCGGGGAAGTTCACCCGTTCGATGACATTCGTAGCGACGGAAACGATGCTCATGATGACTACTCCTTCGGTGGCAACGGGAAAAACGCATTCACCCTGGCCTGATAGGCGCGAAACGCATCGCCACGCGATTTCAACATGTGCTGTTCCAGCAACGGAATGCCGGAGACATAGACCAGCAGCC